>NZ_JBIADZ010000002.1:147944-213447 GCF_042868035.1 Streptomyces sp. NPDC007875 | reverse complement strand
GCTTCCTGGGGGTACCCGACGGGGTGCCCTTGGCGGAGTCCTGGTCCGAGTCCTGGCCGGGCTTGGCCGCGGAGGTGGGGGATTGCGTGGCGCTCGCGGAGGGGGATGAGGACGAGGAGTTGGTGTCGCCGTCCTGGCAGGCGGTGAGCCCGAAGGCGGCGACGGCGATCAGCATGGCGGCGGCGGTCTTGCGGGCGTGGCGGACTGTGGTGCGGTGCGACATCTTCATTCCCGTTCGCTCGACGTGGTGTTTCGGCTTCGTGAGAACAAGACTGTCGGGCGCCGCTGATGATCTATCGCTGTACGGCTAACGCTCCGCTAACGTCCGAGGCGGACCGTCGGCAGTTCGGTCGCGAGCGACGGCAAACGGTCTGCCCGCCGCATCGTCCGCACCGCGTACTGTCGATGCTGTCGATCACGGCTTTGCTGGGGAATGCTGGTGGCCTGCGCCCGCGCTGAGAGTCGTCTGTCCCGCCGGTGAACGAAGGATCCGCTATGCCTGAGCGACCGATCCTGGTCTTTGACGTCAACGAAACCCTGCTCAACCTGGACGCGCTCCGTCCCGCCTTCGACAGGATTTTCAACGACCCCGGCGCCATGCGCCTGTGGTTCGCCAACCTGGTCACCTACTCCGAGGCGCTCACGCTCAGCGGAGCGTACGTTCCGTTCACCGACATCGGCGGTGCCGTGCTCCGGATGCTCGCTGCCACACGCGACATCACGATCAGTGACGCAGACGGTGCCGAGCTCACAGAGCGGTTTGCCGCCATGCCGCCCCATCCCGAAGTCCCGGCGGCCCTGCGCCGGCTCCGCGACCACGGGTTCCGGCTGTTCACGCTCACCAACAACACGCTGGAGGTCTCCGAGCGGCAACTGGAGCGGGCGGGTGTGATCGATCTGTTCGAGCGCCGCTTCAGCGTCGAGACCGTACGACGCCATAAGCCGGCGCCGGAGGTGTACCAGGGGGTGGCCGCCGCGCTCGAGGCCGATCCTGGGGACATCTGCATGATCGCGTGCCACGTCTGGGACACGATCGGCGCTGCGGCCGCCGGTTGGCAGTCCGCGCTCATCCTCCGCGAGGGCAACGCGCCACTCGACGTCGGCCCGCAGCCCGACTACATCGGGCAGGACCTCGATGCGATCGCCGACCGGCTGATCGAGCGGTGGGGCGGTTGCGGCCCGGATCGAGGGTCGGATCGAGGCCATGGCCGTTGACGCTGTGCCGAGGGCTCGATGGGACAGCGGGGGAGTGGGCGTGCGCGTCGCCACTCGCCGCCATCACTCCAGCGGTCCTGCGCCCTCGTTCTTCCAGGGAGTGACGACTACCTGGTCCGGGTCCTCGTAGATGATCTTTCCTGGGTTCGATGATTCGATTCGCTCGCACGCGACTTCATGCCGGGCGAGGATCTTCAGGTAGCCGTCCACCCGGGCGATCAGTTCCAGGGCGGTGGTTTTGAACCACGCCACGGCTCCTGGGTTCAGTTCGGGGTCGTAGACCGAGGGATCGACCTCGGCGGGGTTGGCGAAGTTGGCGTTGAACCAGTCGTTGCCCGCTCGCCAGAATCGATGTTCCTCGTCACTCAGTTGGCCTGCCCGTGCGAGGCCGTTGGCCAGTGCGAAGACACCGGGGAAGTGGCCTCGCGGGCTTCGGACCGTCCCCTGAAACCTCAGGTATAACGCGTCACTCACGGCCGCACCTGCTGGGGCAAGGTGAGGATTTCGGCTCCGTCGTTGGTGATGGCGATCGTGTGCTCACTGTGCGCCGTCCGGCAGCCTGTCGCGCTTCGGAGGGTCCAGCCATCGGCGTCGGTGACGAGCTGGGCGGTGTCCGCCATCACCCACGGCTCCAGTGCCAGCAGCAGCCCAGGCCGCAGTTTGTAACCGCGGCCGGGCCGACCGGTGTTCGACACGTGCGGGTCCTGGTGCATCGTCGATCCGATGCCATGACCGCCGAACTCGGTGTTGATCGGGTACCCCGCCTGGCTGAGGACCGTGCCGATGGCATGGGAGATGTCGCCGATGCGAGCCCCGGGCCCGGCGGCGGCGATCCCCGCGGCCAGTGCGCGTTCGGTCGCGTCGATCATCGCGACGCTCTCCGGGGGCTTCGCGTCGCCCACGATGAAGCTGATGGCGGCGTCTGCGGCGACTCCGGCCTTGGAGACGGCGAGGTCGAGTGTCAGCAGGTCGCCGTCGGCCAGCGTGTAGTCGTGCGGCCGTCCGTGGAGCACGGCGTCGTTGACGGCCGTGCAGATGTAGTGGCCGAACGGGCCGCGTCCGAAGGACGGCTCGTAGTCGACGTAGCAGGACAGCGCCCCCGCCTCGACGATCATGGCCTTGGCCCACCGATCGATGTCCAGAAGGTTCGTGCCGACCGCGCTACGGCCCTTCAGCGTGTGCAGGATGTCGGCGACCAGAGCGCCTGTGTCCTTTGCTCGGGTCAGTTCGGTGGGGCTCAGGATCTCGATCATGCGGCGTCCTTCTCACGTACTCATGTAACCAATAACTATACCGGCCTTACTATACCGGTATTAGAATCGGGGCCATGGTCAGGTTGCCGCTCACTCCCGCAGAGGTCGAGCGCGGGCAGCGCCTCGGCGCCCTCCTCCGTCGGGCCAGGGGGGAGCGTTCGATGCTCGATACCGCGCTGGACGCAGGTGTCTCACCAGAGACCCTTCGGAAGATCGAGTCCGGTCGCGTAGCCACCCCTGCCTTCCCGACCATCGCGGCGATCGCCGATGTCCTCGGCCTTTCGCTCGATGAGGTGTGGGCCGAGATCAACCAGCCTGACGGCGAGGTCGAACCCACAGGATCAGGTCGCACCGCACGCGAGCGGTTGGCCTCCTGAGTCTCGGTCCCGCAGCTCCATCGCATCGACCGGCTCTCTCAGCGCGTGCCGACCCAACGCTGGATGGCGGTGTCGAGCTCCTTGAGGACGGCGTCGTCGGACGAAGCGGTGTCGCGTGAGGTGGTCCAGATGATGACACCGTCCGGACGTACGAACAGGCTGGGCGGTGATGTGTCGGAGGCGGGGTCGGCGACGTAGGTGATCCTGTGTTCCAGCGGGCGTACGGCCTGGGCGAAGCGGCCGTCGGGGGAACGGTCGACGAGGACGAAGCGGCCGTCGTGGGCGTGGTCGGCGAGCCGGCCGCCGGAGGACAACGCGACGTCTCCGGCGATCGATCCGACCGGTGCCGCCGCCTTGTCGGCGATCCCGTCGGGAACGCCGTCAGCGACCTTGTCGGTGAGGTTGTCGGTGACGTCGTAGCGCTGGGTGATCCCCGACGTCAGCGCGACCACGCGGTTCATCACGCCCGGCACCGTGAACAGTTCCTCGCCGACGACCTTGCGCAGCTGCGCGGTGCGTTCGTCGCCGCGCATCAGAGCGACCTGCGCTCGCGTCCAGTCGAGGACCCACGCCGCGATCGGGTGGCGTTCGCTCTCGTAGGTGTCGAGCAGTCCGGCCGGAGCGTATCCGTGCACGGTCGCGGCGAGCTTCCAGCCGAGGTTGGCGGCGTCGCCCAGGCCGAGGTTCAGTCCCTGGCCGCTGAACGGCGAGTGCACGTGCGCGGCATCGCCCGCGAGGAGCACCCGGCCGTGCCGGTAGGACTGGGCCTGCCGGGCATTGTCGGACCAGCGGGTCGCCCGGCCGCGAAGGCCGTTGAGCGTCACGTTGACACCGGTGACGTCGCGTACGGCCTGCTGTAGTTCCTCGAGTGTGACGGGGGCGTCGCGGTCCTGCGGCTGCGGGCCGAAGCGGGCGACGAGAATGCGCCCGGGGATCGGGCCGTAGGCGTAGATTCCGCGGGGCGTCCAGGTCCAGCCGCGGCTCAGCCCGCTGGGGTCATCGAAGTCGGCGACCGCCTGGTATCCCACCATCTGCGGGTCGGTGCCGACGAAGCCGATGCCCAGTTGCCTGCGGATCGCGCTGCGGCCGCCGTCGGCGGCCACGACCCACCCGGCCGTCATCTCACCCGCGCTGGTCTCCACCACGACATCGGCGTCGACGTCGTCGTCGTCCGTAAGGTTCGCGTCCGCGCCGCGCACACCGTGGACCTCGATACCGCGGCGCACCTCTACGCCGAGACGGGCGCAGTGGGCCCCGAGCAGCAGTTCGAGGTCGTGCTGGGGAACAAGGATGCCGTTGGCCGCCGAGGTGTGCCGGGCCAGCACCGGGTCGCCCTGATCGACCAGCTCATTGCGGAACAGCATGCCCGCGAAGTGTCCGGCGACCGGGAAGCGGTGCGCGGCACGCTCGAGGCGCGCGCTCCGCTCGTGCGAGTTCTCCTCGTGCGAGTCCGGCTGGTTCACGAAGGCGTTCTTACGGCCGGCGAAGGCGACGACGGATGCGAGCAGCCGGCGCTGTACGTCCTCCGCGGCCGGGAGCAACCCGCGCCGGTCGAGGATTTCGGCGCTGGCGACATTGATCGACCCGGCCTTGATCGTCGGATCGGGCTCCTGGAGCCGCTCCAGAACCGTCACCCGCACGCCCAGGAGGGCCAGTTCGCCGGCGAGGAAGAGGCCCGTGGGGCCGGCTCCGACAACGATCACATCGGTGCGCTGCATGGCAAGCTCCTGATCCTTACTTGGTAAACTTACCGGGTAAGGGTAACGAGGAAGGTTAGCGTTGTCACATGCCGAATCGAGGGGACCGCGGCGGAGCACAGACCCGGGCTCGCATCGCCTCCGTCGCAACTCAGCTGTTCTTGGAGCGCGGGTTCGATGACGTGACCATCAACGAGGTCGCCGCAGCCGCCGGAGTGTCGAAGGTGACGGTCTTCGCGCACTTCGACCGCAAAGAGGACCTCCTGTTCGACCGCTTTCCGGACGCCCTCGACACCATGCGGGCCGTGATCCGTGAGCGCGCGGACCACATCGATCCCGTCGAAGCGATGCGCCAAGCCGCCCTCGCGCTGGCCGCGCAACGCCATGTGCTGTCCGGGCTGGGGGAGGGAGTCGAGCCGTTCATGCGCACCCTGATGGCCTCTCCCGCGCTGATCGCACGACTCCGCCTCTTCGCGTCCGAGATGGAGGAGGCGCTTGCGGCGGAACTCGACGCCGACGCTCGCTTCTCCGGCGACGGCGCGCTGACCGCGGCCTTGCTTGTAGCCGCATACCGCACGGTTGCCGTCGAAACGGTGCGGCGGCGACTTGCCGGAGGGGATATCGACGAGATCAGTGCGGCGCATCAAAGCCGTCTGGCGTTCGCCTTCGATGCGTTGGCCGGCGGATTGCCCAGCGTCGGGTGATGAGCTTCGGGGGCCGGTGAGGCCGGGGCGGAGCACTTTAAGTTAGGTAAGCCTAAGTTTCTGCTCTGTGCTGCGGTGTCATGAGCTGGTGGCGGCTGGTCGCGGTGAGCCCTTTCCTGCGCTCTTGTGCTGGTGGTGCTGTTCGCCGGGGTGATCGTCGGCGGGCTGCTGGTCGCCAGGGATGCGCTGGTCGATGACTATCCGCCCCGCGATCCGTGAGCGCTACGGCCCGCAGGGCGCGCGGGGGAAGCGGGCGGCCGGGGTCATGGGCACGTTGAACGCGGTGCATGGCCGAGTACCGGGACTACGGCTTCCGCTGGCGGGTGCTCGTTCCCCGGCCCGTCCCCTGGCCGCTGCTGACGATCCTCGGGTACGGGGCGGTCGTCGGAGCCGTCTCGGTCGTGGCCGGGGTTCTTCGCTGAGTCGGTGTGGGGAGGGTGGATTTCCCTTAGCGGGGAGAACGACGTAGAGTTACGTTCATCGACGCGGGGTGGAGCAGCTCGGTAGCTCGCTGGGCTCATAACCCAGAGGTCGCAGGTTCAAATCCTGTCCCCGCTACTCAGGTACCGAGGGCCCGGCACTTTTCCAGTGCCGGGCCCTCGGTCGTTCGGTCATCTCGTGGTTCGAGCAGCGGTCCCCGCAGCGTCCCGCCGCGGTTTCCGCCGCCGCCCCGTCGCCGCCGTCAGTGCGTGACCTTCCAGCTCACCGGCCGCTTGGTGTCATCGCCTGTGCTGTACGTCACCACCGACGGCCGTATGCCGTTCGGTACCAGGAACACCTTGCACAGGGAGACCTTCGCCCCCACCGCGAAGTCGTCCGGGTCCTTGCCGGGACATTCCGCCACCTCGGTGTCGCCGGTGATGAGCGGCTGGTCGTCCACACCGTTGGTGTCTTCGAGCCCGGTGGGGGTGTTGAGGAAGGGGTAGTGGAGGGAGTTCTCTCCGACGTTCTCGAAAGCCATGGTGACGTAGTACGGCTGGGTCGTCCGTACGTCGGACGGTTCCGTGCCCGCCTTTTTCAGCTCCGCATGTGTGCCCTTGCGCACGCTCACCGCCGTGACTCGCAGGGCGCCCCGCATATGGTCCGAGCCGCGCTTGTAGGTGATCGATGTGGGCTCGCCGAGCCGGAGCGTCTTGCCGCCGTCGCCGTCGGTGGCCAGGTCGGCGCGGGTCGCGGACTGCCGTCGGCCGGAGCCGGACGCGGCCGTGTCGTCCTCACAGCCGGCGGTGGCGAGGCCGAGGAGGGTGACGCCGAGGGCGCAGACGAGAGCGGCCCGGAATCGGGTGGCGCGAGGCGGGCGGTTGAGCATGGATGGTCCCCCGTGGCTGGTCGTGGTCGGTGACGACGTCGGGCGGGCGGCGGTGGCCGGAGGTGGTGTCGAAGAGCCTCAGGTGCTGGCCTCAGGCCGGTCCCAGATGGATACGCCGGCGCCGGAGCGTCAGCTCACCGTGTCGGTTCCCCTTGAGGTGATCCTGTCACCGCAGATCATCATGGGCGTGACAAAACCACTGGTTGAGGCTGTGATCAACTCGCAGCGGCCCTGAGACGAGGCTGTGGCACAGACGCCCGGGGCAACTATCGTGACCCGCATGGACGATCCCGCCGTGGTGTCGGTGCAGCGGTTCTGGCAGGAGCTCGGGCTGCCCGGACTCATCGACGTGCACACCCACTTCATGCCGCAGCGCGTACTGGACAAGGTCTGGGCCTACTTCGACGCCGTCGAGCCCCGCTGGCACATCACCTACCGCGAGGAGGAGAACGAACGCCTCGCGGTGCTACGGGCGTTCGGGGTGCGCGCCTTCACCTCGATGCTCTATCCGCACAAGCCGGATATGGCGCGGTGGCTGAACGACTGGTCGGCCGGATTCGCCGCCCGTACGCCCGACTGTCTGCACACCGCGACCTTCTTCCCCGAGCCCGGTGTGGAGGAGTACGTGCGTGCCGCGCTCGAAGGCGGGGCGCGGGTGTTCAAGGCCCATGTGCAGGTGGGGGCGTACGACCCGGGCGACGCGCTGCTCGACCCGGTGTGGGGCACGCTCGCCGAGAGCGGGACGCCCATCGTCATCCACTGCGGATCGGGGCCCGATCCGGGCAAGTACACCGGGCCGGAGCCGGTGGGGCGGGTGCTGGCCCGTCATCCTCGGCTGCGCCTGATCATCGCGCATATGGGGTTGCCGGAGTACGCGGACTTCCTGGCGCTGGCGGAGCGGTACGAGGAGGTGCATCTGGACACCACGATGGCCTTCACCGACTTCACCGAGAGCCGGTGGCCTTTTCCGCGGGCGGAGCGGGGAAGGCTGGCCGCTCTGGGGGACCGGGTGCTGTTCGGGAGCGACTTCCCCAACATCCCGTACGGGTACCTGCACGCGCTGGACGCGCTGACGCGGATCGGCCAGGACGAGGAGTGGCTGCGCGCGGTGTGCTACGGGAACGCGGCGCGTCTGTTCGGGATATGACGCGCGCTTGTCCGGGATATGAGGACCGCCCGGCGCCATGTCGGCGCCGGGCGGGCGGAGCGAAGGGCCGAGGGGGCTGACGGGCTGAGAGGCTCAGCCCTTGTCCAGCGGCAGCGCCTCGGCCAGCGTGCGCCACTCCGCGCGCGGGACGTCGGCCAACGGGCTGTCGGTCACCGCCTGGATCGCGACATGGTCCGCGCCCGCGGACAGGAACTCGTCGACGCGCGCCCGGATCACCTCCGCGTCGCCGAGGGCGAACATGGCGGAGATGAGACGGTCGCTGCCGCCGTCCGCGAAGTCCGCGTCCTCGAAGCCCAGCCGCAGGAAGTTGTTGGTGTAGTTGGGCAGCGCCAGGTAGCGGGCGAGGTAACCACGGGCCGTGGCGCGGGCGCGGTCCAGATCCGTGTCGAGGACGACCTTCAGCTCCGGCGCGAGCACGGAATCCTTCCCCAGGATGTCGCGCGCCTCGGCGGTGTACTCCGGAGTGACGAGATACGGATGCGCGCCGGTCGCGCGGTCGCGGGACAGCTCCAGCATCTTGGGGCCCAGGGCGGCCAGGACCCGCTGGGAGGCGGGGACCGGGGTCGGAGCGGAGTCCAGCGCGGTCAGGTACTCCTTCATCGCCGTGTACGGACGCCGATAGCGCTCACCGGCGAGCGCGCTGTGGCTCACGCCGAGGCCGAGGAGGAAGCGGCCGTCGTGGGCCGCGTTGAGCGCGGCGTGCCGCTCGGCCACATAGGCCGCCTCGTGGTCCCAGATGCTCAGGATTCCGGTGGCGATGGTGATCCGGGAGGTGGCCTCCAGCAGGACACCGGCCTGATCCGGGCTGGGGCTGCCACCGAGCCAGATGGCGCCGTACCCCAGCTCGTCCAGTTCGGCCGCCACCTCGCTGACCTGCTCTGATGGTAGGGAATCCGTCTTCAGGGCCGCGGTCCAGATGCCGATCTTGCCAAGTGCGGGACGAGAACTCATACAGGGGGAAGCCGGAGAGTCCTTCCGCTTATTCCGCCTGCCCCGGGTTGTTCCGCGTCCCTCGCAGGTGTTCCGCGTTCCCCGCAGGTGTTCCGCGTTCCCCGCAGGTGTTCCGCGTTCCCCGTCGTCGTTCCGTGTCTCCGTCGTTGTTCCGCGCCCCCACAGGATTCTCAGGTAATTCACAGGTAGCCGAAAGCGACCTCTCAGGACCCGCCCGGAGGGTAGGGCCCATGATGCCGACCTCGCCCCATGGGCGTACCGAGCTGCTGCGCCCCGATGGGAGCCCCGTCCGGGTGCTGGTCGTGGACGACGAGTCGGCGCTCGCCGACCTGCTGTCGATGGCCCTGCGCTACGAGGGCTGGGAGGTGCGCACCGCGGGCGACGGCGCGGAGGCGATCCGGATCACCCGTGAGCTGCGCCCGGACGCGGTGGTCCTGGACGTCATGCTGCCCGATATGGACGGGCTCACGGTGCTGGGGCGGCTGCGCCGCGAACTGCCCGATGTCCCGGTGCTGTTCCTGACCGCGCGGGACGCGGTGGAGGACCGGATCGCGGGGCTGACGGCGGGCGGCGACGACTACGTCACCAAGCCGTTCAGCCTGGAGGAGGTCGTCGCCCGGCTGCGGGGCCTGCTGCGCAGGTCGGGAGCGGCGGCCGCGCGCAGCGAGTCGGTGCTGGCCGTCGGCGATCTGATCCTGGACGAGGACAGCCATGAGGTGTCGCGCGGCGGCCGGGAGATCCATCTCACCGCGACCGAGTTCGAGCTGCTGCGCTATCTCATGCGCAATCCTCGCCGGGTGCTCAGCAAGGCGCAGATCCTCGACCGGGTCTGGAGCTATGACTTCGGCGGCCAGGCCAACGTCGTCGAGCTCTACATCTCGTATCTGCGGCGCAAGATCGACGCGGGACGCAGCCCGATGATCCACACCCGGCGTGGCGCCGGGTATCTGATCAAGCCCGGGGAGTAGGCACCGTGGCGCACCCCCCGATCCGGCCGTCCGGGGTCCCTGGGACGCCCGGTGTTCCTGAGACGCCCGGTGTCCGCGAAATGCCCGGCGCCTCCGGGCCGCCCCGGAGCACGGGAGCGGCGCAGGGCCGTGCGCACGCCCGGCGCGCTCAGCGGGGCGGGCGCCGCCCCTGGTCCCTGCGCACCCGCCTGGTCGTCTCGGCCGTCGCGCTGATCGCGGTGGTCTGCGCGGTGATCGGCACGGTCACGACCCTCGCCCTGCAGTCCTACCTCCAGGGCCAGGTGGACGACGATCTGCGGGCGTCCGTCGGACGGTTCCTGAACAAGCCGGGCCCGGCGCGTGAACTCCCCCGGGACGACGTGCTCTTCGTCGCCTCGCCCGGTCAGCCCATCGGGACGGTCGGGGCGCGTATCGGCCAGGACGGCGAGATCTCCATGTCCGGCAAGAGCAATGACTCGCCCATGACGAACGACATGGATGTCGAGGGCCGGGTGGACTCCCTGACCAGCGGTCAGCGGAAGGCACTCGCCGCCGTCCCCCTGGACGCACAGGTGCACACCATCGATCTGCCCGGCCTCGGCGGCTATCGGGCCGTGGCCCAGTGGGACCACCGGGAGGGCGGCATCATCCTCGCCTTCCCGCTCGACCAGACCCAGGAGACGGTCAACACTCTCATCCTGGTCGAGTTCTGTGTGGCCGCGGCCGGGCTGGTCGCGGCCGGGATCGCCGGGGCCGCGATGGTCGGCATCTCGCTGCGCCCGCTGCGCCGGGTGGCCGCGACCGCGACCCGGGTCTCCGAACTCCCCCTGCACAGCGGCGAGGTGGCGCTGCGTGAGCGCGTCCCGGCCTCGGAGGCCGATCCGCGCACCGAGGTCGGCCAGGTGGGCGCGGCGCTCAACCGCATGCTCGGCCATGTGGAGTCGGCGCTCGCCGCCCGCCAGGAGAGCGAGACACGAGTGCGGCAGTTCGTCGCCGACGCCAGCCACGAGCTCCGTACGCCGCTCGCCTCGATCCGCGGCTACGCCGAGCTGACCCGGCGCGGCCGGGAGGAGATCGGGCCCGACACCCGGCATGCCCTCGGCCGGGTCGAGTCCGAGGCCGGGCGGATGACCGGGCTGGTCGAGGATCTGCTGCTACTGGCCCGGCTCGACGCGGGCCGGCCCCTGGAATGCGCGCAGGTCGATCTCTCCCCGCTGGTCGTCGACGCCGTCAGCGACGCGCGGGCGGTCGGCTCCGACCACGAGTGGCGGCTGGAGTTGCCCGATGAACCCGCGGTCGTCCACGGTGACGACGCCCGGCTGCACCAGGTGCTGGTCAACCTGCTCGCCAACGCGCGTACGCACACCCCGGCCGGCACCACGGTCACGGCGCGGGTGCTGTGTCGCGGGCCGCAGGCGTCGTCGTACCCCTCGCCGTATCTGCCGTACGGCCTGTCTTACGGGGTGTCCGCAGGCATGTCCCCCGGGATCGGTGGCCCCCGTGGGCACCGTAAGGGCGGCGGCTCGCCATACGCCCCGCCGTACGGTTCGCCGTACGCGGCCGCCCGCGCCGCCGCCGGGGCCTTCGGCCCGCCCCAGCCGCCTTCGTACGTCTCACTGGAGATCGAGGACGACGGTCCGGGCATCCCGCCCGACCTGCTGCCGCATGTATTCGAACGGTTCGCGCGCGGCGACGCCTCCCGCTCCCGCGGCGCGGGTAGCACGGGGCTCGGCCTGGCCATCGTGCACGCGGTCGTGGCCGCGCACGACGGGCAGGTGACGGTGGACAGCGTTCCCGGGCGCACCGTGTTCGGCGTCCACCTGCCCGTCCACCTGCCCGTTCGCCGGGGCGTTCACCAAGCCGTTCACCAAGACGTAACGGACTCACAGGCAGGCCACAGGCTGACCACACAGCCGTGACAGCGCGGCTCGCGACTGTCGACCTCATGCGAACCGACACCCCTCTCGGGGCTCCGCCCGAGACACCCCTGCAGACCTTGCCCGTGCGCGGGCCGGTGATGGCCGAGCTCGGCCGTCCGGTGCTGGACGTCGTCATCCCCGTCTACAACGAGGAAGCGGACCTCGAGCGGTGTGTGCGACGGCTCCACGACCATCTGGCCCGCACCTTCCCGTACGGCTTCCGGATCACCATCGCCGACAACGCCAGCACGGACCGCACGCCCGAGCTCGCGGCCTACCTGGACGAGTCCATCGAGGAGGTGACGGCGGTCCGGCTGGAGCAGAAGGGGCGCGGGCGGGCGCTGCGCACCGTGTGGTCGCTGTCCGAGGCGCCCGTGCTCGCCTATATGGACGTCGATCTGTCCACGGACCTCAAGGCGCTGCTGCCGCTGGTCGCGCCGCTGATCTCCGGTCACTCCGACCTGGCGATCGGATCGCGGCTGGCGCGCAGCTCACGCGTGGTGCGCGGGCCCAAGCGGGAGTTCATTTCGCGGGCGTACAACCTGATCCTGCGCGGCAGCCTGGCCGCCCGCTTCTCCGACGCCCAGTGCGGTTTCAAGGCGATCCGTAAGGACGTCGCGGAGCGGCTGCTGCCGTTGGTCGAGGACACCGGATGGTTCTTCGACACCGAGATGCTGGTGCTCGCCGAGCGGGCCGGGCTGCGCATCCACGAGGTGCCGGTGGACTGGGTCGACGACCCCAACAGCACGGTCCACATCGTGAAGACGGCCACGGAGGACCTCAGGGGTGTGTGGCGGGTGGGGCGCGCGCTGGCCACCGGTGCGCTGCCGCTGGACCGGGTGCGCCGTCCGTTCGGTGACGATCCGCGCGACCGCGAGCTGAGCGGGGTGCCGAAGGGGCTGGCCCGCCAGCTGGTCGGGTTCTGTGTGGTCGGCGCGCTGAGCACGCTGGTCTACCTGCTGCTCTATTCGCTCTTCCGGCTGGGCACCGGCCCGCAGGTGGCCAACGCGCTGGCGCTGCTGCTGTCGGCGCTCGGCAACACCGCGGCCAACCGGAGGCTCACCTTCGGGGTACGCGGCCGGGACCGCGCGATGCGCCACCAGGCCCAGGGGCTGGTCGTCTTCGGCATCGGCCTCGTGCTGACCAGCGGCTCCCTCGCCGCTCTGGACGCCGTCCCCGGCACCGCCTCGCACGGCACCGAACTGGCCGTGCTGATCGCGGCGAACCTCGCCGCGACCGTTCTGCGCTTCCTGCTCTTCCGGGCCTGGGTCTTCCCGTCGGACAGCGGGCCCACCACCGACGACTTGAGGAACGACAACCGATGACGACGTACGACCACGGCACCCGGGACGTCGGACCGCCGCCCTCGCAGCCCCCGGCGACCCCGCAACCCGCGGCGGCCCCGCAGCCTCCACAGCCCCTGGTGGCCTCGGCGACCCCGGCGGCCACGGACGGACGGCGGGCGGGGCGGACCCAGGCCACCGGCGGTTCGCGACTGGCGCGGGCCTGGCGGGGACGGCCGGAGGACCCGCGCTGGGCGCGGCCCGCCCTGTGGGCCCTGCTGACCGTGACCACCGTGCTCTATCTGTGGAGCCTGGGTGCGTCCGGCTACGCCAACCAGTTCTACTCGGCCGCCGTACAGGCGGGCAGCGAGAGCTGGAAGGCGTTCTTCTTCGGCTCCTCCGACGCCGCGAACTCCATCACCGTCGACAAGCCCCCGGCCGCGCTGTGGCCGATGGCCGTGTCGGTGCGGCTCTTCGGCCTCTCCTCCTGGGCGGTCCTCGTCCCCGAGGCGCTGATGGGCGTCGCGACGGTCGGGGTGCTGTACGCGGCCGTACGGCGCAGGTTCAGCGCGGCCGCCGGGCTTATCGCGGGCGCGGCGCTCGCGGTCACCCCGGTCGCGGCGCTGATGTTCCGCTTCAACAACCCCGACGCGCTGCTGTGTCTGCTGATGGTCTCGGCGGTCTACTGCGCGCTGCGCGCGCTGGAGGACGCCCGCACCAAGTGGCTGCTGCTCGCGGGGGTCTGCTTCGGCCTCGGCTTCCTCACCAAGACCCTGCAGGCGTGGCTGATCCTGCCGCCGCTAGCGGTGGTGTACGCGGTGTGCGCCCCGGTGACGTTCCGCCGGCGGATCGGGCAACTGCTGCTCGCGGGGCTCGCGATGGTGGTCTCCGGCGGCTGGTGGGTCGCGATCGTCGAGCTGTGGCCGGCGTCCTCGCGTCCGTACATCGGCGGTTCGCAGCACAACAGCTTCCTGGAGCTGACCTTCGGCTACAACGGTCTGGGCCGGATCAACGGCAATGAGACCGGCAGCGTCGGCGGGGGCGGCCCGCGTGGCGGCGGTGGCGGTGGCGGCAGGTGGGGCGACACCGGGATCGACCGGCTCTTCGGATCCGACATGGGCGGTCAGATCGCCTGGCTGCTGCCCGCGGCGTTCATCCTGCTGGCGGCCGGGATCTGGCTGACCTGGCGGGCGGGGCGCACCGACACCCGGCGCGCGGCCTTCCTGGTGTGGGGCGGGGCGCTGCTGATGACGTTCGCCACCTTCAGCTTCATGTCCGGGATCTTCCACCAGTACTACAACATCGCCCTGGCGCCCTATATCGCGGCGGTCGTGGGCATGGGCGCGGCGCTGCTGTGGGAGCGGCGGAGCGAAGGCGGCCGGGCCGGGTCGGTGGCCTCGGCGGTGCTGGCCGTCACGGTCGCGGTGACCGCCTATATGTCGTACGTGCTGCTGGGGCGGTCGGCGGACTGGCACCCCTGGCTGCGCTGGGCGGTGCTGATCGGTGGGCTCGCGGCGGCGGCCGGACTGCTGCTGACGGCGCGCCTCGGCCGGAAGGCGGCGCTGGCCGCGGCGGGCCTGGGCCTCGCGGCGGGGCTGGCCGGACCGGTCGCGTACACGCTCAACACGGTGGACACCCCGAAGCGCGGCTCCATCGTGACGGCCGGTCCGTCGGTGGTGGGCGGTATGGGCGGCCCCGGTGGCGGCGGCCGGATGGGCGGCCCGCCGGGGATGCAGAACGGACGCCAGGGCGCGGGGCAGCAGGGCCAGGGCCAGGGCGGTCGGCAGGGCATGCCGGGCGGCGGCACCGGCGGCGGTCAGCCGGGCGGCCAGAACGGCTTCCCCGGCGGCGGTTTCCCGGGCGGCGGTTTCCCGGGCGGCGGCCAGCCTCCGCAGAACGGTAAGGGCAACGCCCAGGGCCAGGGCCAGGGCCAGGGTCAGGGACAGGGGCAGAACGGCCGACCGGGCATGCTGCCTGGTGGCGGCGGCATGGGCGAGGGCGGCTGGCGCGGCGGCGGCATGGGCGGACTGCTCGACGGTCAGCAGGTCGACGCCAAGACGGAGGCGAAGCTGGAGAAGAACGCCGACGACTACACCTGGGCGGCCGCGGCGATCGGCTCCCAGAACGCCGCGAGCTATCAACTCGCCACCCAGAAGCCCGTGATGGCCATCGGCGGCTTCAACGGCAGCGACCCTTCCCCGACGCTCGCCCAGTTCAAGGAGTATGTGAAGCAGGGCAAGATCCACTACTTCATCTCCTCGGGCACCGGTATGGGCGGCGGGCCGGGCGGCGGCCAGGGGACGTCGTCCCAGATCACCTCCTGGATCGAGGCCACCTACAAGAAGGTCACCGTGGGCAGCACCACGCTCTATGACCTGACACAGAAGTCCTAGGCGCCCTCCGACTGACGCCAAAGTCCCGTACGTACGGGCCGGTGGCCGGGTTTCCCCCTGGTCACCGGCCCGTACGCGCGTGCGGGGGGTGGACGGTAATTCGCTGTACGGCGTACAGCTGTGCTTGTACGGTGTACAGCGACCACATCGCCATACACCGTAGAAGCCTCTGCCTGGAGTCCCCATGACGGTCTCGACCGCCGACGCCGCCTCCGCTCCCCCCGGTCAGTCCCCGGGTGGTCATCCACAGCGCTGGCTGATCCTCGCCGTGATCTGCCTCGCCCAGCTCACCGTGTTGCTGGACAACACGATCCTCAATGTCGCGGTCCCCTCCCTCGCCCGGGAGATGGACGCGAGCACCGCCGAGATCCAGTGGATGATCAGCGCCTATGCGCTGGTCCAGTCGGGGCTGCTGCTCACCGCGGGCAACGCCGCTGACCGCTACGGCCGTAAGAAGATGCTGGTCGCGGGGCTCGCCCTGTTCGGGATCGGCTCACTGTTCGCGTCGTTGGCGCAGGGGGCCGGCCAGCTCATCGCCGCCCGCGCGGGCATGGGGATCGGCGGGGCGCTGCTGATGACCACGACGCTCGCCGTCGTGGTGCAGATCTTCGACGCGGCCGAGCGGACCAAGGCGATCGGCCTGTGGGGCGCGGTCAGCTCGCTCGGCTTCGCCGCGGGGCCGCTGATCGGCGGCTCGCTGCTGGAGCACTTCTGGTGGGGCTCGATCTTCCTGATCAACATCCCGGTCGCGCTGCTCGGGCTGATCGCCGTGATCTGGCTGGTGCCCGAGTCCAAGGACCCGGTCGGCGACCGGCCCGATCTGCTGGGCGCGGTGCTCTCCACCATCGGTATGACCGGAGTCGTCTACGCGATCATCGCCGGGCCCGAACACGGCTGGACCTCGGTCCGGGTCCTGCTGTCCGCCTTCGTCGGGGTCGTGGTGCTGATCGGTTTCGCGCTGTGGGAGCGTCATATTCCGTATCCGATGCTGGACATGCACTTCTTCAGGGACCGCCGCTTCGTGGGCGCCGTCGCGGGTGGCATCCTCGTCGCCTTCGGCATGGGCGGTTCGCTCTTCCTGCTCACCCAGCATCTGCAGTTCGTGCTCGGCTACGACGCGCTGGACGCGGGGCTGCGCACCGCGCCGCTCGCGCTGGTGATCGTGGCTCTCAACCTCACCGGGGTCGGGGCCCGGCTGCTGCCGAAGCTCGGGACGCCGCTGACGATCGTCATCGGTATGGGGCTGCTCGCGGTCGGCCTCGCGCTCATCGCGGTCCTCGGCGCGGACGGCTACGGCGGACTGCTGCTGGGGCTGGTGGTGATGGGGGCCGGGATCGCGTTCGCCATGCCCGCGATGGCGAACGCCATCATGTCGGCCATCCCGCCGGAGAAGGCGGGGGTGGGCGCGGGCGTCAACGGCACCCTCACCGAGTTCGGCAACGGGCTTGGGGTCGCCGTCCTCGGCGCTGTCCTCAACTCCCGCTTCAGCTCGCTGCTGCCCGCGGCCGCCGCCGGGGCCGGCTCGCTCCCGGCCGCCCTCGACGCGGCCCGTACGCCCGGGGACCGGGCGGCCGTCACCGACGCTTTCTCCTCGGGCTTGGAGACCAGCCAGCTGGTCGGCGCGGCGGCCGTGCTGGCGGGCGGGCTGCTGGCCGCGCTCCTGCTCAGCAGGGCCGAACGATCTTCACAGGAGGCCCCGGCGGCATAGCATCTGCAGGTAGTGAGGTGCCGCGTGCCGGGTCCCGGGACGCGTGGTGCCAGCGCATCGGAGAAAGAGGGAGGCGCCGCCATGGCAACCGGCAGCCGTACCGTCCGCCCGCGGTCCAGCGTCTGGCTCTCCGAACGCAAGGCCCCCAAGCGCAAGGGCGATCAGCAGCCCGTCGGGCTCGACCATCTGAAGATCGTCGCGGCGACGATGCGGCTGCTGGACGCCGAGGGTCTGTCGGGCTTCTCGATGCGGCGGCTCGCGGCGGAGCTCGGGGTGACCGCCATGTCGGTCTACTGGTACGTGGAGACCAAGGACCATCTGCTCGAACTCGCCCTCGACGCCGCGATGGGCGAGATAGCGCTGCCCATCGAGGCGGTCGGCCCCATCGAGGGCCATGAGCACTCCCCGGCCGAGCCGCGGGACTGGCGTGAGCAACTGCGCCAGCTCGCCGCCGAGTACCGGCAGGTGATGGTCCGCCACTCGTGGCTGCCGGCGCTGCTGGGGGAGTACCTCAACATCGGGCCCAACGCGGTGGTCTTCAGTAACGCCGCGCTGGCCGTGATGCGCAACAGCGGACTGCCGGACGACAAGATCACCAGCGCGCTGTCCCTCGTCTACCAGTTCGTCTACGGCTTCGGCACGATCGAGGGCCGCTTCGCCGCCCGTTGCCGGTCGGCGGGACTCACCCAGGACGAGCTGTTCCACGAGACGATGAGCTCGGTCGCGGACCGTATGGAGTTCGACGAGTCGCGGAAGATCATGAAGGCTCGGGGCGGCAATACGGTCGAGGAGATGCGGGACCGCGACTTCACCTTCGCCCTGGACCTCGCGATCGCGGGTATCGAAGCCCTGCGGGACCGGTAGCGCGCGCCCGGCGGGCCGGGGCGCCGCCCCGGGACATCAGGCCGCCGGAGGGTCGGGCCGCCGGGGGCTGCGGGGCGGTCCGGCTGCCGGGCGGTCAGGGCCAGCCCGGTCAGGCGGCCGCCGGGCGGTCAGGCCGTGGGGAGCTCCTCGCCCTGCACCGCCTGTATGTCCAGCTCCACCCGCAGGGTCGTGCCGATCGCCGCGATGCCCGCCGCGACCACCTGGTTGTAGTTCATCGCGAAGTCCTCGCGGCGCAGCTCGGCGATGGCCCGGAAGGCCGCCCGCACCCCGCCCCAGGGGTCGGGGCCCGTGCCCAGGTACGTCAGGTCCAGGTCCACGTCCCGGACGACGCCGTGCATCGACAGCTCGCCATGGACCGTCCAGCGGTCGGCCCCGGCCGCGCTCAGATGCGTGCTCCGGTACGTCAGCTGCGGGTACTCCTCCACATTGAGGAAGTCGGGTGACTTCAGATGGCCGTCCCGCATGGCATTGCCGGTGTCGATGCTGGCGGCCTGGATGACCGCCTCGACGCGCGACTTCTCGATGTCCTCGCCGACCTCGATCCGCCCGCCGAACTCCGTGAACCGGCCGTGCACGCTGGAGATCCCCAGATGCTGGGCGACCGCGGCCACCGTCGAATGCGCCGGGTCGAGCGTCCACACACCGGGCGGGGGAAGCTCCACCCCGCCCTGACGCGCCAGCACCACCGTGCCCACGTCGGCCCGCCCGGAGGCCGTGACGATCGCCGTGGACGCGACCGGGGCATAGCCGACGGCGGTGGCGATGATCGTGTACGGCCCCGGCGGCAGCGGCTCGTCGGTCCGCACGGCGCCGTCCGCGTCGGCCTGCGCGCGCAGCACCTGCGCGCCCGTCATATCCGTGACGGTCAGCACCGCGTGCTGGACCGCCCAGCCGTCGCGGGTGTGGATCCGGGCCCGCAGCCCCGCTCCCCCGCCTGCTCCTGCTCCTGTGGTCGTCATGCCGCGTTTCGCTCCCGCTCGGGTGTCGCTCGTGTTGCTGGTCGTACTGGTCGTGTTCGTGGTGCTCGTCGAGCTGGTCGTACTCGACGTACTCGACGTACTGGTCGTGTTCGTCGCGTTCGTAGTGCTGGTGCGCCGGATCCAGGCGGCGGTGTCAGGCCGTCCCCTGCCTTCACTACACCGCCGCCGGGATCCGGGTTCCGGGACCGGCGGAAAATCCGCCACCCGGACCGGGCCCGGGGCGCGTCTCCGCTCTTACGCGCCCCGGGCCCGGAGTTCCGTCACTCGCCCGGGTGGGCGAGCTCGACGTCGTGGCCGTCGACGCCGGGCCCGGAGACCGTCAGCGCCCCCGCGACCGGCGGGTAGCCGCTCGCGATGACCGTGTAGTCGCCCGCGTCCAGGTCGGTGAAGGCGTACGCGCCGTCCTCACCGGTGGTGGAGGTGGCGACCACATTCCCGGCCGCGTCCACGAGGGTGACCCGCGCGTCCGGCAGCGGCCGCCGGTCGGCTCCGGCCCGGACTATGCCCTGCACTCGGGCGCCGGCCTGCAGGGCTATCTCCACCCGGGTCAGACCCTGGGCGCCCACCTCGACGGGCAGGGCCGCGGGCCGGTAGCCCGGCGCGTTCACCGCGAGCGTGAAGGTCCCGGAGACCAGCTCCTCGAAGCCGAAGTCGCCCTGCTCACCGGTCTTCCCGGTGGCCAGCACCTCGCCGCGGACATCGGTGACCACGACCATCGCCGCGTCGACCGGACGGCCGTCGGCGGCGCCGCGCACGGTACCCACCAGACCGCTGGTGCCCGACAGGACGATGTCGAAGCCGAGCGGGTCGTCCCCGACCACGATCGTGGACGCCTGCGGCTGGTGGCCGTCGGCGGCCGCGATCAGGACGTACGAGCCGGAGCTCGGCGCGTCCAGGGCGTACGAGCCGTCGGGGTGCGCCACCGAGCGGCCCAACTGGCGCCCGGCGAGCGAGATCAGCGTCACCGCGGCGCGGGCGACGGGGCCGCCGTCCGCGTTCCGCACGAAGCCGTGCACACCCTGCCGGGGCTGATGGTCCGCGCCGTCGCCCCCGGCGGAGGCGAAGGCCGCCAGGCGCTGCGGGGCGGTGGCCGCGAGGGCACCGCCCGAGTCCGGCTCGGGCACCCCGGCGGCCGGGGCGCCCACGAGCGCGGGCTCGAGGTCGGCGACCTGTCCGGCGGCGGCCGTGGCCGCCACCGCGTCGGCCGGGGTGGCGTCGGTGGCCGGGGCGTCCGAGGCGGCCGCGGCCTGCTGGGAGCCGGAGTTGGTCTTCAGGGCGACCTCCTTGATGAACAGGGTCAGCAGAAGGCCGAGCAGCGCGGCCGGGGCGGCGAAGAGGAAGACGTCCGCGACACCGTGGCCGTAGGCGCTCTCCGTGATCGTGCGGATCGGCTCGGGCAGCGTCTTGACGTTGGGGATGCCACCGCCGCCGGTGCCGGCGTGGCCCAGTGCGGCGCCCTTGGGGCCGAGGTCGGCCAGGCCGTCCTTGACGTAGTGGGTGACGCGGTTGGCGAGCACCGCGCCGAGCGCCGAGACGCCCACCGCACCGCCCAGGGAGCGGAAGAAGGTGACGACGGCACTGGCCGCGCCGAGGTCCTGCGGGGCCACCTGGTTCTGGGTGGCCAGCACCAGGTTCTGCATCATCATGCCGATGCCGAGGCCCATGAGCGCCATGTAGATCGCCATGTGCCAGTACGGGGTGTCGTACCGGATGGTGCCCAGCAGCCCGAGGCCCGCCGTCACCAGCACACCACCGATGACCAGCCATGCCTTCCAGCGACCGGTCTTGGTGATGACCTGACCGGAGACGGTCGAGGAGATGAACAGGCCACCGATCATCGGGATGGTCATGACGCCCGACATGGTGGGCGTCTCACCCCGCGCCAGCTGGAAGTACTGGCTGAAGAAGACGGTGCCGGAGAACATCGCGATACCGACGAAGAGCGACGCCAGCGAGGCGAGGGTGATCGTCTTGTTGCGGAACAGCCGCAGCGGGATGATCGGCTCGCGCGCCTTGGACTCGATCAGGATGAAGATCAGACCGAGCGCGATCGAACCACCGACCATCGCGTAGGTCTGCCACGAGATCCAGTCGTACTTGTCGCCCGCGAAGGTCACCCAGAGCAGCAGCAGCGAGACCGCTGCGCTGATGAAGAAGGCGCCACTCCAGTCGACCTTGACGTCCCGCTTGACCACGGGGAGCTTCAGGGTCTTCTGCAGCACGATCAGCGCGATGACGGCGAACGGAACGCCGACGTAGAAGCACCAGCGCCAGCCCAGCCAGGAGGTGTCGGTGATCACGCCGCCCAGCAGCGGACCGCCGACGGTCGCGACGGCGAAGGTCGCGCCGAGGTAGCCGCTGTACCGGCCGCGCTCACGCGGGGAGATCATCGCCGCCATGACGACCTGGGCCAGGGCGGACAGACCGCCCACGCCGACGCCCTGCACCACACGGCAGGCGATCAGCATGCCGGGGTTCTGCGACAGACCGGCCACCACGGAGCCCGCGACATAGATCAGCAGGGCTATCTGGACCAGCAGCTTCTTGCTGAACAGATCGGAGAGCTTGCCCCACAGCGGGGTGGCGGCGGTCATGGCCAGCAGGGTGGCGGTGACGACCCAGGTGTAGGCGGACTGACCGCCGTGGAGATCGGCGATGATCTCGGGCAGCGCGTTGGAGACGATCGTCGACGACAGGATCGCGACGAACATCCCCAGCAGCAGCCCGGAGAGCGCCTCCATGATCTGCCGGTGGGTCATCGGCGCCGAGGGGTCCGCGTCGTGGCCGTGGTGGCCCCGGTGCCCTCCTCCGCCGTGCTTGGCGTGGGCGGGGTGCCCCGCGGGTCCCCGCACACCGCCGTCCGGTGTGGTCGTTGCCATGAAGTTCCTTAACGTTGCGAAGGCGTACGGGTGATGCTGCTCTCGGCCTGTTGGGGCACGGCCCGGGAACGCGTGTCCCCGAAACTCGTCCGCAATCGGTCGAGAAGTTCGTTGAGGTGGTCGACGTCCTCGTCCGACCAGTCGCTCAGACAGTTGGCGAGCGCGTCCGTGTAGCGCTCGGACACCTGACCGAGCAGGGTTCGTCCGCTGGCGTTGATGCTCAGCAGCCGCGACCGCCGGTCGAGCGGGTCGGGCTTGCGGTCCACCCAGCCGCGGTCCGCGACATGTGCCACATGCCGGCTGGTCACCGACATATCGATGTCGAGGAGCTCGGCGAGCTTGCTCATGCGCATCTCGCCGTAGCGGTCGAGGAGCATCAGGACGATGGCGGCGCCGGATGGGCAGTCGGTCGGCAGGACGCGCCCGAGCCCGCGCTTGACGGTGCCGATGGCGCTGAGCTGCCGGGCCAGCTCCTCGTAGTGGCGCTGTGTGGCCACGGCACCCCCCAGAGGGATTGGTCAGTTGCTTAAGGCAACCATAGAAGAAGTTAGTTGCAACAGGCAAATGAAAGGGCGGTCTGGGCGGTAAATTGCCGTTAAAGAGTCGTTCTGGAGTCGGTCAAGTGGGGCGGGCTGAGACGCGAGGTGCCGCTGAGACCCGGGGGTGTCCCGGAATCCGCTCGTTCGCTAGGGTCGGGGCCCATGGCGAACAACCCCCAGAGCCCCAACGGCAACCAGGACCCGTCCGGTTCCACTCAGATGTTCCGCGCCTTCGTCGACGAGGGCACGCGGCAGCCTCAGGCGTCCACCGGAGCGAGCGGCGGTTCGCGCGTCGGTGTGATCGTCGGTGTGATCGCGGCGGTCGTGATCGTCGCCGCGGTGGCCTGGCTGGCGCTGGGCTGAGCCCCGAGCCCTGACGCTTCCAGCGGGGGCATGAGCTCCCGCGCACCTTACGGCTGCCGGGCCGGCCTTACGGCTTCCAGGTGACCGAGACGTCCCTCGTCTCGATATGCATGCCCAGCGGCACCCGCCAGTCGTCCACGCACACTGTCCAGGTCTTCTCCTTCTTCTGGCCCGCGCCGATCGGCGCGGGCAGCTCTTCCTCGGATTCGAGCGTCGCCCAGTCGATGCCGAGGAGGTCGATCACATGCGTCGAGAAGGTGACGGTGCCCGAGGCGACGGCGGATCCTCCGGTGTTGCGGAACTCGACCTTCACCTTCTCGCACCAGCGCTCATCGGTCGCCGTGCGCTCCGGCTTGCCGACCTCGAGGGCGGCCGGACCGGTGGGCGTGGGGGAGCCGGAGGGGTCCGAGGGGCCCGAGCCGGGCCCGGAGGGCGAGGGCTTCCCCGGCCCGTCGCCTTTGGGCCCGTCGTCGCCCTTGGGCCCGTCGTCCGTATGCCCCGGGGTACCGGAGCCGCCCTTCCCGCCGCCTTGGCCGTCCGTGCGGCCGGGGGCCTGTGCCGATGCCGAGGGCGCTCGCGAGGCCGGTCCGTCCGTTCTGCCGTCCCCGGTGGCGGCGGGGCCGGACGCGCCCTGGTCGGGCTTCTTGCCCGTGCCGCCCTTACCGTCGCGATCGTTCCCCGTGCCGTCCTCGTCCAGGGGCACCAGGTCGACGCCGCCCTTGGGCGGTACGGCCTTCACGCTCCGCTGGCCGTCGGGCCCGGCCGCTCCGGCGGCGACATAGCCGTCGCCGCCTGCGCCGCAGCCGCTGAGCAGGGCCCCCAGGCACAGCGCGGCCGCCGAGGAGGCGATTGCCGTGCCTCGGCGGCCGGTTGTCCGGCTCCATGCGTATCGCATCGGGCCAGTGTGTCTGACGCCCCGTCAGGTGTACAGGGATCCGACAGGGCGACCGGTCGGTCGGCTCAGTCCGAGATCAGGCCCTCGCGCAGCTGGGCCAAGGTCCGGGTGAGCAGCCGGGAGACATGCATCTGGGAGATCCCGACCTCTTCGCCGATTTGCGACTGCGTCATATTGGCGAAGAAGCGCAGCATGATGATCTGGCGCTCGCGCGGCGGCAGTTTGGCCAGCAGGGGCTTGAGCGACTCGCGGTACTCCACGCCCTCCAGTGCGCTGTCCTCGTACCCCAGCCGGTCGGCGAGCGACCCCTCGCCGCCGTCGTCCTCGGGGGACGGGGAGTCCAGGGAGCTGGCCGTGTAGGCATTGCCCACGGCGAGCCCGTCGACCACGTCCTCCTCGGAGACGCCCAGCGCCGTGGCGAGCTCGGGGACGGTCGGGGAGCGGTCGAGCTTCTGTGACAGCTCGTCGCTGGCCTTGGTGAGCGCCAGCCGCAGCTCCTGCAGCCGCCGCGGGACCCGCACCGACCAGCTGGTGTCACGGAAGAACCGCTTGATCTCGCCGACGACGGTCGGCATGGCGAACGTCGGGAACTCCACGCCCCGTTCGCAGTCGAAGCGGTCGATCGCCTTGATCAGGCCGATGGTGCCGACCTGGACGATGTCCTCCATCGGCTCGTTACGGCTGCGGAACCGGGCCGCCGCGTAGCGGACGAGCGGGAGGTTCAGCTCGATGAGGGTGTCACGGACGTAGCCGGCCTCCGCACTGTCCTTCTCGAGTGTGGCGAGCCGCAGGAAGAGGGAGCGGGAGAGGGTGCGGGTGTCGATGGCGTCGCAGTCGTCAGGCATGAGCGGTGCGTCGTTGTTGAGCACCTTCGAGCTGCCCAGTTCTACGGACATGCCACCCCCTAGAGGTCGCGGACGGATCCCAGCTGCGCGGTTCACGTCCGACGCAGCCTTCCCCTGAATACCGGAGGTCGGGCCCCGTCAAACGCGGTTCCTGCAGAATGTCACATGTCGGCAACACGCTGTAGCGCCAAGTCGACATTACAGCCTTGAGGTGCCGGGGCGCAGGTCCCTCGCAAGGATCAGGACTCGATCCGATTTGCGGACCTCAGCCTGGCGAAGCTGCGGGAGAGCAGCCGGGACACATGCATCTGGGAGACGCCGAGCTCGGCGCTGATCTGAGATTGCGTCAGATTGCTGTAGTAACGCAGCAAAAGGATACGCTGCTCGCGCTCGGGCAGTTGTACGAGCAGATGGCGCACCAGATCGCGGTGCTCGACTCCGGCGAGCGCCGGATCCTCGTAGCCGAGCCGGTCGACCAGCCCGGGCAGTCCGTCGCCCTCCTGGGCGGCCTCCAGGGAAGTGGCGTGATAGGAGCGGCCCGCCTCGATGCAGGCGAGCACCTCCTCCTCGCTGAGCTTGAGCCGTTCGGCGATCTCGGCCGTCGTCGGGGAGCGGCCGTGCAGCACGGTCAGGTCCTCGGTCGCGCCGTTGACCTGAACCCACAGCTCATGCAGCCGGCGCGGCACATGGACGGTGCGGACGTTGTCGCGGAAGTAGCGCTTGATCTCGCCGACGACGGTCGGCATGGCGAACGTCGGGAACTGCACCCCGCGGTCCGGGTCGAACCGGTCGATCGCGTTGATCAGACCGATGGTGCCGACCTGGATCACGTCCTCCATGGGTTCGTTGCGGCTGCGGAAGCGGGCCGCGGCGTAGCGGACCAGCGGCAGATTGGCCTCGATCAGCGCGGCGCGCACACGGGTGTGCTCGGGGGTTCCGGGGGTGAGGCCCGAGAGCTCGGCGAAGAGCACCTGGGTAAGCGCTCTGGCGTCAGCCCCGCGGCTTCTGCCGCTTTCGCTGCCGCCATCGCCCTGGGGCGGGGTTCTGGGCGCGGTACGGGCCGACACGGTCACGCCACCCCTTCACGATTACTCACCCGGCAAAAGCGGTCATAGCATCACAAGACATGTGCACTGTGTGCAAGCACCGCTTTACCACGTGTTGGTGGAGGAATCGCCCAATAAGGGGCCAACGGGGGCGGTGGTTCGAGGGGTGGGAGCGGGGTGGAACGAGGCTATTTGGTCAGTTCCGTCATGAACTCGCCGACGCTCGTCGCGGCGTCCGATATGCCCTCGAAGCCGACCTGGACGAGGTCGGCTGCCCTGGCCGGCGTCTTGATGATCGTGTACAGCACGAAGACGATCAGCATATAGAGCACGATTTTCTTCGCCTGGGCCATCTGTGCTGCCTCTCCCGCTGTGCCCTTGTGCAGTCGCGAGAGTCTATCCACACCTCTGGCGCATCAGTCGTATCAGTCGGATGAACGGACTGGTGTTGTGGAAACGGTCCTTCGCCGGTGTGGGCGCCGCGCTACAAATGGGTGGATTCTGGAGAAGGAGGGGGTGGCACGAGTGGCGCCAGAAGGAGCGGGGGCAGCGGCTCGCGGCGTCGGCGGAGGGAGCGGAGATGCGTGTCGGTGTGCTGACCGGCGGCGGTGACTGCCCCGGGCTCAACGCCGCGATCCGCGGCATCGTCCGAAAGGGCGTGGAGGTCCACGGTTTCGAGTTCGTCGGAGTGCGGGACGGCTGGCGCGGCGTGCTCGAAGGAGCCATCGTGCCGCTGGACGTCCCGGCCGTGCGCGGCATCCTGCCGCGCGGCGGCACCATCCTCGGCTCCTCCCGGACCAACCCCCTGGCCAGCGAGGACGGGGTCGGCCGCGTGCGGGAGACCCTCGCCGAGTACGAGGTGGACGCGCTCATCGCGATCGGCGGCGAGGACACGCTCGGAGTCGCCGCGGCCCTGGGTGGCGAGGGCATCCAGGTGGTCGGGGTGCCCAAGACGATCGACAACGACGTGGCCGGCACCGACTACACCTTCGGCTTCGACACCGCCGTCAATATCGCCACCGAGGCGATCGACCGGCTGCACACCACCGCCGAATCCCACACCCGCGCCCTGGTGGTCGAGGTGATGGGGCGGCATGCCGGCTGGATCGCGCTGCACTCGGGCATCGCGGGCGGGGCCAACGTCATCCTGATCCCCGAGCAGCCCTTCGACATCGACCAGGTCTGCGCCTGGGTGGAGAACCGCTTCAAGATCAGGTACGCACCGATCGTGGTGGTGGCGGAGGGGGCCGTGCCGAAGAAGGGGCAGATGGTGGTCAAGGACTCCAGCCGGGACGAGTTCGGCCATGTCCGGCTGTCCGGCATCGGCGAGTGGCTGGCCCATGAGATCGCCGATCGCACCGGCAAGGAGGCCCGCACCACGGTCCTGGGCCATATCCAGCGCGGTGGCACGCCCAGCGCCTTTGACCGCTGGCTGGCCACCCGCTTCGGGCTGCGCGCGATCGACACCGTCCGCGACCAGGACTTCGGCACGATGGTGGCGCTGCGCGGCACGGACATCGTGCGCATACCGCTGGCGGAGGCCACGGCGGGCACCAAGACCGTCGATCCCGCGCTCTACTCCGAATTCGGGGTGTTCTTCGGCTGAGCGCTCAGAGCGCGGGATGCGGCACGACCGCCACCGCGCAATGGGCGTGGTGCAGTACGGGATGGGCGACCGGCCCCAGCCGCAGCTCGGTCGGCCGGGTGGCCGCACGGCGCCCGATCACCAGCAGCCCGGCCCGCTCCGAGGCCCTCACCAGAGCCTCCGCCGGATTGAGCAGAATGACGTCCGGCACCACTGTGACCTCCGGATATCTCTCCCGCCACGGCCGCAGGGCGTCGGAGACCACCTGACTCTCCTGGTCCTCCCACATCGCGCGGTCCTCCTCCAGCACCGTGAGCATCCAGGCCGACGGGGAGGCCGGGGGCAGCGCCCACGCATGCACGACCCGCAGCGGCACGCCCCGCTCCTGGGCGGCGCGGAACGCGAAATCGGCCGGCGCCTCGGCCGGGGCATGCGCGTCGAAGCCGAGCTGCACCTCGTCCGTATGCGCACCGTCCCATCCGGCGCCCGTACGCCGCGCCTCCGGGACCGTGACGACGGGGCACTGAGCCATCGCCGCCACCCGCAGCGCCACGGAGCCCACCGCCAGCCCGTCGAAGCCTCCCCAGCCCCGGGCCCCGACCACCAGTAGCCCGGCGCCCGCGGCGGCCGTGAGCAGCGCCTCGGCCGGTTCGGCGGCGGTGTGCTCCCCGACGATCTCGAGGTCCGGATCGCGCGCCCGGAAGTCGGCGACCGTCTGCCCGAGCATCTGCTCGCCCACGTGCTGCCAGGCGTCCGCCCCGGGCACCGGCGAGACCCTGCACGGCAGCGGCGGACTGGCGTGCACGAGCCGCAGGACGCGCCCGCGCCGCGCCGCCTCCCGCGCGGCCCATTCGGCCGCCGTAAGGCTGCGCTGCGATCCGTCGACCCCCGCCACGACAGCGCCGCTCATCCGGGTCCTCCTCGGCTGCCGTCCGTTCTCCGGTCCGTTCCCCTGCCAACTGGAGCAGGTCCGTTTAGTCTAGATACGCGGCGAACATCCGACATGGGGGCGCCGCACACAGACCGCGAGGGGCAGCGACCGCCCCCGGTCCGGGCCACCGGACCGGGGGCGGTACTGCGAGCGGCGGCGGGCGAACGCGGTCCAAGTCCCCCGAAAGTGGGGTGAGATGTCAAGGTTTCGGGGGAAGCGGGGGCGTGCAGGGCGAGCGCAGGATGGGGGGCGAGGTAAGGGAAGGAGAGGGAAATGCGCTCGATCTCATGGCACCTCACCTCACGTCGCTCAGCACTGTTCGTCGGTTTCGTCGTCGTGGTGGCCGTCGTGGTGGTCCTTGGGATGGTCTCCTCCTCCGAAAAGGCCTCCGGGAAGGCTTCTGGAGAGGCTTCCGGGGAAGCCCCCCGATTCGCCTCGACGGTCGAATACCGGCGCGAACCCGTCGGAAGGACCTCGGTCCCCGCGTTCACCTCCTCCGTCGGCCATGACCGCAAACACGTGGTCTCGCCGTCCAACGGAGGCCGCGCCTTCCGCGGCGACACCCCCGGTCTCTACGCCGGCGTCCGGAACCGGCAGCCCTGCGACCGGCAGGGACTGACCCATGACCTCGACGCCGACAAGAAGAAGGGGGCCGCCTGGAGCCGGGTCCAGCACATCAGCCAGGACGACATCCCCGGCTTCGTCCAGCGGCTCACGAGCGTCACGCTGCGCTCCGACACCTATGCGAAGACCTACGGCTACCGCGGCGGAGTGAAGCCGGTGCCCGCCGTCCTCCAGGCCGGAACGGCGGTTTTCGTCGATGAGCACGGCGCGCCCGTCGTGAAGTGCGACTCCGGAAATCCCGTAAGGGTCTCGGCCCCGCCGCGCAACGCCAAGCCGACCTTCACCGGGCCCCAGTGGAACGGTTTCTCCCGGACCACGGTGACCGTCATCCGGCCGGCCACGAAGGACGTCAAGCACCTCGTCCTGGTGGGGACCGGCAAGACCGAGCTCCTGAAGCGCCCGCTCGGCGACGGTGACGGCAGCGGGGACCCGCGCGACACGGTGCTGGCACGGGCCGACTACCCGTCCTCCCTGGCGATGCCGGGCGAGCAGCACGCCCCGCGTCTGCGGGAAGCGCCGAAGGTCAGCCTGAAGCCGTCCGACCGGTTCACCCCGCTGGAGACCGATCGCCCGTCCGGGACCCCCTCGCAGCAGTCGCAGCCCTCCGACCAGCCGTCGGATCCGGGCCAGCAGCCGCAGGACCAGCCGTCGGATCCGGGCCAGCAGCAGCCGCAGGACCAGCCGTCGGATCCGGGCCAGCAGCAGCCGCAGGACCAGCCCACGGATCCGGGCCAGCAGCAGCCGCAGGACCAGCCCACGGATCCGGGCCAGCAGCAGCCGCAGCCCCCTCCGAACCAGCCCCCGCCCAATCAGCCGCCCCCGAACCAGCCTCCGCCGAACCCGCCTCCGCCGCCCCAGCCCCCGCCGAACCAGCCGCCGCCCAACCAACCGCCCCCGAACCAGCCTCCGCCCCAGCAGCCCCAGCCCGACCCCAACCAGCAACAGCCCCCGCAGCAGCCACCCCCCTCCGGCCCCTGACCGCCGGGGCCGCCCCGGCCCCGCCGTAACGGCGTCCGTTCGGCGCAACCGAACGGACGCCGGGCGCGCTCCGCGCACCATCCGGCGGCAGCATGGTCACCATGGTCCCGCCCGCGTTTCTGACCAGGACGATCAGGCTGCTGCTCGGCCGCGGGGACCGGCCGCTGCACACCCAGGCGGCCGTCGCGGCCACGCTCGTCCTCGGCGTGGTCATGCTGCTCGGCTCGTACGCCGTTGTGGCGGTCGAGCGCCACGCCTCCTCGGCGAACCTCACCAGTTACCCAAGGGCCCTGTGGTGGTCGGCCGAGACGGCGACCACGGTCGGCTACGGCGACTTCTACCCGGTCACGCTCTGGGGGCGACTGATCGCCTGCGTGGTCATGTTCGTCGGCATCACCACCTACGGCATGATCACCGCGGCCATCGCCGCCTGGTTCGTCGACCGAGAGCAATCCCGCAGGCACCGCCTGGCCGAGGCCGTCCACGGCCGCGTTCTCAGTGGCGAACGGCGCCTCTCCGCCGACGCCGCGGCCCTGTACGAGCGCTTCGACCGCCTGGAAAGCATGATCTCCTCGACCGGCGGACGTCACCGCGACGGCCACGACGACGGTCACCGCGACAGCCATGGCGACGGCGACAGCCATGGCGACGACACGGGCCGCCCGGCTACCTGACCCGCTGACCCGTCGTGGCCGGCCCGGAGCCCAGCGTCGGCGGCCCGAGCCGCCGAAGAGCCGCCGAAGAGCCGCCGACGAGGCTCACGCCGAGCGGAGCGCCCCTGTGGGCGACATCCCGGCCGCCCGCAACGCCGGGTACAGCCCCGCCACCGTCCCGACGACCACGGCCACCGCGGGCCCGGCGACCGCCCAGACCACCGGTACCGTGGCGGGCCACCCCTGCCCGGCCGCGTACGCGTAGACCGTCGCGGCCCCGAGAGCGGCACCCGCCAGCCCGCCGAACAGCCCCAGCAAAACCGCCTCGATGAGGAACTGTGCCGCGATCTGGCCGCGGCGCGCCCCCAGTGCCCGCCGCAGCCCCACCTCGCCCCGCCGTTCCATGACGCCGACCACCATGGTGTTGGCGATGCCCACCCCGCCGACGAGCAGGGCGACCCCGGCGAGGGAGAGCACCAGGCCGGTGAGGGTGTCATCGGTCTCGGCACGTGCCTTGAGCAGGTCGGACGGGCGGGAGACGGCGACCATGCCAGGCTGCGCGGGGTTGGCCGTGGCCGCGGCGACGTCCTGTACGTCGCTCACCCGGTCGGGGTGGACGCGCAGGTAGACGGTCGACGGCGTGCGGTCGCCGTCCAGCCGGGAGATCGCCGTAGGGCCGCCTACGAGTACGGAGTCGTCGATCTCGGGCACGAGTTCGTTCGGCTCCAGGATGCCGAGGACGCCGTACCACTCCCCGGTGAGTCCCTCACCCGCGATCCACACCTTGGTCCCGGGAGCGGTCACGCCCAGGCGCTCGGCCGAGCTGCTTCCCAGGACCACGACCGGGAGTCGCTCGGTGGCGCGGTCCAGCCAGCGACCGGTGCGCACCTCGCCGCGCACCGCCTTGAGCAGATCGAGGCGGGCGGACAGCACGCGCAGGCTGTTGGTCTGGTTCGACGGCACGAACTCGTTGCGGTAGACGTTCGCCTTCGTGTCCCCGGTCGCGCTGACGCGTTCGACGGGCGCGATATTGCCGAGCATCGTGACCGACTCCTTCGGCAGCGGCACCTTCTTCCCCTCGAAGTCCTCCCCCGGCGAGACGGTGATCAGATTGCTGCCGAGCCGGTCGAGCCGGTCGAGGAGATGTGCCTGGTTGGACGCGGAGATCCCGGTGACGGCGACGACCGCCGCGATACCGAGGGCGATCCCCAGGGCGGACAGCGCCGAGCGCAGCCGCCGGGTGCGGGGCCCGAGCAGGCCGAGCCGCAGCAGGTCGGCCGGGCGCAGCCGGGCCGGGCGCGGGAGGCGGGCGGTCATACCGGGCTCCCCGGTGCGGGGCTCCCGGCGGCAAGCCCCGTGTCCACGCTGCGCTCGTCGAACGCGAGCCAGCCGTCCTGGATGCCGACCTGCCGGGGGAAGGACGCGGCGAGGTCCTTGTCGTGGGTGATGACGACCACGGTGGTGCCCTCCTCGTTCAGCCGTCGCAGCAGGTCGACGACGCCCTTGCCCGAGGCGGTGTCCAGCGAGCCGGTGGGTTCGTCGGCGAGCAGCAGCCCGGGCCTGCCGACCAGCGCCCGGGCGATGGCGACGCGCTGCTTCTCCCCGCCCGAGAGCTGGTCGGGCCGGTGCCCGAGCCGGTGTTCCAGACCCACGTCCCGCAGGGCGCGCACCGCCCGCTCACGTCTGCGCCGGGCGTTCTCCCCGGTGTAGAGGAGGCCGGTGGCGACGTTCTCGACCGTGGTGAGGCCGGGCAGCAGGAAGAACTGCTGGAAGACGAAGCCGATCCTGCGGGCGCGCAGTGCCGCGACCTGCCGTTCACTCATCGCGGCCAAGTCGTGGCCCTCCAAGTGGATCCGCCCCGACGTGGGCCGGTCCAGGGTGCCGATCAGAGCGAGCAGCGTGGACTTGCCCGATCCGGACGGGCCGACGACCGCGACCAGCTCTCCTTCGGTGACGGTCAGGTCGATTCCGTGCAGGATGCGCAGCGGCGGCGTGCCCTCGTACTCCTTGACGACCTTCTCCAGCCGCAGCACGGGTATTCCCTGGGGATGGTCACGGGTCATACCGGGATCACCACCTTGTCGCCCTCCTCGAGCCCGCCGCTGACCTCGGCACGGGCCTTGACGATCAGCCCCACCTCCACAGGGACGAGCTTCGGCTCGGGCCGGCCGGGCCTGACGACCTCGACGGCGTAACCACCGCCGACCATGGCCAGCAGCGAGGTCACCGGGACGACGAGGACGTCCTTCACCCTCTTCTCCGGCACGGTGACGGTGGCGCCGGAGCGGCCGGAGTCCAGGGCGGCCCCGGCCTTCTTCTGGTCGGCCAGGCGGATGGACACCTCGGGCTTGGTCTCGTTGCCCGGCCCGCCGGGGCCGCCCTCGCCTCCTCCGTCCCCCTCTCCGGGCTCCCGCGCGATGGCGGTGACCTCGCCCTTGAGGCCGCCCCCTGCCGCCAGCTCCACCGTGACCCTGCTTCCCGGCGCGAGCTGGGCAAGCTGGTCCTTATCCGGTTTGACGGTGGCGTACACGTCCGGCGAGGTGACCTTCAGCACCGCGCCGCCGGAGCCCGTGCCCACCGTCGCGCCGAGCTTGGCGACCACCTCTTGGACGCGCACGACCCGGTGCGGCAGGACGACGACCCGGCCCTGCTCGACCTTGCCGGTCCGCTCCAGGCCGAGCGCCTTCTGCCAGCGCTTGACCGCCGCGGCGGTGCCCTCGGTGAATTCCTCGTCGACGGTCAGGTTGGCCGCGTTCGCGTAGCCGAGATCCGTCAGATTGCGCTCCAACTCCCTGACATCGGGCCCGTCGCCGACGCCCTTGGCCAGCTCGCGCCAGAAGGGACGAGAACCGTGGAACAGCACGACGGGTCTCGCGTCGACCTCGTACAGCGGCTTGCCCGTCTCGACCCGGTCGCCCGCCTTGGGCAGTTGGGTGAACGTGCCCTGTCCCTGCGCGGTCACCTCATCGGTGGGGCCGTGGCCGAGCTCACCGTTCAGCCGCAGTCCGGAGGTCAGCGAGGCGCGCTGGACGGACGCCGTGGACCGAGGCCCGTGCTCGGGCGTGGATTTCCCGCCGCCGTTCGTCCAGGGCCGCACCGCCAGTGCCGTACCGGCCGCGACGATGGCGGCCACGACCCCGGCGGCCATCGCCGCGCGGCGCGCGCGGCTGCCCCTACGGCGGGTACGCCCCGGCCGGAGATCCGCCACCTGCTCCGGCTCCTGCCCGTCGGTCCCGGCCGTCACTTCGGCCGCTCCGCCTTGTAGGGCACGGCGGGGAACTTCTTGCCGCAGATGCCGCTGGCCTTGGTCCACTTCTCGGAGCTCGTCGTCTCCCCGGGAGCGGAGATGGCCCCCCTGTCCTTCGGGTCCGGGTCCGGCATGTCGGGGATGCCGTTCTTGCGCAGGCAGTCGACGAGGCCCCTGGCCTGCTTGAGCCTTTCCACGTCGCCCTTGTCTCTGAGCTGCTTCATGCCGGGCACCTTGACGTCGCACTTCTTCATGGCCTTGTCCAGTTCACCGGCCTCCGCATCCTGCTTGCCGCCCGGACCTCCGGTGTCTTCCGTACCGGCCGCCGGCACCGCGATACGGCCTTGCTCGTCGACCTTCACCTCTTGTCCCTGGTCGCGCATGCACTGCGCGTATGCCTGAGTGATGGCCCCCTGGTCCTGCGTCTTGCCCTTCGCGTTCTGCTTGCCCTGGTCCCCGGCGACGCGGGGTGCCTTGTCCTCGGGCTCCGTCGAGCAGGCCGTCATGGTCAGAGCGGCTCCTGTCGCGAGTACCGCCAACGCGATCCGTACCGCGAGCGTGCGTCCCATGGCCGAACACCTCCTGGTGGGCGTGCGGCGCCGGTCGGCGCCGTCGGGCACCAGGTGTACGGGCTCAGCGGTTAGCCGCTGGTGATATCCGGCTAACCGCGGCTTAACGCCGGGCGCGGCAGAGTCGGCCCACCATGCGGAGGAGGGAGCTGCCATGCGCGTGCTGGTCATCGAGGACGAAGAGGAGCTGGCCGGGATGATCGCCGAAGGGCTGCGCGCCGCGGGCATGGCCGCGGACGTCGCGCTGGACGGCGGCCGGGCGATGGAGATGGCGGCAGCCGCCGACTACGACGTGCTGGTCCTGGACCGGGACCTGCCGGGCATCCACGGGGACGCCGTGTGCCGGATGCTGGGCACGACCGGGTACCCGGCACGGATCCTCATGCTCACGGCGGCCGGGGCGCTGTCCGACATCGTCGACGGCCTTGGCCAGGGCGCCGACGACTACCTGTCCAAACCGTTCTCCTACGCGGAACTGATCGCCCGTCTGCGGGCACTCGCCAGGCGTGGGCCCAGCGGCACCCCGACGGTGCTGGAACGGCACGACCTGCGTCTGGACACCGTCCGCCGGATCGCCGAACGCGACGGGCGCCTGCTGCGGCTGACCCCCAAGGAGCTGGGCGTCCTGGAGGCGCTGATGTCCGCCGACGGCGCCCCGCTGCGTGCCCGCGACCTGGTGGAGATGGTCTGGGACTGCGAAACCGACCCGTTGAGCACCACCGTCAAGGTCACCGTCCATCAGCTCCGCCGCAAGCTCGGCGACCCGCCGGTCATCGAGACGGTGCCCGGATTCGGGTACCGGCTATGAACGCACGCCTCGGGCGGCTGCCGATCCGGACCCGGCTGGCCCTCCTCAATGCCACCGTGTTCGTCGTCGGCGGCGGCGCGCTCCTCGCCCTGACCCTGGTCAGCGTCCGGGAAATCCTCGGCGAGAACAGCCCGACGGTCATGGCCACCCAGTCGGAGCCCGCTGTGTACCCCGGCGGCCTTCCGGCCGTACCGGCCCTTCCCGCCGAACAGTCGGCCAGCGCTTACCGGGCCAGCAGCTCGGAGAGGTTCGCGACGTTCCAGCAGGACGTCCTGGACGAGCTGCTCACCCGATCACTGCTGCTCCTCGCCGCGGTCGGCGTCCTGTCCCTGCTGGCGAGCTGGTGGGTGGCCCGGCGCGCGCTGCGCCGGATCGGCCGGGTCACCACGACCGCGCGCGACATCGGCGACCGGAACCTGCACGCCAGGCTCGCCCTGGTCGGCCCCGACGACGAAGTCAAGGAGCTGGCGGACACGTTCGACGCCATGCTCGACCGGCTGGAGCGCAGCTTCGCCGAGCAGCGGCGGTTCACCGCGCACGCCTCGCACGAGCTGCGCACCCCGCTGACGCTGCAGCGCACGGCGCTGGAGATCCCGCTCTCCCAGGGCCGGGTGCCGCCGGACCTGTTGCCCGACATCCGCCGGGCGCTGAGCGCCACCCAGCGCAGCGAGCGCCTGATCGCCGCGCTGCTGGCCCTGGCGAAGGGCGAGAGCGGAGTGCTCGTTCCGGTCCCCGTCGACCTGATCGAACAGGCGCGGACCGTGATCGCCGACGTGCTCGCGGAGGCCGGGGAGGCGGAGGTGACCGTGGACGCCCGGCTGCGCTCCGCCCCCGTCCGCGGCGACCAGTCCCTGTTGACCCAACTCACCGCGAACCTGGTCACCAACGCCGTGCGGCACAACAAGCGCGGCGGATCCGTACACGTCTCGACCGGGCGGACCGAGCGGGGAGACGCCTTCGTCGAGGTGTTCAACACCGGCCCGGTCATCGAGGAGCGGCAACTGCCCGCGCTCTTCGAGCCGTTCCGGCGCGGCGGCGGGCATCGCAGGGGGTCGGGTCTCGGCCTGTCGGTGGTCCGCGCGGTCACCGCGACCCACCAGGGGACGCTCACCGCCCGGCCCAACCCGGAGGGCGGCCTCACCGTCCGTGTCGAGCTGCCGCCATGTCTCCCCGACCGGCCCCAGTGGCGGCCGCCCGTCCCGCAGCCTGCCCGCTGACCAGTTAACCGCGGTAAAACCGCACCCGCGATAGCCATGGTGACGCGTTCTCGGCCCAACCGGGTCTGAGAAGCCCCGACGAAGGGCGAGCACATGGTCGTGAGACAAAAACCCATACGAGTGGGCGCGGGGATACGTCGGGCGGCGCGGACGCGCAAAGCGACGGCGCTGCTCACCGCGGCCGCGGCGGTACTGGGAACGGTGGTGACGGCGGCCTCCGCGGCTCCCGCGCAGGGCTCGGCCACCGGACTCGCGCGCTTCCACCATCAGGACGTGCGCTGGGCTCAGTGCGTGGCACCTCCGATGCCGGAGGGAACGCCGCAGGAGGAGGTGGACAGGTGGAACGAGGCATGGCGGTCCATGGACTGCGCCGCCATCAAGGTGCCCAAGGACTATCGGCGTCCCGGTGGTGACACGCTCACGGTGAACCTCACAAGGTTCCGGGCGAAGAACCCGGCCCAGCGGCGGGGTGTCCTCTTCCTCAATCCAGGCGGGCCCGGGGTGCAAGCGAGGCTGCAACCGGCGATGCACAAGGAAACGGCGCTCGCCGAGAGTTACGACCTGATCGGCGTCGACCCTCGGGGGACCTCGCGCCCCGACAGGTTGTTGTGTGACCTTCCTCCGGGCCCGAAGCCGTTCTTCAGCCGTCCGACCGACGCCCAGCTGACCGCGATCGAGAAGTACGCCCGGCAGAGCGAGGAAGGCTGCCGACGGGCCGGCGGGGACCTCCGCCCGTACATCTCCACCGCCAACACGGCGCGTGACATGGATGTCGTGCGAGCGGCCCTCGGCGAGGAGAAGATCAACTACCTGGGTTACTCCTACGGCACCTACCTGGGTGCGGTGTACGGGAGCCTGTTCCCCCGTCGGCTCGACCGGAGCGTCCTGGACTCCTCGATGCACCCGGAGTGGTCCTACTACGAGGCGTCCTGGCAGCAATCCGTCGCCGCGCGGCAGAACGTGGACGCCTGGGCCGCCTGGATCGCCCGGCGCGACACCACCTACCACCTCGGCACCTCCGCCGCCGAGGTGCGGGCCACCATCGACGAGCTGGGACGCAGGCTGGAGAAACACCCGTTGCCGGATCCCAACGTGCCGGACGCGGGCCCCGTGGACCAGAGCCGCTTCGATCTGCTCCTGGGCCTCCTGAGCGCGGCTCGTCCGAGGTGGCATGTCCTGGCGCAGCTGGTCAACCACTTCCGTGAGCAACTCCCGTCCTCCGGGGAGGTGTCGCGTGATGCCTCGGAGGCGATGCGGCTGCTGGCCTCCGGGCGCGAGGAGCCCGAGCAGGAGGATGGCACGTTCGCCGCCGTGACCTGCGAGCGCGACTGGCCCGCCGATCTGGAGGCGTACCGCCGGATGATGCGGGAGTTCCGGGAGAAATACCCCTATGGCGAGGGCGCGATGCAGGCCGCGCCGACGGCGTGCACCTTCCGCTCGTTCATCCCGCCCGAGCGGCCGGTGGACCTCGAGCGCAAGGGTTACCCGACCGGACTCGTGGTCCAGAACGAGTACGACGCCGCGACGAAGTACGAGGGCGGCCCGGCCATGGCCCGCAAGCTGGGCCACCGCCTCATCTCGATTCGCGACGAGGGCACCCACGGCGTGTACCGGAGCAACCCGTGCGCGACCCAAAAGATCAATGACTATCTCATCAAGGGGCAGCTTCCCCACCAGAACAGCTGGTGCGACGGGGCAGCGCGACCGGACATCCCCGCCGATCCCCCCAGCGGTGGACGGGCCAAGGACAGGGGGACCGAGAAGTCCCTGACCTCCCAGGCGCGGTCGATCCTCAAGGAGTACCCTCCGGCCCCGGCGATGAAGCCGTGGCCCGCGCGGGCTCGGTAATGGTGCCCGGGCCGATGTGACGTCTGGATCGAAGCCGGGACGAGAAGGGGCGGGAACACCGCGCAGGGCCCCATCCGTCTGGATGGGGCCCTGCACTTGTGCATTTCGCGGCGGTAGCGGTGGGATTTGAACCCACGGAGGAGTTGCCCCCTCACGCGCTTTCGAGGCGCGCTCCTTCGGCCGCTCGGACACGCTACCGAGGGAGAGCCTAGCGGACGGGTGGCCGGTAACCGAAATCGGTTCCGGGGCGGACCCGGGCGCAGGGGTCAGGACGTCCGGAAGAAGGTGGTCAGGGGGGCCGCACACGCCTCCGCCAAGACGCCCGCGATGACCTCGGGGCGGTGGTTGAGGCGGCGGTCGCGGACGACGTCCCAGAGGGAGCCGACCGCGCCGGCCTTCTCGTCCACGGCGCCGTAGACCAGCCGGTCCAGGCGGGACAGGACGATCGCGCCGGCGCACATCGTGCACGGCTCCAGGGTGACCACCAGGGTGCAGCCGGTCAGCCGCCAGCCGCCGAGGTGGTGGGCGGCGGCTCGGAGGGCGAGGACCTCGGCGTGGGCCGTGGGGTCGCCGTGGGCCTCGCGCTCGTTGCGGCCGCGGCCGAGTACCGAGCCGTCCGGGCCCAGCACGATGGCGCCGACCGGCACATCTCCCGTCTCGGGTGCCCGTACCGCCTCCTCCAGCGCCAGGCGCATCGGGGCGCGCCAGGGATCGCGCAGGGGGTCGGGTTCGGGGCCGGGCAGGAGGCCGGTCAGCGGATCGGTCATGACGTCAGTGTGGATCGGTTCGTGCGGATCGGTTGGGTCCGCGGTTCGTGTGGATCACTTGGATCAGTGCGGTGACGGGGTGGGTGGCATGGCTGCGGCGGTCAGCGCACCGCCTCCAGCCCCTCCATACTGCAGCCCAGCATCTCGGCGATCGATTCGAGGGCGTCCCCGTCGAGGGCCTTCAGCTCCTTCTCGTCCATGCCGTAGTCGGCCAGGATGTCGGCGTCGCCGAGCGGGCCGAGCGGGACCGGGGCGTCGTCCGCGTCCTCGTCGTCCCGGTCCGGCTCGCCGTCCTCGGTGCCGTCCAGGTCGACCAGGCTGTCCAGATCGTCGTCGGGGTCCCGGCCGAGCAGCTCGTCGGTGAGCATCGAGCCGTACGAGGTGCGGGCGGCCGCTGCCGCGTCCGATACGTAGATGTGCGGGTCGTCCTCGCCGTCCACACGGACGACGCCGAACCACGCGTCTTCGTGCTCGATGAAGGCCAATACCGTGTCGTCGTCCTTGGAGGCCAGACGGGCCAGTTCGATCAGATCCGTCAGGGTTTCCACGTCATCGAGCTCTGTGTCGCTCGCTTCCCACCCTTCTGCGGTGCGCGCGAGCAATGCGGCGAAGTACACCGTGACTCTCCCACTGGTCATAGGCGTGCCGGGGGCGGGCGGGACAGTGTCCCGCCCCAATCGGAATCGTGGCAGAAACCGTCGCGTCGCGAGAGGTCTTCCACGCTGCGTCGTGCACCAGTCCAAAGAGATGTGGCTCACGCGGACGGAATCGAAACGCGCGGAAACCCCCTCCGGCGGTTCGGTGGAAGCCCACCAGGGATCACCAGGAAAACGTCCGCATGTGTATCGCCCGGCGCATCCGGGCCGCGCGGGCCTGGCGGGGACGCACCCGGTTCCGTACCGCTCTGGCCTCGTTCAGCGCGCGCAGGAAGCGGTCGCGACGGCGGCGGCGTTCCGCGGAGGTTTCCTTCGCGGTCGCGTCGGCCATGGTCAATCACTCCTCGGGGCCGAGGTGTCGCCCGGGGGCACCCCGGGCGCTGCTGCCCACTTTCCCCCGAAACGGCGGTTTGATTCCAGTGCGGCGGCAGACGGTTGAGCGCGGGGGAGGCGCACGGAGGGGGCGGACGGGGTCACCGGCGGCAGCCGGGCTCGGAGGCTCGGTTAGTGTCGTTGCCATGCGGATCCACGTCGTCGACCACCCGCTGGTGGCGCACAAACTCACCACGCTGCGCGACAAGCGCACCGACTCCCCCACCTTCCGGCGGCTCGCCGACGAGCTGGTGACCCTGCTCGCGTACGAGGCCACGCGCGATGTGCGCACCGAGCAGGTCGACATCCAGACCCCGGTGACGGCCACGACCGGAGTGCGGCTGTCCCATCCGCGCCCCATGGTCGTGCCGATCCTGCGGGCCGGTCTCGGGATGCTCGACGGCATGGTGCGGCTGCTGCCCACCGCGGAGGTCGGCTTCCTGGGCATGATCCGTGACGAGGAGACGCTGCAGGCGTCCACCTACGCCACCCGGATGCCCGAGGACCTCTCCGGCCGTCAGGTGTACGTCCTGGACCCGATGCTCGCCACCGGCGGGACGCTGGTCGCGGCGATCAGGGAGCTGATATCGCGGGGCGCCGACGACGTGACCGCGCTGTGTCTGCTGGCGGCGCCGCAGGGTGTCGAGCTCATGGAGCGCGAGCTGGCGGGCGCGCCGGTGACGGTGGTCACCTCGTCCATCGACGAGCGGCTCAACGAGCAGGGGTACATCGTGCCCGGGCTCGGCGACGCGGGTGACCGGATGTACGGGAGCGCGGGCTGAGCACCGCTTGCGGGGCGGTGGGCTGAGCACCGCCTGAGGGCACTGCCCGAGGGCACTCCCCGGCGGTCAGCGGCCCACGGTGCTCGCACACGGTCGGTCAGCGCCGGGTCAGCGGCAGGGCTTTCCGGAGGGCGCGGGCGAGGGCTTGGCCAGGGCGGCCAGCGCCTTGTCGGCGTCCTTCTGCTTGACCAGGTCCTTGAAACTGTTGCCGATGATCAGGTCGATGTCCTTGCCGTTGCGCGCGTCGTTCTTGGTCTGGGCGCCGTTGAGCTGCGTGCCGAGCACATTGAAGGCCCCGTCGCCGGCGCCAGGGGCGCCGAGCAGCATCCCGGCGGTCTTGACCTTCTTGTCGTACTGGGCCGGGGCGTTGCCCACCTTCCCGATCTTGAAGCCGCGCTTCTCCAGCTCCTTCGCGGTGTCCTTGGCGAGGCCGGAGCGCGTGGTCGCGTTGTAGACGTTGACCGTGATCTGGGAAGGCTTCGGCAGTTTCCCGCCCGTACGGCCCTGTCGGCCGCCCTGACCGCTCTGGCCGCCGTCGGACCGGCCGGACTTCGCCTTCTCGTCGGGGCGCTTGTCGCCGCGCTCGCAGTCCCCGGTGCCGTGCGCGGCGCGGACCGTCTGGTCGTCGCTGTCGCCGGAGAAGACGTCGATGAGCTGAAGTGTTCCCCAGCCGACCAGGCCGAGCGTCAGGGCCGAGCCGAATGCGGCGAACATCAGTCGCCGGCGGCTCCGGGGTCGGCTCATCCGCGGGTAGCGATCGCCCGTAATGCGGTACTTTCCGCCCATGCCGGGAGGGGTCAGCATGCTCATGAGCGCAGCGTAGTGCGACCAGGTGGCGATGCCTACTAAATGATCAATGGTTGGTGCTCAGACCAACCCGAAAGGGTCAACAGAGATCGGAAGTCGATCAGCGACGATCGGTCACCGGGGGGGCGGGCGCGGTCAGCCCTCGAGCTCCAGGACCCGCGCGTGCAGCACCTGGCGCTGCTGGAGCGCGGCGCGCACCGCCCGGTGCAGCCCGTCCTCCAGGTAGAGGTCGCCCTGCCATTTCACGACATGGGCGAAGAGGTCCCCGTAGAAGGTCGAGTCCTCCGCGAGCAGCGTCTCCAGGTCGAGCTGCTGCTTCGTCGTGACCAACTGGTCAAGACGTACCGGGCGTGGGGCGACATCCGCCCACTGGCGGGTGCTTTCCCGTCCGTGGTCGGGATAGGGCCGACCGTTTCCGATGCGCTTGAAGATCACACGGAAAGCCTACCGGGCAAGCCCCTCCCGGCGCAGCCAAGGCGCCCGAGTGCCGGGCCCGGGCCGATCTTCGCCGGGGTCGGGAAAACGGAAAAAATGCTCGAAAGGGGCTAGGCGCTCAAAGGGGGGCGGAGTAACGTGAATAACAGCCTGCGGGGCGAGCGAGGGAGCTCGACCGGAGAGGCGCTCAGGACAGAGGACGTCAGTCCCCCGGAGCGTTTCCTAGATGGCCGGGCTGAGAGGCTCGAAGGTCGGGGAGACCGGAAAGCGACCTCCACTACCTGATACGGACAATGCCGCCGAAGGGAGCCCACCTCGCAGGTTTCGTCCTGCCCGCGCACCATGGCCTCATGGCTGTTCCCGAACGTCCGCCGGAGCCGCACCGTGAGAGCGGTGCGCAGGAGCCGCGCCGCTGTCTGGTCACCGGCGCCACCGGCTATATCGGCGGCAGGCTGGTGCCCGAGCTGCTGGCCGCCGGGCATCAGGTGCGATGCGTGGCCCGCTCGCCCGAGAAGCTGCGCGATCACCCCTGGGCGGAGCGGGTGGAGATCGTACGCGGCGATGTGACCGACGAGGAGTCCATCGGCGCCGCCATGGAGGGCGTGGACGTCGCGTACTACCTGGTGCACGCGCTGGGCACCGGACCCGGCTTCGAGGAGACCGACCGCCGTTCCGCCCGGATCTTCGGCGATCGGGCCCGGGCCGCGGGGGTCCGCCGGATCGTCTATCTCGGCGGGCTGACCCCGGGCGGGGTCCCCGAGCGCGCGCTGTCGCCCCATCTGCGCTCCCGGGCCGAGGTGGGCCGGGTGCTGCTGGACTCCGGGGTGCCGACGGCCGTCCTGCGGGCCGGGGTGATCGTCGGCTCGGGTTCGGCCTCGTTCGAGATGCTGCGCTATCTCACCGAGCGGCTGCCGGTGATGGTGACGCCCCGCTGGGTGCACACCCGCACCCAGCCGATCGCCGTCCGCGATGTGCTGCGGCTGCTGGTGGGCTGCGCCACGCTGCCCGACGAGGTGCACCGGACCTTCGACATCGGCGGCCCCGACGTCCTCACCTACCTCGACATGATGCGGCGGTACGCGGAGGTGAGCGGGCTGCGGCGGCGTCTGGTCGCACCGGTGCCGGTGCTCACTCCCAGGCTGTCCAGTCTGTGGGTCGGCCTGGTCACCCCCGTACCCGGAGCCATCGCCCGCCCGCTGGTGGAGTCGCTGCGCCATGAAGTGGTGTGCGCCGAACGGGACATCGTCCGCTATGTGCCGGACCCTCCGGGTGGGCCGCTCGGCGTGGACCGGGCGCTGGAGCTGGCCCTGCGCCGGGTCCGCGACGCGAAGGTGGCCACCCGCTGGTCCTCCGCCGCCACCCCTGGCGCGTCCAGCGATCCGCTGCCCACCGACCCCGGCTGGGCGGGCGGCAGTCTCTACCAGGACCGCCGCGCACGCGGGGTGGACGCCTCGCCGGAGGACGTCTGGCGGGTGGTGGAGGGGATCGGCGGGGAGAACGGGTGGTACTCGATGCCGCTCGCCTGGGCGCTGCGCGGCTGGATCGACACCCTGGTGGGCGGCGTGGGGCTGCGCCGGGGCCGCCGGGACGTGGCGCGGCTCAGAGTGGGGGACAGCCTCGACTTCTGGCGGGTGGAGGAGGTCCTGCCGCCCCGGCTGCTGCGGCTGCGGGCCGAGATGCGGCTGCCGGGCCTGGCCTGGCTGGAGATGACGGTCGACCGGGACGCGCGGGGCGGGACGGTGTACCGGCAGCGGGCGCTGTTCCATCCGCGCGGCCTCGCCGGACATCTCTACTGGTGGTCGGTCGCGCCCTTCCACGCCCTCGTCTTCGGCGGTATGGCCCGGAACATCGCCGCCCGGGCCGAGAAGGACGTGGCCGGGAGGGACACGGGCGGGAAGGACGCGGCCGGGACGAGTGCGTCCGCGTTCCGCTCGCGGTGAGCCCCGTCGTCGGCCCCATCGGTTCCAAGCTCCTGAGTCCCATCGGCGCCGGATCCCCCGGGCTCCTGAGTCCCGCCGTCACCGGGACCCGTTCGGGGATGCGTTCGGCCGCAGTCCCTCCAGCGCGATCGGCAGATGCCGTGGCCCGCGCAGCACCGCGTTGCGCCGGTAGGTCGGCGGGTCCTCCAGCAGCCGGGGCTGGTCCAGCCGCCGGGCCAGCTCGGCCAGCGCGATCTGCGCCTCCAGCCGGGCCAGCGGTGCGCCGAAGCAGCTGTGGATGCCGCTGCCGAAGCCGAGGTGCTGGTTGTCCCTGCGCTGCGGATCGAACCGGTCGGGGTCGAGGAAGCGCTGCGGATCGCGGTTGCCCGAGGCCAGCAGCAGCCAGACGGGCGCCCCCTTGGGGATGGTCACGCCCGCGATGTCAATCTCCGAGAGCGGGGTGCGCTGGGGAAGCATCTGCACCGGCGGATCGAACCGCAGCAGCTCCTCCACCAGTGGGACGACCAGATGGGGATCCTTGCGCAGCCGGGCGAGCACATCGGGGTTGCGCAGCAGGGTCAGCATTCCGTTGGTGATGAGGTTGACGGTGGTCTCATGCCCCGCCACCAGCAGCAGCGCCGTGGTGCTCAGCAGCTCCACACGGCTCATCCGCCCCTCCGGGCCCTGCCCGTTGACCAGGGCGGAGAGCATGTCGTCGCGGGGTGCGCGACGGCGCTCCTCCATCAGCTCGGACAGGTACATCGCCAGTTCCGTACGGGCCTGCCGGGTGATCCGCCGCCGCTCCTCGGCGTCCGCGTCCGGGTCGGGGTCCAAACTGACGGCGAGGGTCTCGGCCCAGGTGTGGAAGCGCGGCTCGTCCTCCCGCGGCACCCCGAGCAGCCGGCAGATCACGGTCACCGGGAAGGGGTAGGAGAAGTGGTCGACGAGATCGATCCGGTCCCGGCCCTCGAAGCCGTCGATGAGCTCGCCGACGATACGGGTGAGTTCGCCGCGCATGGCGTGGAGCCGGCGCGGGGTGTGCGGCGGGCCGAAGGGCGCCATCGCGAGCCGGCGCAGCCGGTCGTGCTCGGGCGGGTCCAGCCGCAGGAAGCTGGGCGGCAGCCCCGGGTCGTCCTCCTCGACCAGCTCCGGGGCGGCCTCGGGGTCCAGGTTGCGCGCCTCGGAGCTGAGCCGGGGGTCGTGCAGCAGACCGTGGATCTCCCAGTAGGTGGAGATGATGTACGGGCCCTCCTCGTCGTGCACCACGGGCGTTTTGCGCAGCTCGGCGTAGATCGGGTACGGGTCGGCACGATGGGCGTAGTCGGTGATCTGCCGCGCGAGTGAGCCTTGCGTCTGCGTCATGGCTGAGTGAGTTCCTTCCGGGTCCGTCCGGCCGGCGAGGCGCCCGTGATCACGTTTCGCCCCTGGCGCCGCAGCGCCATCAGCGCGCCGACAAGCCTCATCAGGGGCCCTGCCTTCCCACGTCGGGATCGTCCCCCTGCTCAGCATCGGCGAGGCGGCCCGGGGCCGCGCGTACAGCCCGGCCAAAGGGGCGAACGCACGACCGGGGCCCGGGGGAAGGGGCGGCGACGGCCCGACCGCGCTCCGGGGAAGAGGAGGGCGGCGGCCCGTCGCTCGCTACCATGTAGCGCCACGCGCCGAGCGCGTGCGGTGTGGAAGGAGACGGTGTGACGGACCACGACCGGACCGGCGGGCCCGGCTGGCCCCGCCGCCCCCGTCGGCGTGGCCAGGGCGAACTGGAGGCGCAGGTGCTCGCGGCGTTGCGCCGGGCGCCGGGGCCGGTGACCGCCGCATGGGTGCAGGAGCGGATCGAGGGCGAGCTCGCCTACACCACGGTCATGACCATCCTGTCCCGGCTGCACGCCAAGCAGGCCGTGACCCGCGAACGGGCGGGCCGCTCCTTCGTCTGGCGGGCGGCGTCGGACGAGGCGGGTCTCGCGGCACTGCGGATGCGCCGGGTGCTGGACGGCCAGGACGACCGCGAGGCGGTTCTGGCCAGCTTTGTGACCGGGCTGACCCAGGACGACGAGCGGCTGCTGCGCGACCTGCTGAGCGACGTGGCGGAGGAGCCGGAGGACTGACCGATGGGTGTCTTCGTCTTCCTCCCGCTGGTTCTGCCCTTGACGGCGCTGCCGATCGCCCGGCTCGCCGAACAGCATCTCCACCCGCGCACCGCCACCCGGCTGCTGACGCTCGTCGGCACCGTTCTTACGGTGTGCTCCACGCTGTGCCTGGGGCTGCTGATGGTCGTCGGCACGGCACAACTGCCGGGCAATCCGCTGCCGGACAGCTGGTCGGACCCCGAAGTGCGGGCGGCGGTGCCCTGGGACGCGGTGGCCGGAAAGGCGGCGATCGGCGCGCTGGTGGCGGTGGCGGTGTCCTGTACGGCCACCTGTCTGCGCCATGTGCGGGTGCGGCGGGACGCCCGGCTCGCGCTCGCCGGGCTGCCGGAGTCACCGGTCGCGGTGCTGCCCGACGACAAGGCGTACGCGTACGCGCTGCCCGGGACCTCCGGGCGGACGGGGCGGCCGGGCCGGATCGTGGTCTCCACCGGGATGCTGGACAGCCTCAGCCCCCGCGAGCGGCGGGCCCTGATCGCGCATGAGCGCGCCCATCTGACCGCGCACCACCACCGCTATCTGCTGGCCGCACAGCTCGCGGCGCGGGCCAACCCGCTGCTGCGGCCGCTGCGGACCGCGGTGGACTACTGCGCCGAGCGCTGGGCGGACGAGGAGGCGGCCCGGGAGGTCGGCGACCGCCGGGTCACGGCGCGGGCGGTCGGCAAGGCCGCCCTGGTCTCCCAGGGCGCGCCGGGACCGGCGCTCGCCGGGTTCGCCGCGCCGGGGCCGGTGCCGCGGCGGGTCGCGGCGCTGCTGGGGCCGGTGCCGCCGTCCCGGCACTGGCCGCCGACGTGGACGGCGGCGGGGCTGGCCCTGTGGATCGCGGCGGTGGGCACGGCCGCGTCCGCCCTGTCGTCGGCGAACGCGGCGGTCGCCCTGGTCCTCGTCCTGCACGCCGCGACGCCGCTGTAGGACTTACGGCTTGTCGCCAACGACGTGCGGCTCACGGCGTGCGGGGCCGCCTTACAGGTCGAACTCGGCCGGCGGGAGTTCCAGGGCGTAGCACGCCTCGCGGACCATGGCCTGCTCGGTCTTGTCGAAGTTGCCGTCGGCGCCACCGATGACGATGCCGATCTGGATCACGGCGCGCGCCTCGGCGGGCTTCTTCTTGGCCTTGGCGACCTCCTGCATCACGCTCACCTTGCCGAAGTCGAAGTCGGTGGTGAGCTTGTTGAGGTAGTCGTTGAAGCGCCGCTGCAGATCCTCGGCCGGGAAGTTCTGCAGCACGTCATTGGTGGCGATCAGCTGGGCGACGCGCTGCCGCTCGGACGGCTCGACCGAGCCGTCCGCCGCCGCCACCAGGGCACACATCGCCATGCTCGCGTCGCGGAACGCACCGCTCTTCAAGTCGTTCTTCTTCTCGACGAGCTGAGTCTGCATCGTCTGGGCGGATTCCTTGATGCGGTCCCACAGGGCCATGGCCACTCACACTCCAGAGGGTCGTTAGCATCTACAGTTGTGTAGAAGTTAGCAGGCTGGGTCGGTCGAGGCCGGGCGGATCGGCCCTCTTCATCGCTCTGTGAACTTCCCGGAGGGGTAAAGAAGTTCCCAAGTTGAGGAGGTGAAGGATGTGCTGGGCTGGGCGTAAACCGTCGTACGCGAGAGCTGAGCCTTTTCGGGCGAGGCGCGGCGGGCGCCACTATGGTGCGTGGAATGTTCCACTCCGCAACCCTCCACCGAAACCTGGAAAGAGGCGGGATTTCCCCCGCAGGTTCCCCGGGAGGCCGTATGTGATGAACGTCTCGTCCTTACTGCTGGCGCGGCGGGCACCGGCGACCCCGCCCCCCGAGGCGGTACCGGCCCCGTCCCCCGCGCCGAAACAACGTGACGCGTTTTTCGACAACGCCAAGTACCTGGCGATCGTGCTGGTCGCGATGGGACACGCGTGGGAGCCCCTGCGGGGCGGCAGCAGAGCGGCATCCGCGCTCTATATGACCGTCTACACGTTCCATATGCCGGCGTTCGTGCTCATCTCCGGCTACTTCTCGCGGAGTTTCGATTTCCGGCCGGACCGGCTCAAGCGCCTGATCACGGGGGTCGCCGTCCCGTACACCCTCTTCGAGGTCGCGTACACCCTCTTCAAGCGGTGGGCGGACGACGATCCGTCCTATCCGATCACCCCGCTCGACCCCTGGTACCTGACCTGGTTCCTGATCGCGCTCTTCATCTGGCGGCTGACCACGCCGCTGTGGCGGATCGCGCGGTGGCCGGTGGCGCTGGCTCTCACCGTGGCCGCGCTCGCCACCTGTTCACCGAATATCGGTGACGACCTCGATCTGCAGCGGGTGCTGCAGTTCCTGCCCTTCTTCGTGCTGGGGCTGCACCTGCGGCCGGAGCACTTCCGGATGCTGCGGCGACGCGAGGTCAGACGGCTGTCCGTGCCGGTGGCCGCTGCCGCGGTGGTCTTCGCCTACTGGGCCGTGCCGCGGATGAACCCGGCGTGGTTCTACCGCCGGGACAGCGCGCAGGAGCTCGGTGCGCCGTGGTGGGCCGGGCCGGTGATGACGTTCGCCCTCTTCGGCTGCTCCATGGTGCTCACCGTGTGCTTCCTCGCCTGGGTGCCCCGGCGCCGGATGTGGTTCACGGTGCTCGGCGCCGGGACGCTGTACGGCTATCTGCTGCACGGCTTCCTCGCCAAGGGCTCCCGCTTCTGGGACTGGTACGACCACCCGTGGCTGCACCGGCCGCTGGGGGAGGTCGCGGTGACGGCGGTGGCGGTGGCCGTGGTGACCGCCCTGTGCACACCGCCCGTCCAGCGGATGTTCCGGTTCGCGATGGAGCCGCGGATGGAATGGGCCTTCCGGCCGACCGCGCGGTCCGGCGGCGGGGCCGCCACTGACCGGCCCGGCAGCACCGAAACGGCCCGGACGGCGACGGCGTCCGCCTCCCGCTAGGCGCGGCGTCCGCCTCCCGCTGGGCGCGGCGTCCGCCTCCCGCTGGGCGCGGCGTCCGCCTCCCGCTGGGCGCGCTCACCGCGCCCCGTGGTGAACCGGCCGACGGCCCTCGCCACGGCGCGGTGAGCGGTGCAGGGTACCGCTCCCGGCAGCGCATTCGTGTGACTAATGGGGCTTTCGGATAGGCCGGGAGTGGCATGGGTAGCCCGTAGCCGACCCCGGTCCGTAGCCGGACGGCTACGGGCCACCGTCGCACGGAGAGGTGTCGGCCCAGCAGTGACACAGCCCTTTCAACTCCCCGACTTCTACATGCCGTACCCGGCCCGGCTGAACCCCCATGCCCAGGAGGCACGGGAGCACTCCACCCAGTGGGCCCGCGCGATGGGAATGCTCGAGGGCTCGGGGATCTGGGAGCAGGAGGATCTCGACGCCCACGACTACGCCCTGCTGTGCGCGTACACCCACCCCGACTGTTCCGGCGCGGAGCTCTCGCTGATCACGGACTGGTATGTGTGGGTCTTCTTCTTCGACGACCACTTCCTGGAGACGTTCAAGCGCTCCCAGGACCGTGAGGCCGGTAAGGCGTATCTCGACCGGCTGCCCGCCTTCATGCCGATGGACCCGGCCGCCGCAACCCCCGAGCCCACCAACCCGGTCGAGGCGGGGCTCGCGGATCTATGGGCGCGCACGGTGCCCTCGATGTCGTCGGGCTGGCGGGCCCGGTTCCGGGAGAGCACCGAGAATCTGCTCAACGAATCGCTCTGGGAGCTCTCGAACATCAACATCCACCGGGTCCCCAATCCGGTCGAGTACATCGAGATGCGCCGTAAGGTCGGCGGCGCGCCCTGGTCGGCCGGGCTGGTCGAGCATGCGGTGGGGGCCGAGGTGCCGACGGTGATCGCCGGATCGCGGCCGATGCGGGTGCTGCGGGACGCCTTCGCGGACGCGGTGCATCTGCGCAACGACCTGTTCTCCTACCAGCGGGAGATCGAGGACGAGGGCGAGCTCAGCAACGGCGTCCTGGTCCTGGAGACGTTCCTGTGCTGCACCACCCAGGAGGCCGCCGACTCCGTCAACGAGCTGCTCACCTCACGGCTGCGGCAGTTCGAGGACACCACGCTCACCGAGCTCGGCCCGCTCTTCGCCGAGCACGGCCTGGACCCGGCGGCCTGCGCGGGCGTCCTCGCCTACGTCAAGGGGCTCCAGGACTGGCAGTCCGGCGGCCATGAGTGGCATATGCGCTCCAGCCGCTATATGAACGGGGCACATGGCGCGGACGTAGCAGGCGGCGCGGACGGCGCTCACGGCGCCGACGAGGCGGGCGGCACCGGTCACGAGGCGGGCGGCACCGGCCAGGTGGCCAAGGCCCCGGCGTGGTCCCCCTTCGCGCTCAGTGGCCTCGGCGTCTCCGCGGCGAGCCTGCCGCTGACCACCGGCCGGGCGGAGGCGGCCAGGGCGCGTACGTTCAGCCATGTCCCGTTCCAGAAGACCGGGCCGTCCCTGCTGCCGGATTTCTTCATGCCGTTCGCCCTCCGGCTCAATGCGCATCTGCCCACCGCCCGCCGCCATCTGACCGACTGGGCACACCGGATGGGCATCCTCGAACCGCAGCCCGGCGTCCCCGGTTCGCAGGTCTGGGACGAGGAGCGGCTGCTCGCCGCCGATCTCCCGCTGTGCGCGGCGGGCATCCACCCGGACGGCTCCCTGGACGAACTCGACGTGGCGTCGGGCTGGCTGGCCTGGGGCACCTACGCGGACGACTACTACCCGGCGGTCTTCGGCCGCACCCACGACCTGGCCGGAGCCTGGGCGTGTAACGCCCGGCTCGGGGAGTTCATGCCGCTCGACATGGGCCCCACCCCGGCCCCGGCGACCGCGCTGGAGCGATCGCTGGCCGATCTGTGGGGCCGTACGGCGGGCCCGATGGAGGACTCGGCGCGCCGCGATCTCCGGCAGTCCATCGAGGACATGACGGCAAGCTGGCTGTGGGAGCTGGCCAACCAGACCAAGAACCGGATCCCCGACCCGGTCGACTACATCGAGATGCGCCGGCACACCTTCGGCTCCGACCTCACCATGAGCCTGTGCCGGCTGGCGCGTGGACGGCGGGTGCCGCCCGAGATCTACCGCAGCGGCCCGGTCCGGTCGCTGGAGAACGCCGCCATGGACTACGCGACGCTGCTGAACGATGTCTTCTCGTACCAGAAGGAGATCGAGTTCGAGGGCGAGATCCACAACGGCGTCCTCGTCGTCCAGAACTTCTTCGACTGCGACTATCGGACCGGGGTCGCCGTCGTGAACGATCTGATGACGTCCCGGATGCGGCAGTTCCAGCATGTCGCGGAGCATGAGTTCCCCGTGCTCTACGACGACTTCGGCCTGGCGCCGGAGGCCCGGAAGTCGATGGACGGCTATGTGCGGGAGCTGCGCCACTGGATGACCGGGATCATGAACTGGCACCGGGAGGTCCCGCGGTACCGGGAGGCGGAGTTGCTCCGCGCGCACCGGCGGCCGGTGGGGTCCGGTGCCGGATCGGGGGCGCGGCCGGCGGCCCCGTGGCACGGGCCCACCGGACTCGGCACCTCGGCCGCGCGGATTCCGGTGCCCGCCGGAGCCCGTTCGTAACGTCCTTAAGGTCCGTACGGTCCGCCGTTACGTCCTTACGGTCCGCACCGCCGGGGAGAACCCCGGGCCGGTCACCCCGCCTCGTCCCCCGTCTCCGTCCCCCGCCTTGTTCGCCGGGACAAGGCGGGGGACCGCTTGTTGGCGTCCCGGCACGAAGCCCGGCGCGCCGGACGGCCTGTTGAATGCCGCGCAGTCCCCTCGTGCCCTGGAGGTCCTGTGTCGGCCGCAGCTGAAGACCCCGGAAGCCCAGGCCCCGGCCGTGCCCCCGCCGCCGGAAGAACGTGGCGCGACGGGCTCGTGCTGCTGCCCGCGATCCCCGCCCTGGCCCTCCTCGGCTCGGTGTGGCTGCCGTTCGTCAACGCCGAGCGGCTCTGGTTCGGTATGCCGTCGCTGTACGTCTGGATCTGCGCCTGGACACTCGCGCTCACCCCCGCGCTCGCCGCCGTCGAATGGGGGCTGCGACGCCACCGCGAGCGGGGCGGTGAGCACCGGTGAACGTCGTCCTCGCGGTCTCCCTGCTGGGCATGTGCGCCCTCGCCCTCTGCGGTTTCCTCGGCCGCAGCGGCCGCACCACCGATCTCGCCGAGTGGGCGGTGGGACAGCGGAACTTCGGCCCCCTCGCGATGTGGTTCCTCCAGGCCGGGGAGGTGTTCACCACCTTCAGCTTCCTCGGCGTCGCCGGGGTCGCCTACTCGGGCGGCAACGCGGCCACGTACGCGATGGTCTATCTGGCCCTCGCCTTCCTTCTGCTCTACTTCATCCAGCCCCGGCTGTGGCGGCTGGGCGCGGAGCACGGCTATCTGACCCAGGCCGACTACTTCACCCAGCGGTACGGAAGTCCGCTGTACGGCAGGGTCGTCGCCGTCATCGGTCTGGTCTTCCTGATCCCGTACCTCCAGCTCCAGATCACCGGGCTCGGCATGGTCGTCGGGCTGGTCACCGGCAGTACCGCGTCCGGTCGGCTCAGCATGGTGCTGGCGTCCGTGCTGACGGCGGCGTTCGTGCTGTGGTCGGGCATCCGGGGGCTGAAGAACAGCGCGTACTTCAAGGACGTGCTGACCATCGGCGTCATGCTCGTCCTGGCCGTCGTCGTCCCGCTGCACTACACCGGCGGTCTCGGTGAGGTGTTCCGGCAGGTACACGCGGCGCAGCCGCAGATGCTGACCGTGCACGGCGGGGAGCGCGATCGGCTGTGGTGGACGACCAGCGTGCTGACCTCGGCGCTCGCGGGCGGGCTGATGGCCACCCCGCACCACTGGCCGCCGCTGATGGCAGCGGGCGGGCCGAGGGCCATCCGCGCCAACAACGTCTTCATGCCGCTTTACCAGATCGCGCTGATGATCCCGATCACCATCGGGTTCACCGGGATGCTGGTGGCGCGGCCCGGCGAGGGCGGGGACGGCATTTTGCTCACCCTTGCCCAGGGCGCCCTGCCGGGCTGGGCCACCGGGCTGGTCGTGGTGGCCGCGGCGGCGTCCGCGATGGTGCCGGCCGGGGCGATGTGCGTCGGGATCTCGACGCTGGTGGCGAGGAATCTGCTGCCGGCCCGCCGGGAGTCGTCCCGGATGGCGGTCAACCACAGCGTCGTCGTCGTGGCCGTCGGGCTCGCCCTCACCCTCGGCATTCTGCGGCCGGGACTGCTGGCCGACCTTCAACTGCTCACGGTCAGCGGCTTCATCCAGATCGTGCCGGGGCTGCTGGCGGCGATCGGCCGACGGCGGCTGCTGACCACTCGGGGGGCGGTGGCGGGTCTGGTGATCGGCGAGGCGGTGGTGACCTGGCTGACCCTGGCCGAGGTGGAGACCCGCCACGTGAACGGGGGCCTGGTCGCACTGGCGGTCAATCTGCTGGTGGCGGTCGTCGTGACGATGCTCTTCCCTCGCCCGGCCGCTTCCCGAACCATGGATTCCGCCCCCGACACCGGCCCGCCGGAGCGGGACCCCGAGCCCGGCGCCGGGACGATCCGCGCGGCGATGACCACCCAGGAACAGGAAGGCGAGCGACTGTGACGACGGATGACGACCTCTGCTTCAGGAGCGCGCTGGACCTCAGCCGCCTGCTGCGCACCCGCGAGCTGTCCGCGCGCGAGCTGCTCGAGGCCCATCTGGCCCGTATCGAACGGGTCAACCCCGACGTCAACGCGATCGTCACCCTCGTCGCGGACCGGGCCCGCGAGGCAGCCGAGGAGGCCGATGAGCGGATCGTCGCGGGTGAGGAGCTCGGGCCGCTGCACGGGCTGCCCATCGCCCACAAGGACACCCACAACACCGCGGGCATCCGCACCAGCCATGGCTCACCGCTCGCCGACGGCGTACCCGACCGGGACGATCTGATGATCGAACGGATCCGGGCCGCCGGGGCAATCACCATCGGCAAGACCAACGTGCCGGAGTTCGCGGCCGGTTCGCACACCTTCAACCCGATTTTCGGCGCCACCCACAACCCCTACGACCTGGGCCGTAGCGCGGGCGGCAGCAGCGGGGGCGCGGCGGCCGCGCTGGCCTCCGGCATGATCCCGATCGCGGACGGCAGCGATACCGGCGGCTCGCTGCGCAACCCCGCCTCGTTCTGCAATGTCGTGGGCCTGCGCCCGTCGCCCGGACGTGTCCCCGTCTGGCCCGCGGCGACCGCCTGGAGCACCCTCGGCGTCAAGGGGCCGATGGCCCGCACCGTGGCCGACACCGCCCTGCTGCTGTCCGCCGTGGCCGGACCCGATCCGCGGTCGCCGATCGCCCTGGAGGAGCCCGGCGCCCGCTTCGCCCGCCCCCTGGACCGCGATCTGACGGGGCTGCGGGTGGCCTGGTCGCCGGATCTCGGGGGGCTGGTGCCGGTCGAGCCCGAGGTGGCCGCGGCGGTCACCTCGGCGGTGGAGGTCTTCACCGACCTGGGCTGCGTCGTGGAGCGGGCGTGCCCGGATCTGACCGAGGCCGAGGAGGTGTTCCGGACGCTGCGCGCCTCCATGTTCGAGGTCGCCTTCGGCGCGCTGATGGACCGCCACCCCGACGGACTGAAGCGGTCCATCCGGGAGAACACCGCGGCGGGGCGCAAGCTGACCGGGCCGGACGTCGCCCGTGCCGAGGTGCTGCACACCACCCTCTACCACCGCGTCCGGGAGTTCTTCGACCGCTATGACGTGCTGCTGCTCCCGGTCAGCCAGGTGGTGCCGTTCGACGTCGGCCTCGAGTATCCGACCGAGGTCGCCGGGGTGGCCATGGACGATTATCTGGACTGGATGCGCTCGGCGTATCTGATCAGCTCGACCGGCAGTCCGGCCCTGTCCGTACCGGCCGGGTTCACCCCCGGTGGGCTTCCGGTCGGGGTGCAGATCGTCGGGCCGCACCGGGCGGACTTCACGGTGCTCCAGGTCGGCCATGCCTTCGAGCGGGCCACCGGGCACTGGCGGCGGCGCCCGGCCGGGATCGGGTGATCAGGTTCCCGGGGCGGTAGCGGGGTCGGCGGGCGGAGCGGCGGGTTGGCGGGTCGGCAGGCGAAAAACACGCGATACCGCCCGCACATCTCTGGATATTCGACCCCCATCTCTGGATATTCGGCACCTTCGAGCATCAGAGTGAACGAGTCCGGGTAGTCGCACCCGCGACCGCGGCGCCGATGAGCGGAGGAGCCATGTACGACGACTCCCCGGACGGCCTGCTCTCGCTGGCCACCAGGACAGCCGGGCTGGCCGGCGGCCCGGTCACCATCGAGGACGACGCGTCCGAGCTGATCACCTATTCCCCCGGCCAGGAGAACTCGGACGAGGCCCGCGTCGCCACGATCCTCTGCCGCCGGGTGCCCGACCGGTACCGCGCCCTGCTGCGCACCGAGCATCTGGACGAGCGGCTGGCGGACTCCTCCGGTCCGTTCTACGCGGATCTGCGCGGGGCCGGGATCCTGCCGCGCGCGATCATGCCGATACGGGTCGGCGATCTGGCCATCGGCTCCATTTGGGCGATCGTGCACTCCTCGCCGACCCGGGAGCAGCGCGCGGCCCTGGAGGAGTCGGTCGGGCTGATCGCGCCCCTGCTCGTCCGGCAGGCCGAACGGCGGATGGCCACGGCCGTACGGCGGACGGCCGCCGTAAGGGCGCTGCTCGGCGGCGGGGACGAGGCCGTCGAGGCGGCCCGGGAACTCCCGCTGGGCCCGGGGCCGCTCGCCGTCGTCGCCCTGCGCCCGCTGCCGTGCGCCCAAGACCCCCAAGGCACCGAAGGCTCTGAAGGCCCGTACGGCGGTCCGCTGCGCCGCGCCCTCGCCGAACTCGACGGCCGGCTCTCCGCGCTGCTCCCCGGCGCCCTGAGCGCGGAGGTCGACGGTGTGGGCTATGCCGTGGTGCCGGCGGGCGACGAACAGCTGCTGCTGCGGGCCGTGGGGGAGCCGCGTGGGATGGTGGCCGGGGTGGGCCGCACCGTCCCCGGGGCGGAGCGGCTCGGCCGCTCACGCGCCGACGCCGACCTGGTCCTGCGGCTGCTCGCCCGGCTCGGCCCCGCGGAACGGACCGCCCATATCCGCGACGTCCAGCTGGACACCCTGCTCATGCGGACCGTGGACCTGGCCGACGAGGCGGGCCACGATCCGCTGGGCGCGCTCGCGGTGCTGGAGGACTACGACCGCAGGCGCGGCACCGAGCTGCTGACCAGCCTCGACCGCTATCTGGCGGTCGGTGAGGACGCCCGGCGGGCCGCCCGCGAGCTGCATGTCCACCCCAACACCCTCCGCTACCGGCTGCGGCGGGCGCAGGAGATCACCGGGCTCGATCTGGGCGATCCCGGCACCGCGTTCGACGTCCGGCTGAGGCTGCGGCTGCGTGGGCTGCGCCGGCTGTAGACCGCGGCTGTAGACCGGCTCGGGGCCTCGGGCCGGCGGCGTTTGTCCCGGGCAACAAGGCCGGGCCATGCGCTGTCGGCCCCCTGGACAGTGCGGTGCTCGGCCCCGCCCGCCGATGATGGCGTCTCACCCATGGGAAGGAGCACATCCGTGCCCTCTGCCACCGGCCCGTCCCGTGCCACCGGTCCATCCCGCCCACCCCGCAGCGCCATCGTCATCGGCGCGGGCATGGTCGGCCTCGCCACCGCCTGGTCGCTGCGGAACCACGGCGTCGAGGTCACCGTCGTGGAGCGGCGTCACCCCGCGGCCGGGGCGTCCTGGGGGAACGCCGGCTGGCTGTCCCCGGCCCTGACGCTGCCGCTGCCCGAACCGGCCGCGCTTCGCTACGGGCTGCGCAGCCTGGTCTCCCCCGAGTCGCCCGTCTACATACCGCCCCGGCCCGATCCCCGGCTCGCCCGCTTCCTGCTCTCCTTCACCCGGAACTGCACCCCGCGCCGCTGGCGGGTCCTGGCCGCCACCTTCGCCACGCTGAACCGCCATGCGCTGGACGCCTACGACGCCCTCGCGGCGGACGGCGTCGCCGAGCCGACCCGGCCCGCCGAACCCTGTCTGCTCGCCTTCCGCACCGCGGCCGAGCGCGCCGCGATGGTCGAGGAGCTGGAGCAGGCCCGCGCCGCCGGTTTCGCGATCGCGTACGAGCACATCGACGGGGACCGGGCCCGCGAGCTGGAGCCCACGCTCGGCGACGGCATCGGCGCGGCCGTCGAACTCCACGGCCAGCGCTATCTGAACCCGGGGAACTTCGTCCGCGCGCTGGCCGACGCGGTGCGCGAGCGCGGCGGCGAGATCCTGGAGCGGACGGAGGTGTCCGGAATCCGGGACCTGGGGCGAGGCGTGGCCGTCACCACCTCCCGGGGCCAACTCCGCGCGGATGTCGCCGTCGTGGCCACCGGCGCCTGGCTGGACGGGCTGGTCCGGCCGTTCGGGGTCCGGGTGCCGGTCCAGGCCGGACGCGGCTACAGCTTCAGCGTGCCGGCCGAGGGCGCCCCCACCCGTCCCACGTATCTGGCCGCGCAGAAGGTCGTCTGCACCCCGCTGGGCGAGGGTCGGGTGCGGGTCGCCGGGATGATGGAACTGGCGCCCGTGGAACGGCCGGTGGACCCGCGCCGGATCCAGGCGATCATCGAGGCGGCCCGTCCGCTGCTGCGCGGTATCGACTGGGACGCCCGTACGGACACCTGGGTCGGCGCCCGCCCGTGCACTCCCGACGGACTGCCGCTGGTCGGCCCGACCGCCTCCCCGCGCGTCTACGTCAACGGCGGCCACGGCATGTGGGGCGTGGCCCTCGGCCCGCTCAGCGGACGGCTGCTCGCCGACGCCATCGCGACCGGCACCTCCCCGGCCGAACTGGCCCCGCTGCATCCGCTGCGCTGATCCGCGGCTGTCCGCGGCTGTCCGCGGCTGTCCGCGGCTGTCCGCGGCTCTGCCTCTGCCTCCGCCTCTGTTCCTGTCGTCGGGCCGATCGTCCGGGCGCATGTTTTGGCCCAGCGCTCTCGGAAACCCGCCGTGGTGAGCGACACGACCACATCGAAAGGAGTCACCGATGAGCACCGTGCGGGAGTCCGTCGAGGTTGGGGTTCCGCTCCACACCGCCTACAACCAGTGGACGCAGTTCACCGAGTTCCCGAGGTTCATGGAAGGTGTGGACCAGGTCACCCAGGTGGACGAACGCCACAACCACTGGGCGACTTCCATCGCCGGTGTGCACCGGGAGTTCGACACCGAGATCGTGGATCAGCTTCCCGACGAGCGCATCGCATGGCGCACCACCTCCGGTGATGTGCGGCAGCAGGGCCTGGTGACCTTCGAGCCCCTCGACGAGCGTCACACCCGGGTCAATCTGGCCCTGGTCTTCCAGCCGAGCGGGATGGCGGAGAAGGCCGCGGACATGACCGGGACACTCGACCGGCGGGTGAAGGGAGACCTGCGGAGGTTCAAGGACTTCATCGAGCGGCGTGGCGAGGCGGAAGGCGCCTGGCGCGGCCGGATCTCCCCCGGCTGACCACACCGCGCGGCCGGCTCTTCCCCGGCCGACCGCGCCGGTTCCATCCGTCCGTTAGGGCGCCGACCGCACCGGTCGGCGCCCTCACGCGAGTCCGATCTCTCAGATCTTGCTCATCCGGTCATACCAGGAGCAAGCTGGATGTATGGGTGTTCACGCGGCGCCTACGCTGATCACATCGGTACAGCGGGCCTTCCGGTTGATGGAGGCGGTGGGCGCGCACGAGGGCGGTGCGCCGGCCAAGCGGCTCGCACGGGAGACCGGGCTGCCACTGGCGACCACGTACCACCTGCTGCGGACGCTGGTCCACGACGGCTATGTGCACCGGCTGGACGACGGCGGTTTCGTGATCGGCGACAAGCTGCGCACCTTGGAGTCCGGAAGCCGTGAACAGGCGCTGCTCGCCCGGGTCCGGCCCACCCTGACCGCGCTGCGCGACGAGCTTTCCGCCGCCGCCTACCTCACCTTCTACAACGAGGGTGAGATCCGGATCGTGGAGATCGTCGACGGCCCCCAGGCGCCCCGGGTCGATCTGTGGGTGGGATGCGAGGACGCCGGGCACGCCACCGCGCTGGGCAAATGCGTACTGCGCGAGCTGGACGACGACGCCCGCTATGAGTATCTGTCCCGCCATCCGCTCGTCGATCTCACCCCGCGCACCGTCACCCGCTCCGACGATCTGCTGCGCCGGCTGGACTCCCCGACCGGCAGTCCGCTGGTCGCGGACCTGGAGGAGTACGCCTTGGGCACGGTCTGCTTCGCGGTGCCGGTCACCTGCGGGGACCGGCTCGGCTCGCTCGGGATCTCGCTGCCGGTGGACCGGCTGGCCCAGCTGGCGAGGCTGGATCCGCACCGTGAGCTGTTCCGGACCCACCTGGTCCCGACGGCGAACCGGGTGAGCAGGCACCTCTCGCTCACTATCTGAAAACGCGGCCCTTGCCGAACCTATGGAATCGCTGTTTCTCTGGATGAAACGGACATCTCCGGTATCACTTGTCCCCAGTGGAAGAGAGCAGCGAAGCAGGTCATGTTCCCGGCCCGACTCCGCCCATCCGACCCTGACCAGCTCGTCGGCCGTCGGCACTTCGCCCCCGCGGTCCCCGTCGTCATCATTTGTGGGGTGGCCCTGCTGGCCCTCGTCACCTCGGAGGGGCTGGCCTGGCTGCCCCTGCTCGCCGTCGGCCCGGCGCTCGCCGCCGCCCAGTGCGGACCGTACGGGGTCATACGCATCGGGCTGCTCGCCGTGGCGGTGGGCGCGTTCCTGGGCACCCAGGGCGGGGAGCCGGTGCGCACCCAGGCGATCCTGCTGGCCACGCCCGCCGCCGTGGCCCTGGCGAGCTGCGGGGCCAGCGCCCTGCGCAGACGCCGTGAGCGAGTGCTCGCCGACGTCCGCTCGGTCGCCGAGGCCGCCCAGAACGCCCTGCTCAAACCGGTGCCCGCCCGGGTCGGCCAGTTTCAGGTGGCCGTCCGCTACAGCGCCGCTGCCGCGGAGGCACGGGTGGGCGGCGATCTCTATGCCCTGCTGCCCACGCCGTACGGGGTCCGGCTGATCGTCGGCGATGTGCGCGGCAAGGGGCTGCCCGCGGTGAGCACCGCCGCGCTGGTGCTCGGTGTCTTCCGCGAGGCGGCCTACGACGAACCCGACTTGCTCGATGTCGTCGCCCGGATCGAGCGCAGCCTGTCCCGCAACCTGGCGCCCGACGACTTCGTCACCGCCGTGGTCGCCGGATACCCCAGCGACGGCCGGATGGAGCTCGTCAACTGCGGACACGCCCCGCCACTGCTGGTCGGCGAGTCCGGGGTCATCGCCGTCGAGCCCACCCGCCCGGCCCCGCCGCTCGGTCTGGCCTCCCTGGGCGGCGATCTGCCGAGCCTTCAAGTCGTGCCGTTCGCGGGCGGGGACCAGCTGCTGCTCTACACCGACGGGGTCATCGAGGCGAGGGACCGCGGCCGGGAGTACTTCCCGCTGCTGGAACGGGTACCGCGGCACGTCTGCGACGAGCCGTCCCGCACGCTCGCCTCGCTCCACGACGAACTCCTGACCCATGTGGGCGGGCGGCTCCACGACGACGCGGCGCTGCTGCTGCTCCGCAAGCCGGTGCTGGGCGCGGTGCGCGCGGCGGCCGACATGCCGTCGGCGTCGTCGTCGGCGTGAGCAGCCGTATGCCGTCGAGGTGAGCCGTGCCGTCGAGGTGGGCCGCGCCGCAGGGCGCGACCGGCTCAGACGACGCCCTGGGCGGCCATCGCCTCCGCCACCCGCACGAAACCCGCGGCGTTCGCGCCCAGGGCGTAGTCGTCGGGAGAGCAGTCGTAGCGGTCGGCGGTGGTGCGGCACAGGGTGTGGACCTCGGTCATGACGGCCTCGAGGCGGGCCTCGGCCTGGGCGAAGGTCCAGCGCTCGCGGGACGCGTTCTGCTGCATCTCCAGGGCGGAGGTGGCCACACCGCCCGCGTTGGCGGCCTTACCGGGGCCGAAGAGCACATCGGCCTCCCGGAAGATCTCGATCGCCGCCGGGGTGCAGGGCATGTTGGCGCCCTCGGCCACGGCCAGCACGCCGTTCTTGACCAGGGCGATCGCGCTCTGCTCGGTCAGCTCGTTCTGGGTCGCGCAGGGCAGGGCGACCTCGCAGGGCACCTCGAAGACCGAACCGCGGCCGGAGAAGACGGCGCCCGGCTTGGCGGCCGCATAGGCGGCGATCCGCTCCCGCCGTACCTCCTTGACCTCCTTGAGCAGGGCGAGGTCGATCCCGTCCGGGTCGACCACATGGCCGGTGGAGTCGGAGCAGGCCACCACCCGCCCGCCGAGCGCGTGGACCTTCTCGATGGCGTAGAGGGCCACATTGCCGGACCCGGAGACGACGACCGTAAGGCCGTCGAGATCCTTCTTACGGGTGCGCAGCATCTCCTGGACGAAGTGGACGGTGCCGTACCCCGTGGCCTCGGTACGGGCGGGTGAACCGCCCCAGCCGACGGGCTTGCCGGTCAGCACACCGGCCTCGAAGCGGTTGGTGATCCGCTTGTACTGGCCGAAGAGGTAGCCGATCTCACGGGCGCCCACTCCGATGTCCCCGGCCGGCACATCGGTGTGCTCGCCGAGGTGGCGGTACAGCTCCGTCATGAAGGACTGGCAGAACCGCATGACCTCGCCGTCCGAGCGGCCTTTGGGGTCGAAGTCCGCGCCGCCCTTGCCGCCGCCGATGGCCAGGCCGGTCAGCGCGTTCTTGAAGATCTGCTCGAAGCCGAGGAACTTCACGATGCCCAGATCGACGCTGGGGTGGAAGCGCAGGCCGCCCTTGTAGGGGCCCAGCGCGCTGTTGAACTCCACCCGGAAGCCCCGGTTGACCTGCACTTCGCCGTCGTCGTCCACCCAGGGCACCCGGAAGACGAGCTGCCGCTCGGGTTCGCACAGCCGCTCCACGATCCGGGCGTCCAGATACTCCGGATGCGCGCCGAGCACGGGGGCGAGGGTCGGCAGCACCTCGCGCGCCGCCTGGTGGAACTCGGACTCCCCGGGGTTGCGGTGCACGATCTGCGCGTAGACGGCCTCGATGCGGGCGCTGACATTCATGGGCGGCTGATGCCTCTCTGTTGTCTTCTGTCTCATATGCCGGTCCTGTGGGGATGTCCAGGATCTTGTCCCCGGCGGGGTTCACCACGGCGGCGCGCCCAGGGAGTCGCTCGCGGACCGGGAAGATCAGGCGATGGTGGAGCCTGCTCCACCCCGGGGTGGGGGCCGTACCACCTGCCGGTACGGGACTGTGCTCTCTCCCGCGCGTCCGCGCCCGTTTCTAGCGTTCTCGGTGACCGGCGGACCCGTTCGATCCGCCCGGAGCCGACAGAGGGGCGGACCGATGAAGAGGCAGTGGCGCGGCCGTACGACGGTCACCGCGGAGCAGACGGGGACCTGGCACCACGCGCTGGCCCTGGACGGGGTCACCCGGGAGTACCGGCCGGGTCTCGTGGCGCTGCACCCCATCCATCTGACGGTGCCGCGCGGACGGTTCCTCGCGGTGATGGGCCCCTCGGGGTGCGGGAAGTCGACGTTGCTGCAGTGCGCCGCCGGGCTCGACCGGCCGACGGCGGGCACGGTGCGCATCGGCGGCACCCAACTGTCCTCGCTGAACGAGGCGGCGCTGACCCGGCTGCGGCGGGAGCGGATCGGCTTCGTCTTCCAGGCGCACCACCTGGTGCCGTCGCTGAGCGTCGCGGAGAACGTCGCCCTGCCGCTGATGCTCGGCGGCGAGAGCCCCGGCGACCGGCATCTGCGGGCACTCGCGGCGGTCGGGCTGGCGGACCGGGGCAGCGCCGTGCCGTCCGAGCTGTCCGGCGGGCAGTGCCAACGGGTGGCGATCGCCCGCGCGCTGGTGACCACGCCCGACATCGTCTTCGCCGACGAGCCGACGGGGGCGCTCGACCCCGCCGCCGCCGAGGAAGTGCTGACGCTGCTGCGGCAGGCCGTCGACCGTGAGGGCCATACGGTCGTCATGGTCACCCACGACCCGTTCGCCGCCGCCTGGGCCGACGAGGCGCTGTTCCTGATGCGGGGGAAGCTGGTCTGGCGGCAGGAGCGGCCGGAGGCGGCCGACATCCGCCGCGTCCTCAAGGAGCTGGGAGGGCGGACGGCATGAAGGTCGCCGCCCTGCTGGCCGCACGCGCCACCCGTGCCCACCGTAAGGCGTGGACCGCCGTCTTCGCCGCGCTCACCCTCACCTCCCTGCTGCTCGGCGCCTTCGGGCTGGCCCTCGCCTCCGCCTGGAGCGCGCATCCACGGGTGGAGCGGTACGCCGGAGCCGATCTCGTCGTGGCCGGCGACCAGACCACCCGCTTCAGCGCGGCGTCGCTGGGCGACCGCGAGACCGTGAGCGCCGGACTCACCGAGCGGGTCCGGATCACCCGTACGGCGCTGACCGCGGTGCGCGCGGTGCCCGGGGTGCGGACGGCCGTCGCCGACGTGGAATTCCCGGTGGGCCGCGCGGGCCGGTCCGCCACCGGACGGCCCTGGGAGGCCGCCCAGTTGGCGCCCTACGCGCTACGGACGGGGCGCGCCCCGCAGCGCGCGGACGAGGTCGTGACGGGCGGCGGCGCGGGCCGCGCCGGGGCGCGGCTGACGCTACGCGTGGACGGCCGCGACACGGCGTACACCGTCGTGGGCGTCGCCGAAGGGCCCGGCACCGCCGTCTGGTTCACCGGCGCCGAGGCCCGCCGCCTGGCCGGCCACCCGGAGGCGCTGGACGCCGTCGGGGTCGTCGCCGAACCCGGCACGGACCCGGGGGAGCTGGCCGGGCGGGTGCGGAAGGCCCTGGAGGCGGCCGGTGTCACCGACGTCGGGCACCGCGCGGACGGCGACCCGGCCGCCGTGCGCGTCCTGACCGGGGGCGAGCGGGGAGAGGCCGAGTTCCTGGCCGCCGCGCCCGCCCGCGGCGAGCTGCTGGCAGCGCTCGGCTCCGTGGCCGGTGCCGTCGTCCTGGTGGCGCTGCTCGTGGTCTCGTCGACCATCGTCCAGGCGCTGCGGCAACGCTCGCATGAGCTGGGCCTGTTGCGGGCGGTCGGCGCCACACCGGGACAGCTGCGCGGTGCCGTGGGCCGGGAGGTGGGGCAGGTCGCGGCCTGGGCGGCGCTGGCGGGCGCGGCCGGGGCGGTCCCCGCGTACCTGGGGCTGCGGGCGCTGCTGGACGCTCGGGGCGCGCTGCCCGCCGGACTCGAGCTGACGCTTCCCCCGCTGCTGTGGCCCGTCCCCCTGGTCACCGCCGCCGTCACCGTCCTGGTGGCCGGGATCGCGGCGCTCATCGGCTGCTCCGGGACCGCCAAGATGCGTCCGGCGGAGGCGCTGCGGGAGCGGGCACCCGGCAGTGCGCGCCGCATCACGGGCTTGGTGCTGCTGTTCGTGGGCGCGAGTTCGGCCGGGACGGCCGCCCTCCAGCAGGGCGCGACCGCGGCGGCCGCGGCCGGTGGGGCGGCGGTGACGATGGTGATCGCCTGCGCCGTGCTCGGACGGTGGATCGCCGAGGGGGCGATGCGGCTGCTCGGCGCTCCGCTGCGGATGTTCGGCCCCGGCGGCCGCCTCGCCGCCGCCAACTGCGCCGCGTCCGCCCACCGGTTGGGCGCGGCGATCACCCCGATCGTGCTGGTCACCGCGTTCGCCGGGGTCCAGCTCGCCGGGGGCGCGACCATGACCCACGCGGGGGACGCCCAGGCCCGCCAGGTGCTGCGCGCCGATCTCGCGGTGCGCACGGACGGCGGGCTCCCGGCCGGTGCGGAGGAGCGGATCCGCGCGGTCCCGGGGGTACGGGCGGCGACCGAGGTCGTCCCCGGCACGGTGCTGCTCGCGCGGAGCCAACTCGGTGCGCCCGCACTGGAGCGGCTGCCGGTCTTCGGCGTCACCCCGGAGCGGCTGACCCAGACCCTCGATCCGGGCGTGCGGGACGGGGACCTCGCCCGGCTGCGGCCCGGCACGGTCGCCGTCGGCGCCGACCGGGCGGACTCCCTGGGCGCACGGCCCGGCTCCACGGTGACCCTGCGGTTCGGCGACGGTCAGGAGACCCGGCTGCGGGTCGTGGCGACGTACCAACGCTCGCTCGCGCTCGGGGACTTCCTTCTCTCCCGCGAGGATCTGCTGCGCCACACGTCCCTGCCCGCCGCGGGCCGGGTCCTGGTCGCGACCGCGCCCGATGCCGACCGTAAGGCGGTCACGAAGGCGCTGGCGCGGGCGGTGCCCGGGGCCCGCGTGGAGCGGGACCCGGCGCCGGTGCGGGGCGAGGCGGCGGAGCAGGCGCTGGCCGAGGTGGTATCGGTGGCGGTGGTCGGGGCGGTCGGCGGCTTCACGGTGATCGCCGTCCTGAGCACCCTCGCGCTCATCGCCACCGGACGCCGCCCCGAGCTGCGGCTGCTACGGCTGGCGGGCGCGGGCCGCCGCCAACTGCGCCGGATGCTGCGCCTGGAGGCGGCGGCCACGGTGGTGACCGGGCTGGTGGTGGGGGCGGTCGTGGCGTCCGTACCGCTGCTGGCCTTCAGCGTGGCCATGGCGGGCACGCTGCCGTATCTGCCGCCGGCGCAGGCCGCCGTGATCGTCTCGGTGGTCGTCGTGACGGCGGCGGCCGGGTCGCTGCCACCGGTATGGACGACGCTGCGGGGACGGTATCCGCGGTGATTCAGCCCCTCCGGCGTTTGAGGAGCGGGGTCCGGGGCGGAGCCCCGGTGGGGGTGAGGGGGCGCAGCCCCCTCTTTCGGGAAGGGGCGGGGTGGGGAAAGCCACGGCTCACGCGGCCGCGAACGCTGCCGGAGCCGAGATCTCGGTGGGTCCGGGGCTCGCACTGGGTCCGGGGCTCGCACTGGGTCCGGGGCTCGCACTGGGTCCGGGGCTCGCACTGGGTCCGGGGCTCGCACTGGGTCCGGGGCTCGCACTGGGTC
>NZ_JBIADZ010000002.1:0-147846 GCF_042868035.1 Streptomyces sp. NPDC007875 | reverse complement strand
TCCGGGGCTCGCACCGGCTCCGGGACTCGCACCGGCTCCGGGACCCGCACCCGGCCCGGCCTTACCGCCTGTCCGCCGACTCCCCCTTGCCCGCCCCCTTGTTGAGATACGCCAGGACCGCCAGCACCCGCCGGTGCCCGCTGTCACTCGGCGGCAGGCCCAGCTTCGCGAAGACATTGCCGATGTGCTTGCTGACCGCGCGCTCCGAGACCACCAGCGTCCGGGCGATCGTGGTGTTGTCCCGCCCCTCCGCCATCAGGTGCAGCACCTCGCGCTCGCGCGGCGTCAAGGAGTCCACCGGATCGTCGCGGCGCCGGGTCATCAGCTCCTTGACCACCTCGGGATCCAGCGCCGTACCGCCCGCGACCACCCGCTCCAGCGCGTCCAGGAACTCCTCGACCCGCCCCACCCGGTCCTTCAGCAGATAGCCGAGCCCGCCCGCGCCATCCGCCAGCAACTCGGTCGCGTAGGTCTCCTCGACGTACTGCGAGAGCACCAGCACCGGCAGACCGGGGATCTCCCGCCGCGCCGCGAGCGCGGCGCGCAGCCCCTCGTCGCGGAAGCCCGGCGGCATGCGGACGTCGAGCACGGCCGCGTCCGGGCGGTGTTCGAGGAGGGCGGGCAGCACCTCGGGGCCGCTGGAGGCGACCGCCACCACCTCATGCCCGGCGGAGTTCAGCAGCAGGACCATGCCCTCCCGCAGCAGAGCGTTGTCCTCGGCGATCACCACACGCACGGCAGCTCCACTTCGATCAGCGTCGGCCCCCCGGCGGGGCTGGTCATCTCCACGGTCCCGTCGAGCGCCGCGACCCGGCGCCGCATGCCGAGCAGCCCGCTGCCGCCCGCGGGATCGGCCCCGCCCCGCCCCTCGTCCCGTACCGCGACCCTCAACCTATCTTTCCTCCGCACGAGCTCGACCGACGCCCGCTCGGCCCCGCTGTGCTTGGCCGCGTTGGTCAACGCCTCCGCGATCACGAAGTACGCGGCCGCCTCGACCGCCGCCGGTGCCCGGGACCCGTCCTCCACCCCGTCGTCGTCCACGGACACCTCGAGCCCGCTGCCGGCCGCGAGCGCCCTTACGGCGCCCACGAGTCCGCGGTCGGTGAGGATCGGCGGATGGATGCCGCGCACGACATGGCGCAGCTCGGTGAGAGCCTCCTCGGCCTGGTCCTGCGCGTCCGCCAGCAGCTTGTGCGCCGCGTCGGGGTCCTTGTCGTACGCCCGCCGCGCCAGCCCCACCCGCATCGAGAGCGCCACCAGACGCGCCTGCGTACCGTCGTGCAAGTCCCGCTCGATGCGTCGCAGTTCGGCCCCGTGGGCGGCGACGGCGCCCGCCCGGGTCTCGGACAGCTCCTCCACCCGCTCGGCGAGCCGGGCGGTGCGCAGCGCCTCCGGCGAGGGCAGCAGCAGCGCCCGCGACCACGCCGCGTCGAGGTCGACGAGCCGCTCGATCAGCGGCAGCACCACGGCCCGCTGCTTCAGCAGCCCGCACCACACCCCGTCGACCAGCAGCCCGATGACCCACACCGGCATGGCGCAGCAGGCCAGCAGCCAGCCGTAGACCGCGTGGGCCCCGAGCCAGCGCAGATCGCGGTACGTGGCCGGATCCCCGACCGCCGTCCGTACCCGCGCGAACACCTCCCCGTTCAGCGGCTGGTACACCTCGGGCACCGGCTCACCGGTCCAGGCGCCCACCCACCGCCGCTTGTACCCGGCGGTCTTGCGCACCAGCAGTACGGACTCGGGCAGCACCCCCGCCCCCACGACGGTGACCATCGCGACGGCGGCGAAGATCGCCACCCCGACGAACAGATACGAGGCCAGGGCGATCCCGGCTCCCCGCAGCAACTCCACCGAGGCCCGCCCCGCGCGCCACACCGTCTCCCGCATGGCGGTCAGGCTAAGTGACGGGGCGGGTCCACGGCAGCGGGGGTGTAGCGCGCTACACCCTGGATTCGGGGGCGCGGCCCATCGAGGCGGCGGCGCGGAAACGGGATCGTAGACCTCGGACAAGGAACGGCCGCGACACCGGCCGACGCCACGGCCCACCAAGGGCCCCTGCGAAAGGAACCCCCAATGAAGTCCCTGCTCTGGCTGGTCCTCGCCCTCGCCGCCATCGTCAACGTCGCCTCCAGCTTCGCCTTCAGCGGCACCGAGCAGATCGTCATCAGCGCCATCACCGGCCTCACCGCCATCGGCACCGCCACGGGCCTCTACCTGACGCGCGACCGCCGGGCCGCGTGACCCGCGACCGCAGCACCGCCACCGCCCGACCCCGGGTCGCGTCGTCGCGTCAGGCGGTCGCCGCCCGCTCCTCAGCCCGGGGAAACGAAGCCGGACTCGTACGCCGCGATGACCGCCTGAGTGCGGTCGCGTGCGCCGAGTTTCGCCAGTACGGAACTCACATGGGATTTGATGGTCTCGGTCCCCACCACCAGGCGCGCGGCGATCTCCGCGTTCGACAGCCCGCGCGCCATGAGACGCAGCACCGCCCCCTCCCGCCCGGTCAGCGCGGCACGCTCCATGGCCGTCCGGGCCTCGGCATCGCCGTGATCCTGGCCGAAAGAGGCGGCCAACTGCCGTACCGCCGCCGGGAACAGCAGGAATCACCTTCGGCCACCAGCCTTACGGCGTGCACGATCTCCGCCGGCCGGCCCCGCTTGAGCAGGAAGCCGTCGGCGCCTGTCCGGAGCGCCCCGTACACGTAGTACTGCCCCGAGCGCAAGCAGGTGCGGCGGGAGACCAAGAACACCAAGTCGCGGGCTGGCCGCCGTGCGGTGCCGCTGCCCGGCCCGTTGGTCGTGATGCTCCCTGCTCACAGGGAGGCGCAGGCCCGGGAGCAGGAGGTGGCGGGGAATCTGTGGACCGCCTCCGACTACGTGTTCACCAAGCCGCTCGGTGGTCCGCTCAGCCCGAACACGGACTACCACGATTGGAAGAAGCTGCTGGACGACGCGGGGGTGCGGGACGCCCGTCTGCACGACGCCCGGCACACGGCCGCCACCGTGCTCATGCTGCTCGGTGTCCCTGACCGCGTCATCGATCAGATCATGGGATGGGAACCGGGTACCTCCGCACGGATGCGGGCGCGGTACCTGCATGTGCCGGACGCATGCTCAAGGACGTCGCCCGGAAGATCGCCGAAGCCATCTGGGGACCCCCGGAAACACCCGCTGTGGACAAAAACCAGGACAACGAGGTCTGAGGACAACGTCGAAGGGCCCCACCTTGCGGTGGGGCCCTTCGACATCGTGCCCGGTGAGGCACTGGCGGAGGATACGAGATTCGAACTCGTGAGGGGTTGCCCCCAACACGCTTTCCAAGCGTGCGCCCTAGGCCTCTAGGCGAATCCTCCGTGGAACACTCTACCCCACTTGATGAGGTGCCCTGACACGGCCGATGGTGCGCACCGCATGCTCTGTGGGCCATGCCACATTGTCGGTCCGGGGAAGTCAATGTCCGGCGGAATCGAGATAAACCGGACGGGTTCAGTGGCTGATGGTCGGTGGGAGTGGCCTGGGGCTTCCATCCGGGGCGGTCGTCGCCGAATGCGGGCGCGGGGGTGGGGTGGGCGTGTGGTCCGGCGTGGTCGTTTCCGGGGGAGTGCGGGTTCGTTGGAATGCGGGTTCGTTGGAATGAGCCGGTTCTGCCGTCCCTTCGGGGATCTGCCGGGGGCGGGCCGGAGCGTGTCGGGGAAATCCGATGAAGAAGCGGGTATTCGGGGTTCCGGTAAAACGTGGGGTCTGGTGCATTTACTAGTGCCATAAGACGTGCGCCTGGTGCATTCACTAGCTTCGGGGGTCGGCGGTATCGATTCGTTCACCCGTTTGTTATCGTCTCGCCATGAATGGGCTGTACGCGCTTAAACCGTGGTTCGCCCGCCGATTAACCCTGCTCCGGCGATGGTTGATCCGGAGCGGAATCTCTCCGAATGCGGTCACCTTTGCGGGAGTGCTCTGTGCGGGCGCTGCCGCGGCGTCCTTTGCCGTGCTGCCCGCTCCCTGGGCCGTCTTTCCCGTTGTGGTATTCCTGACGGCTCGATTGGCCTGCGCGAATCTCGACGGCTCCATTGCCAGGGAAACCGGAAAGCAGACCCGCCTGGGTTCGTTGCTGAATGAAATCGGTGATCGAGCGGCGGATCTCGCGGTGATTCTCGGATTTCTGCCGCACATATCGCCTCCACTCGTACTCGGTGCGCTGCTGGCCAGTTCGGCGCCGTCATGGATCTCCATCGCCGGGGCCGCGGCCGGGGTGCGGAGAATCAACGGCGGGCCGATGGGGAAGACCGAGCGCTGCCTCGTCGTCGCGGTCGCCGCGGCGTCCGGGTGGTATGCGCCCGCCGCGGTGGTGATGGTGGGCGGTTCCGTAGTGACCGCCGGTGTGCGGTTGTTCCAGGTCGTGGCGCTTAGCAACCGCCGTGATGGCGAAGACGGTCATGACGGCGAGAGCGGTCGGGCCGGCGAGGATCGTGATCACGATCCTCTGAGCGGTCGGCTGTGACCCCCTTCGCGGATGCGCTTCCGCCGGAGATGGCGCGGGCCGTGCCGCTCCTCGCCGGGACGCTCACGGTGAGCGGCCTCGCCCTTCTCTTCGTCCGCAATGTCGAACTGCGCCGTCGCTGGCGGACCTGGTGCGTCACCGCACTGATCGTCTGCGGGACGCTGGGCTTCGGCGCACCCGGAGCCGCCCTGTTCGCGGCCGGGCTCGCGGTGGTGGGCTCCGTCGAGTACGTGCGCTTGGTGTGCCTGCGCCGCGCCGACGGCGCCGTGCTGCTGTGTGCCGGGGTGCTCCTGCCCCTCATCGCCTGGCTGCGCCCCGGACTGCTCACGCTGCCCACGGCCGGCGTCCTGCTCTGCGCCGCCGCGTTGCCGCCTCTGGTGGGCCAGGACGTGGTCCATGGCGCCGGCCGCGCGGCCAGGACCACCTTCGGCCTCATCTGGCTGCCCGTTGCCCTCACCGGACTGGTGTCCCTGGGGGACCTCGCCATCGCGATCTGCGTCAGCGTGGCCTTCGCGGACGTGGGCGGCTGGTGCGGCGGGCGCGCACTGGGCCGCTCCGGTCCTCTGGGGCGTCCGCTGTCCGCCCTCTCACCGGCCAAGACCTGGGGCGGAGTTGTGGGATCCGCCGTCCTGTCCGGTGTGGCGCTGTGGGCCATGGACGCCTGGACCCCGCTGCGGTGGCTCGCCGTGCTGTGCGGCTGCGCACTGGGTGACCTGCTCGAATCCATGATCAAACGAAACGCCGGAGTCAAGGACGCGGGCCGTTGGCTGCCCGGGTTCGGGGGGCTGCTGGACCGCATCGACTCCCTTCTCGTGACCCTTCTGCTGTTGGGAGCCATGCCATGACGAAGAACGCGGCAACCGGGTCGTTATCCGCGGTGCGGAGCGATACGGAGGGCGATACGCGGCCCGAGCGACGCGTCGCCGGCGGAGCGGAGGAGGCCACCGGGCGGCGGGACCGGCCCGCGTTCCGACTTCTGGTGGCGGCGTGGCTGCGCCGGCGGTTCTGGCGGACCGTCCTCTTCCTCACCGGTGGTCTCACGGTCAAGGGGAAGCTGCCGAAGGGCGGTTGCGTCGTGGTGGCCAACCACTCGTCGCACGCGGACACGGCAGTACTCCTCGCCGCACTCAGCGTCGCCCGTGCTCCCCGGGTGGCGGCAGCCGCCGACTACTGGTTCCTCAAGCGTGCGCGCCGCCTGATGTGTTCGGTCCTGGCCGCCGCGTTTCCCGTACGCCGCCACGGTGGCGGCTACTCCGACCTCCACGACATCGCCGGTCCCATGCTGCGTGCCGGACACGCGGTTGTCGTCTTTCCCGAAGGCACCCGAGGAGAGGGCCGTGTGGGTCCGTTCCGGCGGGGTGCGGTCGACCTGGCCGTCTCCCACGGTGTGCCCGTGGTGCCTGTCGCCCTGTCCGGCACCGCGGAACTGCTGCCCAAACGCGGACGGCTGCGTCCGCACGCCGTCCGGGTTCGGATCGGGCGGCCGCTGACGGACCCCGACGCCGACACGGCCCGCACGGCGGTCCTCGAACTCCTCGCCGAGTGCCGGCCCCGCGACAGCCGGGTCCGGCACCGGATCGCCCGGCTGGCGGTGTCCTGGAAGGGCCTGGGCCTGGTCGCCGCCTGGTCCTTCACCGAGGCGCTGAGCTGGCCGCTGCTGCCGGAGCTCGCGCTCGCCGTGCTGTGCGTCGCGGCGCCCAGGGCCGGGCTGCGGCTGACCCTGAGCGCCGCCGTGGCCAGCGTCGCCGGAGGTCTGGTCGCGCTCGGCCTGTACTCCGGGACCTCCGTCGACCTGCCCCAGCCGCTGACCACCACACGCATGCACACCACGGCGCAGAAGGAGATCCGGCTGGAGGGTGCCCGCGCGGTACGGCACCAGCCCGCCAGCGGTATCCCCTACAAGGTGTACGCGGCCGAGGCGGGGCGAGCCGGGGTCCCCGCGGGCGAATGGGTGCTGCGCTCCACGGCCGCCCGGGGGCAGCGCATCGTCGGTGTCGGCCTCGTGCTCACGCTGATCGGCGTGCTCACCCAGCGCTGGCGGCGTTTCTTCCCGCAGTACCTGGTCTTCGTGGGGGTGGCCTTCATCGCGTTGTTCGCACTGGTCATCAACTCGTGGCGGTGACCCGTACCCCCGTCGGACAGTCCCCGCGCCCGCTGCCGTACGTCCTGCCGACGGGGCGTGCGCGGGCCGCCGGACCCGACAGCAGTGTGAGGACGACCCCGACCGCCGTATGAGGAGCCGCGCGCCGATGCCCACCCCGTCCGTTCCGCCGACCCCGTCCGTTCCATCTACCTCGGCCACCTCGGCCACCCCGTCTGCCCCGGCCACCCCTTCTGCCCCGGAAGCGACGCCCCCGGTCGTACCCTCCCCGTCGGTATCGGACGGAGATGCCCGCCGCATCCTGGCGCTGACCAGCCTCGGCGTGTTCATCGTCTTCCTCGACACCACGATCGTGAATGTCGCCTTCGACACGATCAGCACCAGCTTCGACGCCGGTATCACCCGCCTCGTGTGGGTCCTCAACGCCTACACCCTGGTCTTCGCCGCGTTCCTGATCCCGGCCGGGCAACTGGCCGACGCCTACGGCCGCAAGCGCCTGTTCCAGATAGGTCTCGTGGGCTTCGCGCTCAGCAGCGCCCTGTGCGGTCTCGCCCCCGCGCTCGGCGTCCTCATCGCCGCACGGGCGGCCCAAGGTGTCTTCGGCGCCATCATCGTTCCGGCCTCGCTGGCGCTTCTCCTGCCCGCCTTTCCCCTGGAGCGCCGGGCCACGGCGATCAGCACCTGGGGCGCCATGGCGGCCGTCGCCACCGCGATCGGCCCGACCCTGGGCGCGCTCCTGATCGAATACACCACCTGGCGCTGGGTGTTCCTGCTCAACGTCCCCGTCTGCCTGCTCACCGCGGTCTGGGGCGCGCGCCTGCTGACCGAGACCCGCGGCTCCCGGAACGGAGGTCTACCCGACCCCCTCGGGGTCGCCATGAGCGCCGTCGCGCCCGCCTTGCTCAGCTTCGCCGTCATCTACGGTCCGCGCCTGGGATGGGACGATCCGCGTGTCCTGGCGACCGCGGTGGCCGGTGTCCTCCTGATCCCGGTGCTGATCCGCCGGTCCCGGCACGCCGCGCGGCCGGCACTCGACCTGAGCCTGTTCCGGATTCGGAACTTCCAGGCGTCCAACGTCGCCACGCTGGTCTTCTCCGTGGCCTTCTTCGCCGTTCTCCTCTCCAGCCTGCTGTTCCTGCAGAACGTCTGGCACTACTCCGTGCTGAAGTCCGCGCTGGCCGTCAGCCCCAGCGCACTCGTCACCGCGCTCGTGGCCCCGCTGGCCGGCCGGCTGGCCGAACGATTCGGTTACCGCCCGGTCTTCGTCATCGGCGCCCTCTTCTACGCCGCGGGCGCCGCCGCTCTCGCCCTGCGCACCGGCGCCTCGCCGCACTGGGCCACGCACTGGCTGCCCACCCTCGTGCTCAACGGCATCGGGGTCGGCCTGGCCCTCTCCACTCTCAACAGCGCCGCGGCGAAGGCGCTGCCACCGGAGCGCTTCGGTGTCGGCACGGCCATCAACAACAGCTTCCGGCAGCTGGGCGCGCTGCTCGGAGTCAGCCTGTTCGTGGCCGTCCTGGGAACGCCGACTAGCGCGACGATCCTCAGGGACTACCACCGTGTCTGGTGGGTGCTGGCCGTGATCCCCGTGATCAGCGCCGTGACGTACCTCGCCACCCATCGCGAGCCGGAAGCCACCGGATGACGCCTCCGGGGGCCGCCCCACCGGCCTTCGGCCGGATCCCGGATCCTGGATCTCGGATCCTGGCCGAAAACGGTCCACGACCAGAAGGGGCACCCGCGGAGTCGTTCGCACCCCGGTCGATCCGCTAAGGTGGGGCGCAGCCCCTCACGTGGCGCTATCTCACCGAACTCCCCCAGGGCCGGAAGGCAGCAAGGGTAAGTGGGCTCTGGTGGGTGCGTGGGGGGCGCCTTGCGTCTGCGGGGGCGGCGGAGGGCTGTGGGGGCTCGGTGGGGATACGGATGTGGACCCGTTGTCCGTGGTCCCCGATATCGTCGTAAGCGTGTCGTCCCTCGCGCTGTACCGCCGCTACCGCCCCGAGACCTTCGCGGAGGTCATCGGGCAGGAGCATGTCACCGGCCCGCTGCAGCAGGCGCTGCGCAACAACCGGGTCAATCACGCGTATCTCTTCAGTGGTCCCCGCGGGTGTGGCAAGACGACCAGTGCGCGCATCCTGGCCCGCTGTCTGAACTGTGAGAAGGGTCCCACTCCGGCGCCGTGCGGCGAGTGCCAGTCGTGCCAGGACCTCGCGCGGAACGGACCGGGGTCGATCGATGTGATCGAGATCGACGCCGCGTCGCACGGTGGTGTGGACGACGCCCGTGAGCTGAGGGAGAAGGCGTTCTTCGGGCCCGCGTCGAGTCGTTACAAGATCTACATCATCGACGAGGCCCATATGGTCACCTCGGCGGGGTTCAACGCCCTGCTGAAGGTGGTCGAGGAGCCTCCGGAGCACCTCAAGTTCATCTTCGCGACCACCGAGCCGGAGAAGGTCATCGGCACGATCCGGTCGCGTACGCACCACTATCCGTTCCGGCTCGTGCCACCCGGGACGCTCCGCGAGTATCTGGGAGAGGTCTGCGGGCGCGAGGCGATCCCGGTCGAGGACGGGGTGCTGCCGCTGGTGGTGCGGGCCGGGGCCGGGTCGGTGCGGGATTCGATGTCGGTGATGGACCAGCTGCTCGCGGGCGCGGCCGACGACGGTGTGACCTACGCCATGGCGACCTCGCTGCTCGGTTATACGGACGGCTCGCTGCTCGACTCGATCGTGGACGCCTTCGCGGCGACCGACGGCGCGGCGGCGTTCGAGGTCGTCAACCGCGTGATCGAGGGGGGCAACGACCCCCGGCGTTTCGTCGCCGATCTGCTGGAGCGGCTGCGCGATCTGGTGATCCTCGCCGCCGTGCCGGACGCCGCGGAGAAGGGGCTCATCGACGCCCCGGCTGATGTGGTGGAGCGGATGCAGGCGCAGGCGTCGGTCTTCGGCGGCGCCGAGCTGAGCCGCGCGGCGGACCTGGTCAACGAGGGCCTTACGGAGATGCGCGGCGCCACCTCGCCGCGGCTGCAGCTGGAGCTGATCTGCGCCCGGGTACTGCTGCCCGCCGCCTTCGACGATGAGCGCTCGGTGCAGTCGCGGCTGGAGCGGCTGGAGCGCGGGGCCCTCGCGGGCGGCCTGGGCGGTGGAGCCGGTGCCGGTGCTGGTGGCGTCGCTGGGGCGGCGGGGCCCGGGCCCGCCATGGGGTACGTACCGGGGCCCGACGCTCACGCTCCGGCCGCACCGCCCGCCGCTGGGCCGTCCGGTCCGGCCGCCGCGCGTGCGGCGATGGCCGGGGGAGGGCCCGGCCAGGGGCAGGCCCCAGAGGGGCCGGGCGGTGCCGAGGCACCCGGCGGGTGGCCCGCGGGTGCGCGGCCGGCCGCGGACAGCGGTCCGGGCGGCGCCGCAGACGGAGGACAGCAGGCCGGTGCCCCGGCCGCGCCCGTGGAGGGCGGCGGCGGGCAGCGGCCCGGAGCATGGCCGTCGAGCGCCCAGTCCGCTGCGGTGGAGGGTGGCGGATCGCGGCCCGGAGCCTGGCCCACCGCCTCGGCGCCCGGCTCCGGTGCGTCCGGTGCGTCCGGGCCGTCTGGTGCTTCCGATGTCGGCGGTGCCTCCGGTGGTGGCGGTGCCTCCGGTGGTGGGGCGCCCGCTCGGCAGCCCGGTGGCTGGCCCACGGCCACCGCGCCGGGGCAGGGCGGCGGCGCACCTGCGCAGACGCCCGCAGCGCCTTCCGCGCCGACCGCGTCGACCCCGCCTCCCGCGTCCGCCGCGCCCTCCGCGCCCTCCGCGCCCTCGCAGGGCGCACCGAGCATGGCGCAGGGTGCCGTGCAGGTGCGGCAGATGTGGCCGGACATCCTGGAGGCGGTCAAGAACCGCCGCCGCTTCACCTGGATCCTGCTGAGCCAGAACGCGACGGTGTCCGGCTTCGACGGCACCACCCTCCAGCTCGGCTTCTCCAACGCGGGCGCGCGCGACAGCTTCGTGGGCGGCGGCAGCGAGGACGTTCTGCGGCAGGCGCTCCAGGACGCCATCGGCGTGCAGTGGCGGATCGAGGCGATCGTCGATCCCTCGGGCGGCGCCGGACAGCAGGGCGGCGGTCCGGGTGGCACCGGTGGTCCGGGCGGTTCCGGCGGCTTCGGCGGAGGCGGTGGCGCCACCGGCGGTGGCTTCGGCGGTGGTGGCGGCTTCGGCGGCGGGAGTGGCCCCGGTGGCGGCGGCCCCGGCGGCGGTGGCCAGTCCGCCGCGCCACGGCAGTCCGCGCCCCGGCCCGCTCCCGCCTCCCCGCCCCCGGCCGCCCCCGCCGCGCCGTCCGGGGCCGCGGACGCGGGCCCGCCCCCCGAGGCGGCGGCGTACCGGGAGCCCGAGCCTCCGCGGGTCGCGCTGGAGGACGACATGCCGGCCGAGGACGACCCGGACCTGGACGACACCGCGCTGAGCGGGCACGACCTGATCGTTCGCGAGCTCGGTGCCACGGTGATCGAAGAGATCGTCAACGAGTAGGAGGCGTGGGTCCCGCACCCATGCCCTATGTAGCCGTGTCTCCTCCGTACGGCGTAGAGCAGGGCGCTCGGGGAGCACGTAGGCTCGGGCTATCGAAGAGAACGACTGTCGAGCGCCAGGAGCGAAGCCGTGATCCCCGGTGGTGGCCAGCCGAATATGCAGCAGTTGCTGCAGCAGGCTCAGAAGATGCAGCAGGACCTCGCCGCGGCCCAGGAGGAGCTGGCCCGGACTCATGTCGAGGGTTCCGCGGGCGGTGGCCTGGTGAAGGCGACCGTGACCGGTTCCGGTGAGTTGCAGGGCCTGGTCATCGATCCCCAGGCCGTGGATCCTGAGGACACGGAGACCCTCGCGGATCTGGTCGTCGCGGCCGTCCGTGACGCCAACAACGCCGCGCAGGAGCTCCAGCAGCAGAAGCTCGGCCCGCTCGCCCAGGGGCTGGGCGGTATGCCCGGGCTCCCGTTCTGATCCTCGGGTCCCTCGGGTGCCTCGGGTGCCTCGGGTGCCTCGGGCCCGGTCGTCGGGATTCCGGATCCTCGGGGTTCTCGGTTCCTTGGGTTTTCGGGTCCCCGGGCTCTCCAATCTCATAGGGTTCCGTAATCCCACCGGTTCCCCAGGGCTCTCCGGGCCCACGGGATTGCCGGGCTCCTCGGGCCCACCCGGCTCCCCGGGCCCGGCCGCGGGACCACGGCGGCCCCGGCAGTGAGGGTGCGGCGCAACCGAATATTCATATGCAGTACAGCCACCGCGCGGCGGCGCGAGATTGGATGAAGGCGTGTACGAGGGCGTGGTCCAGGACCTCATCGACGAGTTGGGCAGGCTGCCCGGCGTCGGTCCCAAGAGCGCGCAGCGGATCGCCTTCCACATCCTGCAGTCCGAGCCCACCGACGTCCGCCGCCTCGCGCATGCGTTGACCCAGGTCAAGGAGAAGGTGCGGTTCTGCGCGGTCTGCGGGAACGTCGCCGAGGCCGAGCAGTGCCGCGTCTGCCAGGACCCCCGTCGCGACCCCGCGATCATCTGCGTGGTCGAGGAGCCGAAGGACGTCGTCGCGATCGAGCGGACGCGTGAGTTCCGGGGCCGCTATCACGTGCTCGGCGGGGCGATCAGCCCCATCGAGGGCGTGGGCCCGGACGATCTGCGGATCAGGGAGCTGCTGGGGCGGCTCGCGGACGGGACGGTTACGGAGCTCATCCTGGCCACCGATCCGAATCTGGAGGGCGAAGCCACCGCCACGTACCTCGCGCGCATGATCAAGCCCATGGGTTTGAAGGTCACTCGCCTGGCCAGCGGCCTCCCTGTCGGTGGAGACCTGGAGTACGCCGACGAGGTCACGCTGGGTCGTGCCTTCGAAGGGAGAAGACTTCTCGATGTCTGACGCAACGCTGCACGACGCCCACCCGGACCCGGACGACTTCGCGGTCCAGATCTCCGACCAGATCGAGAGCTTCATCGTCGCGGTCACCGAAGTCGCCAAGGGGGACGAGCCGGACAGCGCTGTGCCGTTTCTGCTCCTCGAGCTGTCCCAGCTGCTCCTCGCGGGCGGCCGACTCGGTGCGCACGAGGACTTCGTTCCGGACGAGCGGTACGAACCGGACGTCGGTCCGGAGCCGGACGTCGACGAGCTGCGTGAGCGCTTCGCCCAGCTGCTGGAGCCGGTGGACATCTACTCGGAGGTCTTCGACCCGTACGTGCCGCGCAGCCAGCCCGTCGCCTGCCGGATCTCCGACGATCTCGCCGGGATCATCACCGATCTGCGGCACGGGATGGCGCACTACCGCGAGGGCAGGATCAGCGAGGCGCTGTGGTGGTGGCAGTTCTCGTACCTCTCCAACTGGGGGACGACCGCCTCGGCGGCCCTGCGCGCGCTGCAGTCGCTGGTCGCGCACGTACGGCTGGACAGCCCGCTGGACGAGCTGGACGGCCTGGACACGGACAGCAACGCGGGCGGTGACGAGGAGCTCGCGGAGGAGGCCGGCCGGGTCATGGCGGCGGAGATCGCGGGACCGCTCGGCCTGCGCTCGGGGCCGAGCTGAGGCGTGCCCGGGACGGCTGCTCGGGGCCGCGCCGAGGCGTGCCCGGGACGGCCGACGGCACGATCCGAAACGGCCCGCGGGGGCGACCCGCGACCCGTCCGAGCCTGTGAGCTGGGTTACGTTCCCGTGTGCTTCGGCGGCGAGGGGGAAGGGTTGGTCGCTGAGCGGGTGGGAGGGATGCGGGGAATCTCGCGGACGCATGGACGTATGCGTCGCGTGATGCCCCTTGTCTCCTTGCCCTTCTTGATCACCTTGTGAGGCATTCGTCTCGCTATGTGATATTGGGAGGGCAAATTCCGGCCGCTCGTTAAACTGAGCCGACCGCATTATTGAGAGCTGCGAGGAGCGCACGTGGGCCTTGTCGTGCAGAAGTACGGAGGCTCCTCCGTTGCCGATGCCGAAGGCATCAAGCGGGTCGCCAAGCGAATCGTGGAAGCCAAGAAGAACGGCCACCAGGTGGTCGTCGTGGTCTCCGCGATGGGCGACACGACGGACGAGCTGATCGATCTCGCCGAGCAGGTATCCCCGATTCCTACTGGGCGCGAGTTCGACATGCTGCTGACCGCGGGAGAGCGGATCTCCATGGCCTTGCTGGCGATGGCGATCAAAAACCTCGGTCACGAGGCGCTGTCGTTCACCGGCAGCCAGGCGGGAGTCATCACCGACGCGGTTCACAACAAAGCGCGGATCATCGACGTCACGCCGGGCCGCATCCGTGACGCGCTCGAGCTGGGCGCGGTCGCGATCGTCGCGGGCTTCCAGGGCGTGTCCCAGAAGAGCAAGGACATCACCACCCTCGGCCGGGGCGGTTCGGACACCACCGCGGTCGCGCTGGCCGCGGCCCTGGATGCCGAGGTGTGCGAGATCTACACCGATGTGGACGGCGTGTTCACCGCCGATCCGCGCGTGGTGAAGAAGGCTCGCAAGATCAACGAGATTCCGTACGAGGACATGCTGGAGCTCGCCGCGAGCGGTTCCAAGGTGTTGCACCTGCGCTGCGTGGAGTACGCGCGCCGGTACAACATCCCCATCCACGTACGGTCGTCTTTCTCCGGCCACCAGGGCACCTGGGTGCGCAACCGGCCGGAAGCGGGAGAAGGAGAAGAAGGCATGGAGCAGGCGATCATCTCCGGGGTCGCGCACGACACGTCCGAGGCCAAGGTCACGGTCGTCGGGGTGCCGGACAAGCCGGGTGAGGCCGCGGCCATCTTCCGCACCATCTCCGACGCCGAGATCAACATCGACATGGTGGTGCAGAACGTCTCCGCCGCGTCGACCGGGCTGACCGACATCTCCTTCACGCTGCCGAAGACGGACGGCCACCGGGCGATGGAGGCGCTGACCAAGGCGAAGTCGCTGATCGGCTTCGACTCGCTGCGCTACGACGACCAGATCGCCAAGATCTCCCTGATCGGTGCCGGAATGCGCACCAACCCGGGGGTCACCGCGACCTTCTTCGAGGCGCTGTCGAATTCCGGGGTCAACATCGAGCTGATCTCGACCTCCGAGATCCGCATCTCGGTCGTCACCCGCGCCGACGATGTGAAGGACGCGGTGGTGGCCGTGCACAGCGCCTTCGGCCTGGACAGCGACAGCGACGAAGCGGTGGTTTACGGAGGGACTGGCCGATGATCGGTCATGGCGGTGCCGCCGGGGACGACAAGCCCACCCTCGCGGTCGTCGGTGCCACCGGCGCCGTCGGCACCGTCATGCTCTCGATCCTCTCGGAGCGCGCCGACATCTGGGGCGAGATCCGGCTGATCGCCTCGCCCCGCTCGGCCGGCCGGAAGCTGACCGTCCGGGGTGAGCAGGTCGAGGTCATCGCGCTGAGCGAGGAGGCGTTCGAGGGCGTCGACGTCGCGATGTTCGACGTACCGGACGAGATCTCGGCGCGGTGGGCGCCCATCGCGGCGAGCAAGGGTGCGGTGGCCGTCGACAACTCCGGCGCGTTCCGGATGGACCCCGATGTCCCCCTGGTGGTGCCGGAGGTGAACGCGCACGCGGCCCGTGTCCGCCCGCGCGGCATCATCGCCAACCCCAACTGCACCACCCTGTCGATGATCGTGGCGATGGGCGCGCTGCACGCCGAGTTCGGGCTGAGTGAGCTGATCGTCTCCTCGTACCAGGCGGTCTCCGGTGCGGGCAAGGAAGGCATCGACGCCCTGCGCGAGCAGCTCGCGCTGGTCGCCGGTACGGAGTTGGGCACCCACCCCGGGGACGTACGGCGGGCGGTGGGCGACACCGGGCCGTTCCCGGCCCCGATGGCGCTCAATGTGGTGCCGTTCGCCGGTTCGCTCAAGGAGGACGGCTGGTCCTCCGAGGAGCTCAAGGTGCGCAACGAGTCCCGCAAGATCCTGGGGCTGCCGGAGCTGAGGGTCACCGCGACCTGTGTCCGGGTGCCCGTGATCACCACGCATTCGCTGGCCGTGCACGCGCGGTTCGAGAACGAGGTGACGGTCGAGGCGGCGCACGAGATCCTGGCGGGCGCCCCCGGCGTGGTGCTGTGCGACAACCCGGCGGAGGGCGAATTCCCCACCCCCGCCGACGCCGTGGGCACCGACCCCACCTGGGTGGGCCGGGTACGGCGGTCGCTGGACGACCCGAGGGCGCTGGAGTTGTTCGTCTGCGGCGACAACCTGCGCAAGGGCGCGGCACTGAACACCGCGCAGATCGCGGAGGTCGTCGCGGCGGAGCTGGCCGGCGGGGCCGCCGCGAGGTGAGAAGGCCGCAGGGCCCGCCCGTCCCCAAGGAGGGCCCACGGCCAGGTATTCCCCCGGCCCGCCACCAGGTGGGGCCCGCCACCAGATGACGATCCGTGGTCAAGTGAGGGGCCCGGGCCGCCGTAAGGTGAGCGGCCGTCTTAAAGTGACGTTTCACCAGTGCGTCGATCGGCAGATGTGAATATCCTGTGTGCATGTCACTGGCCTGGACCAGCTGAGCTGGGCCGTTGATCTGATCGGCGTATTCACTCCCCGCCCGCTGCAACCGGCAGTGGGTGGGGGGCGTCTTTCCAGCCGCCCCGTAGTGGGCGCAGGGATAATTGGGGCATTGGGGAAGAATTGATGCGCATGGGGGCATTGAACGCATCGTCAAAAGCGGTGCCTCGCGCGTACAACCCTGACAGGGGGCGGCGTGTCCAACAGGCGTGGCAGAGGTATTCGGCATCGCAACGGTTCCAAGGCGCGGCGGCGCGGCGGCGGTACGCCCCCCGCGTACGCCAGGTGGCATGCCGGTGATCGCGCCATGGCCGACGGCCCGCCCCGCGCACATCACAACAGGGCGCGAGGATACTGACGACGCGATGGCAGCGGGCACCACAGTCGATCACCTCACCGAGACCTACCGCGCCCATTACCGGTCGCTGCTCGGTCTCGCCGCGCTCCTTCTCGACGACACCGCGTCCTGCGAGGACGTCGTGCAGGAAGCGTTCATCCGTGTGCACTCGGCGCGCAAGAGAGTCCGGGATCCCGAGAAGACCCTTGCCTATCTGCGGCAGACGGTCGTCAATCTCTCCCGCTCCGCGCTGCGCCGGCGCATCCTCGGGCTGAAGCTGCTCTCCAAGCCGATGCCCGATATGGCCAGTGCCGAGGAGGGGGCGTACGAACAGCTTGAACGCGATCAATTGATCAAGGCGATGAGGGGACTTCAGCGCCGTCAGCGCGAGGTTCTCGTGCTGCGCTACTTCGCCGATATGACCGAGGCCCAGGTGGCCGAGACGCTGGGCATATCGCTCGGCTCGGTCAAGGCGTACGGGTCGCGCGGCATCGCGGCGCTCCGCGTCGCCATGGAGGCTCCGGCATGAACCACATCACACATACGCCGGACCCGGACGATCCCGGGCGGCGGACGGGCCATGAGCCCGAGTCCCGAGAACCAGTGGAGTCCACGGAGCCGATGGAACCGGTAGAGCCGGCGGAGTCCACGGAGGCCGGTGAGTCTGCGAGGTCCGCGGATTCCACGGAGGCCCGTGAGTCCGCCGGGTCCACTGGGGCTGCCGGGCCCACGGGCCCCGAGGAGTCCGGCGGGTCCGCAGGGGCCAGGGAGTCCGCTGCGTCCGGACAGGGGCAGGTGACGCCCCTCCGGATTCAGCTCGACGACGACGGGCCCGGGGGTGAGGACGAGGAGGCGCTGCGGCGGCTGCTGCACCGCGCCGTCGACGATCTCGAACCGTCCTCCGACTCCCTCGACCATCTGCGGCGCGCCGTGCCCGCCCGCCGTGCGCGGCGGCGCCAGGCCCTGGTCGGGGCCGCGGCCGCGGTGGTGCTCGGCTGCGCGGCCGTACCGGCGCTGGTGCACGTCGCGACCACCAGCAACGGCGCGGACGACCGACCGGCCAATGCCGCCAGCAGCCACCGCACCCCTGAGACCAGCGGCGGCCGGCACGGCGAGGGCAGTGGCGGCAAGGGCTCCGACGGGCCCGCCGACACGGTCGAGCAGGACAAGGGCGACAAGGACAAGGACAAGGGGAAGGACAAGCCGCCGAAGGGCGAGGAGGAGGGCGGCTCCGGCGGTACGGCCCCCGACCCCTCCAACACGCTGAACGCCACCTCCCCCACCTGCAGCCGTGCCCAGCTCACCAGCGGTGGCGCGGGATCGGTCGGTGCGGCCGACGCCGAGGGACGGGTCTACGGCTCGTTCCGCGTCGCGAACGTCTCGGACAGCGCCTGCACGGTCGAGGGCAGCGGCTCGGTGGGCGCGAGCGCCCAGGGCGGTGCGGATGCCTCGCGGATCCTCGTCGTCGACCATACGGCGGGGGACGCGGCGGCAGGGCTGCCCGACCCCTCGATCCAGCCGGGCACGCTCATCCTCAAGCCCGGCCAGGCGTACGAGGTCAAGTTCGCCTGGATCCCGGCGGCGGGCGGCGGCAACAGCGGCTGCTCCACCACCGGCACCCCGACCCCCGATCCGTCCACGGACCCGGCCCAGGACGGGCCGCAGGACAACCCCAGCGCGGGCGAGCCGGGCGGTGGCGGCGGCGGTGAGCCGCAGGACGCGAGCGTCCTGGTCAGCCACACACCGGAGGCGGGTGACCCGGCCGCGGCGAGCGTGACGATCAGTGGCGCCTGTGCCGGAACGATCTACCGCACCGGTCTGCTGGCGTCCCTCTAGATCTGCTGGCGTCCCTCTGGAGCTGTGGGGCAGCGGCCTCCCGGGGAGCCGCCCCCAGGAGGCCCCTGCGGCGCTCCTGACGCGCCGCAGCGGGGTCCCGGGGCCGGCGCGCGGGGGTCTGTGGGGCGGCCCCGCCGCCGGGACCCCGACGCGAAGCCCGTACCGTGGTGGTGTGTATCGGTTTCTGCTGACACCCCGCTGGTGGGTGATCAACGTGTTCACCCTGCTGGCGATCCCGGTCTGCCTCTTCATGGGCAGCTGGCAGCTCAGCCGCTTCGAGACGCGCGTCGACACGCATAACCAGCAGCAGGACGACGCCTCCCGCGAGCGGAAGGCCGCGGCCCGGCCGCTGAGCGATCTGCTGCCGGTCACCGCGAAGACCTCCGGGGAGCGGGCGACCGCCACCGGCCGATACGACACCACACATCAACTCCTCGTGCCCGACAGGCGGCTGGACGGCCGCGACGGCTTCTATGTGCTGACACTGCTCCGCGTGAACGGGGACGTCGGCGGAGGCAAGGACGGGGCCGACGGCAAGGACGGAGCCGGAGCCAAGGACGGAGCCGGGGCCAAGGCGCTGCCCGTCGTCCGTGGCTGGCTCCCCGGCGACGCCGACGATCCGGCGGCCGCCGCCAAGGTGCCCGCACCCCCCTCCGGTGAGGTGACCGTCACAGGAGCCCTCCAGGCGTCCGAGCACCAGGGCGGCGACGGGGTGAGCGCGGCCGGTGGCCTCCCCCGCGGTCAGCTGGGCATGATCAGCGCCGCCTCCCTGGTCAACCTGGTGCCGTATCAGGTGTACGACGCCTGGGTGACCTCCTCCCAGGCTCCCGGGGCCCTGAAGCCGGTGCCCCCCACGGCGGCGGAGGGCACCGGGCTCGACATCAAGGCGTTCCAGAACCTGGGCTACACCGGTGAGTGGTTCGTCTTCGCGGGCTTTGTGATCTTCATGTGGTTCCGGCTGTTCCGCCGCGAGGCCGAGACGGCCCGCGATCTGGCCCTCGGCATCACACCGCCCGAGCCGGCGGCTCCGACGGCGCTGGATGCGGACCGGAACCCAGATGACGCCGAGCGAACTCGATCTCCAAGCGCAACTGCTTGATCCGCTCCTCGACGACCAGCGAGCCGTGCCCCGCGTCATAGCGGTAGACCTCATGCGGGGTGCCGCGCTGCTCGAGCCGCTCCACATAGTTGTCGATCTGCCGTATGGGGCAGCGGGGGTCGTTCAGCCCCGCCGAGATGTAGACCGGCGCCCGCACCTGATCCACATAGGTCAGCGGGGACGACGCCTCGAACCGCTCCGGCACCTCCTCCGGGGTGCCGCCCAGCAGGGTGCGGTCCATCGCCTTCAGGGCCTCCATCTCGTCGTGGTAGGCCGTCACATAGTCCGCGACCGGGACCGCGGCCAGCCCCAGCGCCCAGGAATCCGGCTGGGTCCCGATCCCCAGCAGCGTCAGATAGCCGCCCCATGAACCGCCGGCCAGCACCAGCCGCTCGGGGTCGGCGAGCCCGGAGGCCACCGCCCACTCCCGCACGGCCGCGATGTCCTCCAGCTCGATCAGCCCGACCCGGTGCTTGAGCGCGTCCGTCCACGCCCGCCCGTACCCCGTCGAGCCGCGGTAGTTGACCCGCACCACGGCGAAGCCGTGGTCCACCCAGGCCGCGGGGCCCGCCGCGAAGGCGTCGCTGTCATGCCAGGTCGGCCCGCCGTGGATGTCGAAGACCGTCGGGAAGGGGCCCTCGCCCGCGGGCTTCTGCACCAGCGCGTGCACCCGCCCGCCGGGGCCGTCCACCCACGCGTCGGTGACCCGCACCGACTCCGGGGCCGCGAAGCCGGGTGGGTCCAGCACCGTCCGCCCGCTCGTCGACCGCACCTGGGGCGGCTTCTCGGCCGACGACCACAGGAACTCCACCGTGCCGTCCGGCCGCGCCGTGGCGCCCGAGATCGTCCCCGGCGGGGTCTCCAGGCGGGTCAGCTCGCCGGAGCCGAGGTCGTACCGCAGCAGCTCGCTGCGCGCCTGATGGCTGTGCTCGACCAGCAGCGCCGATCCGTCCGGGAACCAGTCCGCCCCGACGTCACCGGGCAGATCGATCGCCAGCGCGGTCTCCACACCGGTCACCGGATCCCACACCATGGGCTCCCACCGGCCGCGCCGCTGGTGCCCGACCAGCAGCCGGGTGTCCCCCTCGACGGGCGCGAAGCCCATCACGGACAGGCCCAGCTCCTCGGTGCCGCCCTTGGTGTCGTCCAGCTCCGCGACGGCCGTCCCGTCCAGCCGCAGGACGCGGATCGCCGAGTGCATCGCGTCGCCGTGCTCGGTGTGCTCGATCGCGATCAGCGTCCCGTCATGGGAGAGATCGCCCACTCCGGCGGACTCGCGATGCCGGTAGATCTCCTCGGGCTCGCCGCCCGGCCGCACCACATGGATGGTCGAGCCGTCCTCGTCGGTGGACCGCCCGACGACCGCCGTGCCGTCGCGGCCCAGCGCGAGCCCCGCGGGATAGGAGGGGTCCAGGCCGGGGGCCGCGGGCTCGTCGGCCGGGCGCTCGTCCCCCTCGCCGCCGGTGAACGGCTGGCGCAGCCACACCCCGAACTCATCACCATCGGTGTCCGAGAACCACCAGATCCACCGGCCGTCCGGCGACAACACCCCGTCGGTCGTCCCGTTCGGCCGGTCCGTGACCTGCCGCTGCGCACCGGTCGCCCGATCCCATGCGTACAGCTCGTATGTGCCCGTGGCGTTGGAGACGAACAGTGAGTGGTCCGGGGCTTCTTCCGCCCAGTCGGGCAGCCCCACTCGCGGCGCCCGGAAGCGCTTTTCCCAGTCCGGCATGGACTCCGTGCTCTCAGTCATGCTCACCATTCTGCGCCGCACCGCGACATACGCGCTGGCGTCGCCCCGCGCCTGTGGATAACGTTCCCGGCGGGATGGACGGGGCCGTACACCGAGGGGGAGCTGATGGCCGACATAGCCGCGACAGTGGAGACGTACTGGGCAACGGCCCAGGCCAGGGACTGGCGGGCGTTCGGTGCCACGCTCGCCGACGACGTCCGCTACGAACTGCCGCAGACCCGCGAGCGGGTGCTCGGCCGGGACGGTGTGGTCCGCTTCAACGCCGAGTACCTGGGCGAGTGGAGTCTGGAGGTCGAGCGCGTCATCGCCGACGGTGAGCAGGCGGTCTCCTGGGTGCGCTTCAGCGAGGACGAGGAGGAGACACAGGCGATCAGCTTCTTCACCGCCTCGGCGGACGGCCGGATCCAGACCATCACCGACTTCTGGCCCGCGCCGTACGAGCCTCCGCGTGAGCGCGAGCAAACGGTCGAGCGCTTCTGAGTGCTCCTGGACGCCTCTGACTGCTCGCAGGCGATGCAGGGCAGCAGCTTGAACTTTTCCGTCCGCACCCGTCCGTAGCTTCTCCGTGCGCGATTCCGCGCCTTCCCCCGGGGCCCGCCTCTCCGGCTCCCACCCTTCCGGCCCCACCCCCTGCCCCTCCCCTTCACCCCGTCCCCTCCCCGGGCTCCGCTACCTCAGCAGCACCGGCAGCTCGTCCACGCCATAGACGATGGAGAGCTTCCGGAAGGAGAGCTTCTCCGCCGGTACCGCGAGTTGCATCTCCGGGAACCGCCGTATGAGGGCGGGGTAGGCGGCCCGGAGTTCCATCTTGGCCAGCTCGGCGCCGATGCAGCGGTGGATGCCGTATCCGAAGGCCAGATGCGAGGGGGCCTGCCGGTGCGGATCGACCCGCTCCATGTCGGGGCCCAGCTTCTCGTCGCGGTTGGCGCCGCTGAGTGAGCACAGCACCAGATCGCCGGCGGATATCCGTGTGCCCGCGATCTCCATGTCCTCGCGGGCGAACCGCGGGAAGGCCACCTGCACCACCGTGAGATAGCGCAGCAGCTCCTCCACGAACGGGTCCACGACATCGTCGTGATCACGTATCGCGGCGAACTGCTCGGGGGCCTGGAGCAGCACCAGCGTGCCCAGCGCCAGCATGCTCGCGGTCGTCTCGAGACCGCCGGTCAGCACCCCGTCGGCGAGCCCGGCCAGCTCCTGGTCGTCGAGTTCATCGCCGTGCTCCTTCACCAGCATGCCGAGCAGCCCGTCTCCGGGCGTCTCGCGCTGCTTCCGGACGATCCCGTGCAGATAGGAAAGGGAGTCCGACATCGCGCCGAGAGAGGCGTTCGCCCCGCCGAAGAGGTCGAACCGCGCGGTGCTGTGGCGCTGGAAGTCATCGCGGTCCTCGTACGGCACCCCGAGCAGCTCGCAGATGACCAGCGCGGGAATGGGGAGGGCGAACGCCTCCACGAGATCCACCGGGCCCTCGGCCGCCGCCATCTCGTCGAGGCGCTCTTCCACGATGGAGTGGATGAGCGGGGTGAGCCTGCTGAGCCGCCGCATGGTGAATTCGGGCGTCAGCAGGCGTCGCAGTCTCGTATGCGTCGGTGGATCGCTGAAGCCGAGACCTCCCGGATTCTGCTGCGGGGCGACGCCGATGTTCCGTTCCGCGAGGTTGGTGAAATCGGAGCTGAACCCCTTCGCCTTTCCGAGCACCGCCTTGGTCTCGTCATATCCGGTGACAAGCCAGGCATTGATGCCGAAAGGCAGCCATATCTTGCTGATGGGTTCTTTTGCCCTGGTTCGGGACAGATCGGCAATGGGGTCGAGTCCATCGCGCCTCAGTGGCGCCAGCGTGGCGTCCGGGAGGAACGACATCTTGGACAAGTCGAAGCCATTCTTCTGAATTCTCGAAAAGTACTTGCGGCCCAGCCAGGAGACGATGTTTGAGCGGAGATTCGACATGGGCGCAATACTGCCCTGCCATGGCCGGCCGGCCATGCTCCAGTGCCGGACGTGCCCCGGTGTGATGCGCCACAACGCACGTGCTCCCTGCTCGGGCGGGCGCGCCGGTGGGCATCAAGGTGGCGCCGACCGCGAAATCAGAGGAAAGTGGAGATATCGGGCATGAAGCACGAGCGATGACGGCTGCCTGCGGGACGCCTGTGGCGCCCCCAGGGACATGAGTGAGGTGAGCGGCCTTGCGGGAGAGGTTCCGTGCTGTCCAGGGCGCACCGTGCTGGGTGAGTCTCATGGCAGCGGATCTGGACCGCGCGCACACCTTCTACGGAGAGCTCTTCGGCTGGGGCTTCCGCCCTACCCGGCAGGGCCACGGCCGTTACACCATCGCGTACACCGAGGGCGGCGTACCGACCGTCGGCATCGGTGCCTCGTCCCCCTCGGCGGGAGTGACCCTCCCGGTCACCTGGACCACGTACTTCGCGGCGGACAGCGCGGACGAGGTGGCCTCGCGCGTCCAGGAGCGCGGTGGCACGGTCGCCGTCGGGCCGCTGGAGTTCGGCAGCGGCCGGGTGGCCTGGGCGGCCGACCCGGACGGGGCCAACTTCGGCATCTGGGAGGGCGATCTGACCTCCGCCTGGTGGGGCGAGCGCAGACCGGGCGCGCCCGTATGGCTGGAGCTGCGCACCCGCGACGCCTTCGAGGCGGCGCTCTTCTATGGGCAGGTCTTCGGCTGGGACAGTCAGGAGCGAGAGCGCTGCGACGTCCGCTTCGAACACGACCGGGTGGTCCTTCATATCGACGGTAAGGCGGTCGCGGGGCTGCGCGGCGGCGCCCTCGAGGCCGCCCCGGACCCGAACGTCCGGCCCCGCTGGCGGGTCTACTTCTGCGTGGAGGACGTCGACGAGGTCGCCGAACGCGCCGCGGAACTCGGCGGCGGCATCCTCTCCCCGCCGACCGACACCCCCTATGGGCGCGTCGCGGCGCTGCGTGACCCGGAGGGCGGGATCTTCAACGTAGCGGCGGTCAGGAAAGAATCCGCCGACGGGGATGCCGCTTCCGTGGTGCGCGGCTGAGGAACTGGGCCTCGACGGTCGGAGGTGGTGCCGCCTACGATCGGAGATACGGCATCGCGTGTCGGTCACCGGCTGGGTGAGACATGGAGGTGCCCGTGAGATTGCCTTACGGAGGCATTCCACAGTGTCTGTCGAGTTGAATCACACGATCGTCCATTCTCTGGACAACCGCGAATCCGCAGAATTCCTGGCGAACATCCTTGGCCTTGAGGTGGGAGAAGAGTGGGGCCCATTCGTTCCGCTGGAGACGAGTAACGGCGTCACCTTGGACTTCGCCACGATTCCCGGTGAGTCGATCGTCATGCAGCATTACGCGTTCCTCATCTCGGACGAGGAGTTCGATGCGGCTTTCGAGCGGATCCGGCAGCAAGGGGTCACGTACTACGCCGATCCCCATCTGAAGCAGCCGGGCGAGATCAACCACCATCACGGCGGGCGCGGGTTGTACTTCATGGACCCGGCCGGTCATGGCATGGAGATCATCACTCGCCCGTACGGCAACGAGGAGTAGCCCGGGGCTGCCCTGGAACATGGGCCCCTGAATCGGGCAGACCCTGCACCACGAGTGGGCCGGGGCGCACCCGCCCCGGCCCACCTTCGTCGCGGTCAGCCGGGCCGGTCCTCGTCGTGCTCCATCCGCTCCCGGCGCTCCCGCCACTCCCGGACGACTTCGTCGATGTCGAAGGGCGTGAGATGGAGCGGCGGGCCGGGCGGGGGCCGCCGGATCGCCTCACGGATCTTGTCATTGACCTCCGAGAGGATCTCCCGCACTCTCCGTTCCGAGGGCGCCCTTTCCACGGCGGCGAGCGCGTCCTCCGCCTCTTTGCGCAGTACGAGTGTCGGGGGCAGAAATGACAGATTCTCGCGGGCCATCTTCTCCTTGACCCACCACAGATCGTCGTAGGGCTTGTCGAGGTTGGGGAGAGGTTTTCCCTTTCCCGGGAGGTTCGCGAACGCGCCGCGTTCCTCCGCCTCGCGGATCTGTCGGTCGGCCCATGTTTCGAAGCTGATGCCCGGGGGCTTTCGCTCGGTCACCCTCAGATTCTCCCTCGGACGGCGCGAAACGCGCCACAGGCCGTTTCAGCCCGCTTGTCAGATGCCGGGAGGAGCTTGCTTGTCAGGGCTTGCCCGTCAGGTCAGAGGTGGGAGGAGAGGACCGGCAGCAGATCCTGGAACGTCCGGCCGGTGGCGGGCGCGCCGATCGCCGACATCTGCCAGGCCCCGCCCGCCCCGCCCTCGCGGTGCACCTTGGCCATGATCTGGGCCGTGTAGGGGCCACCGCCGCTCAGGGTGTAGCGGGCCAGCTCCTGTCCGTTGGTCTCGTCGATCAGACGGCAGAAGGCGTTCTGCACCTCGGCGAAGGTCTGTCCGGTGAAGGAGTTCACCGTGAACAGGATCTGATCGACATGGGCCGGAACGCGCTGCAGATCGATCAGGATCGATTCATCGTCGCCGCCCTGACCGGTGCCACCGACGAGGTTGTCGCCGGTGTGCCGTACGGATCCGTCGTCGCTCGTCAGATGCTGGAAGAACACGACGTCGACGGCTTCCTGCCCGGCGAACAGCACGGCGGAGGCGTCCAGGTCGATCTCCTTGGCGGTCAACCGGGCGAGCAACCCCTTGCGCGGCGCGGCCTGCCAGCCCAGGCCCATGCGCACCGCGCTGAGCTCGCCCCCGTCGGACTTGCTCAGGTTGATCCGCTGGCCCTTGGCCAGATTTACGGTCATGTGCTTCCTTTCTCGCTCTTCTGATTCATCCGAGACGGTTTTTGCGACATCTTCAGCCGGTCGCGCAGAAACGGCAGGATGCCGCGGTGAAGAAGGGCCCTCAGCCAGGCGTCGCGGGCCGTGGCCACGGCCGCGTCATCCCGGCGTCTGACGTGTGGCGGGTGCGTGTACGGAAGCCGTTGGGCGCGCTGGTGATGGTCGGGGGCCGAGGTGTGGTGGCGTACGGCGGTGGCGAGCAGGCAGGCCACTCCGGCCGCCAGAGTGACTGCCGCGATCGTCGCGCTGGTCAGCCCGGCGGTCAACAGTGCCTCGGCCAGCTCCCGTTGGGAGTGGAAGAGCTTCAGCAGTCCGCCGAGGAGCAGAAAGGCCGCGGCCGAGGCACCGGCCAGAGCCGGTGCGAGGACGGCGAGCGCCGGCAGCAGCCCACGGACGCCTGCCGTGGGGGAGGGGCCACCCACAGCAGACCGGGCAGCTGAGGCAGAAGGGGCAGGCGTAACGAGCGCGGTGGACGGGCTCATCGCCGCGGCGGCGCGTTGCCGGAGGTGCGCGGCGTATTCGGGCGCGGCGGCCGTCGCGATCGCCTCGCTCTCCACCAGCGCCCGGGAGCGCAGCCGTTGGATGTCCGCGTCCCCGGTGGCCCCGTTGCGCCGCAGGGCCTCTCGGATCTCCGCCGTACGCAGCGCCTGGTGCAGCGCCCGCTCGAAGTCCGGCCTGTCCTCGGCCTGTAACCCGGGTGGGGCGGTCATGTCCGCTTCCTCGATGTGTCCGAACCGTATGAGTTGCGCGAGCCGTCCGGCTGTGCGAGCCGTCCGGCTGTGCGAACCGCGTAGCTGCGCTAACCGTCTAGCTGCACGCGCCGCGTGAACCGGCCGCCGAGCCCGCCTCAGGGGAAGGCCGGGCCCGACGATCACGGAGGAGGGCGTCAGAGATTGACGCCGAAGTCGGAGGCGATGCCCGCGAGCCCCGAGGCGTACCCCTGGCCGACCGCGCGGAACTTCCACTCCGCGCCATTGCGGTAGAGCTCGCCGAAGACCATCGCCGTCTCGGTCGCGGCGTCCTCGCTCAGGTCGTAGCGGGCGAGTTCGGCGTTGTCGGCCTGGTTGACCACCCGGATGAAGGCGTTGCGGACCTGGCCGAAGTTCTGGTCGCGGCCGTCCGCGTCGTGGATGGAGACCGGGAAGACGATCCTGGCGATCTCGGCCGGCACGGCGGCCAGATTGACCTTGATGGCCTCGTCGTCGCCCTCGCCCTCACCGGTCAGGTTGTCGCCGGTGTGCTCCACGGAGCCGTCGGGGCTGGTGAGGTTGTTGTAGAAGACGAAGTGCCGGTCGGACGCGACCTTCCCGGCCTCGTCGCACAGCAGGGCGCTCGCGTCGAGGTCGTAGGCGGCGCCCGTCGTCGTCCGTACGTCCCAGCCCAGGCCGATGACGACCGCGCTCAGGCCCGGCGCCTCCTTGCTCAGCGAGACGTTGCCGCCTTTGGACAGGGAAACTCCCACGATTTACTCCAGGTGCTCGGTGGACCGGAGTTAAAATCTACAGCACTGTAGAAATAAGCGGGGTGGGAGTGGAGAGGTTGGCGCGATCTGGCGGGCCGGGACCGGGCCGGGGACGACAGGCAATCGGCCCATCGACCGACCCCCCACCGACCACCACCGACTCATCGGCCTAGGCGGTGGCGAGCGACACCTCGGTCGACTTGATCAGCGCGGTGACGCGGCTGCCCTCGGTGAGCCCCAGCTCCGCCACGGCGTCCTGGGTGATGGCGGCCGTGAGCTCCTGGTCACGGCCGATGGCGATGACAACGGTGGCCATGGCGGCCCCGAGGGTGAGGTGGGTGACCGTGCCCGGGAAGCGATTGCGGATGCTCAGCCCCGAGACCTCCCCGGTGGCCAGAGCCACCTCGGTGGCCTTGGCCAGCGCCGTCACCTCCGACCCCTCCCCGATGCCGAGTTCCTTCACGGCGCTCATGGTCACGGCGGCCGTCACCATCTGACCCCCGGACAGCCGCCCCTGGACCGTGGCCATGACCTCGCCCGGGGTCACGGACACGACGGTGGCGGGGAGCTGATTGCGGATGCTGAGACTCATGGGTGCACCACCCCGGAGGCGGAGGTCAAGGGCCTGATACGCCTCACCCTAGGCACCCGCCCAAGGATCCGCGCGCCGACGCACGACGCTCCCCCACAACGCACGCTCCCACGCCCCCTGCCCCTACGACGCCTGACCGCTCACCCCCACGTACGATCGGACGGATGCGCCCCTCTCGCGCCGACCTCGTCCGCGAATTCCACCTGGCCTTCGGCCTCGACGCCCGTACGACCCCCACCGAGGTCTCACCGGAACTCGCCGCCCACCGCCAAAACCTACTGGCCGAGGAGTGCGCCGAAGTAGCCGAGGCGAGCGCCCACGGCACCGTCGACCACCTGGCCCACGAACTGGCCGACGTCGTCTACGTCGCCTACGGCACCGCCCTGGTCCATGGCATCGACCTCGACGAGGTGATCGCCGAGATCCACCGGGCCAACATGACCAAACTCGGCCCCGACGGCCGCCCCACCCTGCGCGCCGACGGCAAGGTCCTCAAGGGCGCCCACTACCAGGCCCCCGACGTCCCGGCCGTCCTACGCCGCCAGGGCTGGACCGACGCCTCCGCCGCGTCCGCCGCGTCCGAATAGGCGACCGACAGCTCGGCGACCGACGCCTGGCGGTTGACACCCTGAGCGCCCCCGCGCCACCATCCCGCCGATGGAGATCGCCGACCTGACACCAGCCGAGCGCCGTGTCTGGGAGGCGTTCCCGCTGGGCGAGGGCGTGGATATGCGCGAGAGCGCCGACGACGACCCGGCGGCCGGTGGGCCCTGGGGGCCGGAGCGGACCGTACGGGCCGAGGTGTTACGGGCATTGCTGGTCGACGGGCCGAGCCGGGGTGGCGAGATAGCGGGGCTGAAGCTGGCGGGTGCGCGAATCACCGGGCAGCTCGACCTCAGGTACGGGGTGGTCCAGCACCCCATACGGCTGCGGTCCTGCCACTTCACGCGGGGCCCGATGCTCTACGGGGCGCAGCTGCGTGCCCTGGTGCTCAGTGATTCGGTGCTGCCCGGCCTCACCGCGGGAGCGCTCCGCGTCGATGGGGTGCTGCGGATGAGCGGCTGCCGTATCGCGGGCCCCGTAAGGCTTGCGGGGGCCCAGATCGCCGGGGCGATCTTCCTCGACGGGGCGCGCCTCGGTGTCTCCCCGGACGCCCCCGATGTCTCCGCCGCATCCCACACCCCTGATGCCGCGGACCCCGACGCGCTCCAGGAGCCGGCACTGGAACTCAACCACGTGGTCGTGGGCAACGACATAGCGGCAGCCGGGCTCGTCTGCCACGGTCAGGTCCGGCTGAACGGGGCCACCGTCACCGGTGAGGTCAACCTCGACGACGCCATGCTGCACCACCCCGGCCACACTGCCCTGCACGCCGAGACGCTGTCGGTCGGCACCGACCTGCGCGCCATGCGGCTGCGCGCCCATGGCCGGGTCAACCTCAGCGGCGCCAGAATTCCCCGTCATCTGAACCTCGCGTACGCCCGGTTCTCCAACCCCGGTGGCCAGGCCTTGCGCGCCAGCAGCTGCGTCATCGGCGAGCTGTGGTTGCGCGAGGCCGCCCCGATCGAGGGCACGGTGAACCTCCGGGGCTGTCAGGTCGATCTGCTGCACATCGCCCCGGAGACGTGGCCCGGCCGAGTCAGGATCGACGGCCTCAGCTATCGCAGGCTCACTCCCGACCTCCCCGCCGAACAACGCCTGACTCTGCTGGAGCGTGAGGAGTCGGGCTATCTGCCGTACGCCTATGAGCAGCTGACCGTCGCCTACCGCACCGCGGGCGATGACGCCGCCGCCCGCACGGTGCAACTGGCCAAGCTCCGCCGGCACCGCCGCACCCTTCCCCGGTACGCCAGGGCCTGGGGCCATCTCCAGGACCTCACTGTCGGCTACGGTTTCCGGCCCATGCGCGCCGCCGGATGGCTGCTGACCCTCCTCCTCACCGGCGCCCTCGCCTTCGCCCTGAACCACCCCCACCCCCTGAAGGCCGATGAGGCGCCCGATTTCAACCCCGTCTTCTACACCGTGGACCTGCTCCTGCCGATCACCGATTTCGGTCAGCAGTCCGCCTTCGCGCCACAGGGCTGGTGTCAGTGGCTCTCCTACACCCTCATCGTCACCGGCTGGATCCTGGCCACCACCATCGCAGCGGGCATCACCCGCTCCCTGAGCCGCCAATAGCGGACTGGCCCGGGCGGCTGAGGCGCTGAAGGCCGAAGAGTGAACTTTGCTGCCGCACCGACGAGTTGACCTGATCGCTACTCCATGTCTCCTGGCAGTACGTCCTACGATTGCTGGTCCGCGTACGAGGGGGCGAGATGGCGGCTACCCGCCCCGCTGTATTGGAGGGAGGAAATCGACCACGTCATCAAAGGACGTGGCGTCGCCTCCGATATCGGCGGAGTACGCACGCCGGGCCGTCGCGACGTGGAGCTGATCTACCACGACGGCAAGGTCCTGCGGTCGACACGACCTACCGTCGCCGAACACGACCAGGATCTCGTCAACATGCTTCGGGCACTGCCGGCTGGCAGCCTCGGCAATGTGGCGGTTCTCTGCCCCTCCATGCGTGCCAAAAGCCACTACCAGCGGCTTCTTACCCAGGCCGGACTCCCGCTGTGCCTGCTCGAGCACTACGACGGTCGTCCTGTCGAGGCCGTGAAGTTGGGCAGTTATCGCCGAGCCAAGGGACTTGAGTTCAAGTACGTGTGTCTGCCGCGCCACGACGAGCAGGTCAACGCACGGTCCGGCTTGTCCGAGACGGCGTCCGAGCGACAGCAACTCGCCCGCAGCCGGCTCTTCGTGGCCATGACCCGAGGACGTGACGTCCTCGGGCTGGGCGGCGTCAGCTCTGACGCACAAGGCCCGCCTCAGTGAGGGCGCCCTGACTGATGGCGCCGGTCAGCGCCGCGCCTCGCGGTCCACGCCCCGGTGGCCGGCAGAGCGACCACCGAGGTGACCCTGCGTTCGCTGTCCTGGATGACCGAAGCGTGCTCACGACTGCTCAGGGCTCCGGCACCGACGAGTCCTGACCGGCTCGCCTGGGAGCCAGGGACCCCAGGCGGCCTCAGGAATGAGTCAGGGGCCCGATCCACTTTCGCGGATCAGGCCCCTGACCTGTGTTCCTTCAGTCGGGGTGGCGGGATTTGAACCCACGACCTCTTCGTCCCGAACGAAGCGCGCTGCCAAGCTGCGCTACACCCCGAAGCAACGAGCTCTACTTTAGCGGACCTGTGGCCAGAGACGAAATCCGGTTTTCGAGGTCTCGCAGGTCGGGGCGTTCTGGGCGATCCCGGTGGGCCGGGGCGGGGTCAGGGGGTCTGGGGGGTCAGGGTGAGCAGGGTGGCTTCCGGGGGGCAGGCGAAGCGGACCGGGGTGTAGCGGTTGGTGCCGCAGCCCGCGGAGACGTGGAGGTAGGAGGTGTGGCCGCCGGCCTGGTGCTGGGAGAGGCCCTTGACCCGGCGGGTATCGAGGTCGCAGTTGGTGACCAGGGCGCCGTAGAAGGGGATGCACAGCTGGCCGCCGTGGGTGTGGCCGGCGAGGATCAGGGGATAGCGGTCGGCCGTGAAGGCGTCGAGGACGCGTAGATACGGGGCGTGGACCACGGCGAGCGAGAGGTCGGCGCCCGCCTCGGGGCCGCCGGCCACCTCGGCGTAGCGGTCGCGCTTGATGTGGGGGTCGTCGAGGCCGGTGAGGGCGATCTCGATGTCCTCCAGCTTCAGTCGGCCGCGCGTGTTCGACAGCCCGACCCAGCCGGCCGCGTCGAAGGCGTCACGGAGCTCCGTCCACGGGTTGTGGATGGCGCCGACGGCCGGGGCGTTGCCGTTCAGCCCGTGCCGGCCGCTGGCCTTCTCGAAGAGATAGCGGGCCGGGTTGCGCATCTTCGGTCCGTAGTAGTCGTTCGAGCCGAAGACATAGGCGCCGGGGAACTCCATCAGCGGGCCCAGCGCGTCCAGGACCTCCGGTACGCCCTCCGGGTCCGAGAGGTTGTCGCCCGTGTTCACCACGAAGTCGGGGCGCAGCCCGGCGAGGGACTGGAGCCAGCGCTGCTTCTTGCGCTGTCCGCTCACCATGTGGATGTCGGAGATCTGCAGGACGCGCAGGGGTCGCATCCCCTGCGGGAGCACCGGAACGGTGATCCGCCGGAGCCTGAAGGACCGGACTTCGAAGCCGGCGGCGTAGGCGAGGCCGGCCGCGCCGACCGCCGTGATTCCCAGGGGTACTCCGTATCGCGCGCGCATGTTGTCCATGGTCGCAGAACGCCGCCGGGGGAGAAATCTTCGGGTGATTCCCGGCCAGTGCTGGCAGACTCGACGCCATGACCACCACGCTCAAGTCCAGGCTGCAGAACGATCTCACCGCGGCGATCCGGGCGCGCGACGAGCTGCGTTCCTCGACTCTCCGGCTCACCATCAGCGCGATCACGAAGGAAGAGGTCGCGGGCGAGAGGGCCCGTGAGCTGTCCGACGCCGAGGTGGAGAAGATCGTCGCGCGGGAGTCCAAGAAGCGCCGTGAGGCGGCCGAGGCGTTCGAGAAGGGTGGACGCGCGGAGCAGGCCGAGCGGGAGCGGGCGGAGGGCGAAGTGCTCGCCGAGTATCTGCCGAAGCCCCTTACGGACGAGGAGCTGGACGCCCTGGTGGCCGAGGCGGTGGGGGAGGCCGCGGCGGGCGGTGCCGAGGGCCCGCGGGCCATGGGCGCCGTGATGAAGATCGTGAACCCGAAGATCGCCGGGCGGGCGGACGGCGGCCGGGTCGCCGCCGCGGTGAAGCGGCAGCTCGCGGGCGGGTAGCCAGCTCGCGGGCGGGTAGCCAGCGGGCGGTCAGCTTGCGGGCTGGGAGTTCTCGCTCGGGAGCCGAGTGTCAGTCGCGTTGCGTTAGGTGGCGTGTGCTGTGCGTTTCGCCGTGGCCCACGTGCTGTGTGCGTTGCGTTCCGCTTGCTTGCGCTGTGTTGTCGGCCTATTGCCGTGGCAACCGTAAGGATCGCAGCGTCGCCATCCCGCCCACATACAAAGGGGGCCGGACATCTCTGTCCGGCCCCCTTCGGCGCTTCATCGCGACGCTTCGCTACCGCGGCCAGTGCCAGCCGCCGTCTGCATTGCCGTTACCGCCGTTGCCGCCGTTCCCGTTCCCGTTCCCGTTGCCGCCGCCGATCAGGTCCGGGGGCAGAGAGATGTCCGGCCACGGGTTGTCCTCGCCGCCGTTTCCGCCGTCGTCGTTGCCACGGCCCGGCTTGTGGTCGCCCGGCTTCTTGCCGTCGTGGGGCTTGCGCTCGTTCGGGTCCTTGATCGGGACCTTCACGAAGTTCGGCGCCGGCTTGCCGTCCAGGGCGCCGCTCATCGCGTCCTTCCAGATAGGGCCGGGGGTGTCCGCGCCGTAGACCTTGTCGTGGGGGACGCCGCCGATGGTGATGTTCTCCATCTTGACGCCCTTGGCACCCGGGCCGCCGACCCACACCGCACCGGCCATGTTCGGGGTGTAGCCGACGAACCACGCGGCCCTGCGCTCGTCCGTCGTACCCGTCTTACCGGCGCTCGCACGGCTCTGGAGGCCGGCCTGCTTGCCGGTGCCGTCCTCGACGACCCCGCGCAGCAGCGTGTTGATGGTGTCCGCGGTCTTCGCCGACATCGCGCGGGAGCACTTCGACTGCGGGACCTTGAGCTCCTTGTGGTCCGGGCCGATGATCGACTCGATGAAGACCGGGGAGCAGTAGACACCGCGGTTGGCGAAGGTCGCGTAGGCGTTGGCCATCGTCAGCGGCGAGAAGCCCTCGGAGCCGAGGGTGAGGGAGGGCACCTGGTTGTGCTCCTTGCCGTCGGCGCGCTTCACCCCCATCTTGTCGGCCATCTGCGTCACCGGGCAGACCCCGATGTCGCTGATCAGCTGGACGAAGTAGGTGTTGACCGACTTGGCGGTCGCGTCCCGCATCCCGTAGGGGCCGACTTCCTTCTCGTTCTCGTTCTCGACGGTCGCGCCCTCGTCGTTGGTCCAGGTGCCCTTGCAGGTGGTGACCGGGCTCGGATACGCCATCTTGTACGGCGAGGAGTAGCGCTGGTACGGCTTCTTGCCCTGCTCGATCGCGGCCGCCGCGGTGATCGGCTTGAACGTGGAGCCGACCTGGAAGCCGTAGTTCGAGCCGCCCATGGACTTGTCCGCGGACAGGTTGATCTGGGTCTCGTTCTCGCCGAAGCCGTACGGCCTGGACTGGCCCATCCCCAGCACCTTGCCGGTGCCCGGTTCGACGAGCGTCACGGCGGTGGCCACCGGGTCGGACTGGTAGACATGCGCCTTGATCGACTTCTGGACCGACTTCTGGGCCTTCGGGTCGAGCGTCGTACGGATCGTCAGGCCGCCCTGGGTCCAGCGCTTGGCACGCGCCTCCGCCGTCTTGCCGAAGGCCGGGTCGTTGAGCAGGGTCTCGCGGACGTAGTCACAGAAGAACCCGGCGCCCTGGACGGCCGTGATGCAGCCACTCCTGGGCATGCTGACCTTCAGGCCGAGCGGCTTCTTCTGGGCCGCGGCGGCCTGCGCCGGAGTGATGTCCTTGACCTGGGCCATGCGCCGCAGAACCGTGTCACGGCGTTCCTTGGCGGACTTCGGGGCGCTGACCGGGTCGTAGCGGCTGGGCGACTGGACGAGACCGGCCAGCAGCGCCGCCTGCTCCAGCTTCAGGTCCTTGGCGGACTTGCTGAAGTAGCGCTGGGCCGCGGCCTCGATGCCGTACGCCTGCTGCCCGAAGAAGGTGATGTTCAGGTAGTTCTCGAGGATCCGCTTCTTGCCCAGTTCCTTCTCGACCTTGATCGCGTACTTCAGTTCCTTGATCTTGCGGCCTATGGACTGCCGGGTGGCCTGGGCGACCTTCTCTTTGTCGTCGCCCGCCTCCTCGACGAACACGTTCTTCACATACTGCTGGGTCAGCGTGGAGGCGCCCTGGGAGACCCCACCGTCCTGCGCGTTGGTGTTGACCGCGCGCAGCACGCCCTTGAGGTCGACCGCCCCGTGCTCGTAGAAGCGGGCGTCCTCGATCGCGACGATCGCCTGTCGCATATACGGGGAGATGTCGTTCAGCTTGACGATCGTCCGGTCACGGGAGTAGACCTTCGCGATCTCCCCGCCCTCGGCGTCCAGGATCGTCGTCCGCTGGCTGAGCGGCGGTGTCTTGAGATTGGCCGGAATTCCGTCGAACTCCTCGACCGTTCCCTTGGCTGCGAGGCCGAGCGCCCCCACGGCGGGAAGCGCGAGCCCGGCCATCACGGCACCGGCCAGCGCGCTGACGCCGAGGAACTTGGCGGCCTGTTGAGCGGTGGACAGCCCGCCGCTCGAGCGCGTGTTTCCCATAGGACGCAGCCTACGTCTCGAATCGCCGGACAGGGGACCGGGTGTTCGCATACGCTGTTTCACGCCAGTCACAGGTGAGTGGCTGAGCCACACCCCCACCCTCACTCAAGTGAGTGATGAGGCCTGCCCGGATTGCGGCCTCCGTCCCGAGCTGCCCGTTGTTCGGCGGGTGAACTGCCCCTATTTGCACTAGTAATCGCAAATGCCGCCAGCTCACTCCGTTGGGTGATCTGCCGCGTACCCATAGTCCGTTCGGACCATCCAAGATTGGGCCTGCAGGGGGTGTTGCGCCTTGTCTCGCTTCCGTAACGTCCTCAACTGGCGACGGTGAATATGCCGTTTGTCGCCGTGGGGGAGCTCCGATTCGGGAGAGGACGGCGCCAGCATGGGCTGGGTAACCGACTGGAGTGCGCAGGCCGCCTGCCGCACTACTGATCCAGATGAACTGTTCGTCCAGGGCGCGGCACAGAACAGGGCCAAAGCGGTCTGCACCGGATGCCCGGTGCGCACCGAGTGCCTTGCGGATGCCTTGGACAACCGCGTGGAGTTCGGCGTGTGGGGAGGGATGACCGAGCGCGAGCGGCGAGCACTGCTGCGCCGCCGGCCGACGGTGACCTCCTGGCGCAGGCTCCTGGAAACCGCGCGCGTCGAGTACGAGCGCAGCGCGGGGATTCTGCCCTTCGACGACGAGGACTACGAGCGCTTCGCCGCGGTCGGATAGACCGGACGGCGGTGCGCCGGCGGTCGGCTGACGGCCTGCCGGTGTGAGCGTCTCGCCTCATCATCACCTCACCCACCTCTCGTCATCGGCACGAGTGGGGGTGCGAGTACGGCGCGCCTCGTCAGGGGCGGGTACGGGTACGCGCACGCCTCCGAGCACGACCGCGGCCAGGGCCGCGGTCGGCCGTGGGGGCGCGAGTGACATGGGTGACGAGGGCTAACGGGTCGGTGCGGGCCGGGGGTTGGTCTGTGGCTGGTCTGTGAGGGAGGCGGCGATTGATCTGCCGCCACCTGAGCCACTGGTGACTCTCTGCGCGGTCGGTGACTGTGGCCTGTCGTGTGCCCGTGTGCCCGTGTGCCCGTGTGCCCGTGTGCCCGTGTGCCCGTGTGTCCGTGCGTGCCCGTGTGCCCGTGTGTGCGCGGGGTGTCGTGAGCCGCTTGCTGGGGCGCCGTGTCCGCCAGGGCCCGCTATACGCGCCCGCGCCTCTGTCTGTCTCGGCTTGCCTCGGCGTCTGCCTGCATCGGCGATGGCCACCGAGGCCGATCAGCGAGGTCCGACACCGCCGTCCGTCACGGCCCGTCACCGCTGTCCGTTATGCGTGCTGCCTGTCGTACGTCTCCTTCGTGCCCGCGCCGCCGACCGCCGCGCGGGCACCGACTCAGCCCGCGCGTTTGGTCCGTTCCAGTGGGACCGCGAGGCGATCGCCGATCGCTCGCAGCCCTGCCAAGTCGTGTACGTCGCCAGGGAGTGCGGCCACTTGGGCCACCGGAACCTCGGGGTGGAGAGCCGTGAAGCGGTCGTGTGTGCGCTGCTCGCGTCCGAGCACCTGCATACGCTCCGCGTGCAGCCGAAGCAGGCCCGCGGCGAGCCGCTCCGCCGACGTGTCCGCCGACGTGGGGGAGACGTCGGGGTCCGCTGCCGAGGGGTTCCGCGCTTGAGCATTCCCTGAGGGGGGATCGACAAATCCGCCGTCGGCAAGATTTTCTGTCCCGGCACCGTTCTTGGCCGGATCACTTTCCTCCGCCGCGTTCGCGAGCGCATCGTCCGGATCCGCCGGATCCGCCGGATCCGCGGGGTCGCCCGTCAGGGAAAGGATCTCGGCGGCGGCCAACGCCCGTTCCGCCGACAGTTGTTCGGCCCCGCTGCCGTGCACCCGGTTCAGCACCAGCCCGGCCAGCGGCATCTGGTCCGCGGCCAGGCGTTCGACGAAGTACGCGGCCTCCCGCAGGGCATCCCGCTCGGGCGCGGCCACCACGAGGAAGGCCGTACCGGGAGCCTGCAGTAGCCGGTAGGTGGCCTCCGCGCGAGTACGGAATCCGCCGAACATGGTGTCCATCGCGGCAGCAAACGTCTGAACGTCGCGCAGCAGCTGCCCGCCGAGCACCTTGCTGACCGTGCCCGTCATCATCGACACGCCCACGTTCAGGAACTTCATCCCGGCCTTGCCGCCCACCTTCGCCGGCGCCATCAGCACCTTGATGAACTTCCCGTCCAGGAAGGAGCCGAGACGTTTCGGCGCGTCCAGGAAATCCAGCGCCGACCGGCTGGGCGGGGTGTCGACGATGATCAGGTCCCATTCGTCGCGGGCCCGGAGCTGGCCGAGCTTCTCCATGGCCATGTACTCCTGCGTGCCCGCGAAACCGGCCGACAGCGACTGGTAGAAGGGGTTCGCGAGGATCGCCCGGGCGCGCTCGGGGTCGGCGTGCGCCTCGACGAACTCGTCGAACGTCCGCTTCATGTCCAGCATCATGGCGTGCAGTTCGCCGCCGTTCCCGTCGCCGATGCCCTCCACCCGGCGCGGGATGTTGTCGAGCGCGTCGATGCCCATGGACTGGGCGAGCCGGCGGGCCGGGTCGATGGTGAGGACGACGACCTTGCGGCCGCGCTCGGCGGCCCGTACGCCCAGGGCGGCGGCGGTGGTGGTCTTGCCGACGCCGCCCGAGCCGCAGCACACCACGATGCGGGTCTGCGGATCGTCCAGCAGGACGTCGATGTCCAGCCGGGGTGCCACGTCCATGCCCATGCCGCCTCCTGCGTACGACTCGTTGTCCGTGGCGCCCTTACGGGGGGCGCCGCTCACGTCGGCCACTGCTTGCGCAGATCCGCCGCGAGCCGGTAGAGCCCCGCCAGGTCGATGCCGTCCGTAAGGAGCTCCAGCTCGTGCAGCGGCAGCCCCAGGCCGGTCAGCTCGGCGCGCTGCGCCCGCTCCAGCGCCACCCGCTCGGCGTGCTCCCGTGCCTGCTCCAGCAGCGGGTCGACCAGCCGCTCGGCCATGCCGCCGCGGCGCGCACCACCCAGGCCCGCCTGGGAGAGCGCCTTGGCGACGGCCGTGCGCTGCCCGTTGGCGACGGCCTCGACGGCCTCGTGGTCGAGGACCGCGGGCCGCACCATGTTGATGATGACGCCGCCCGTAGGGAGGCCGTCGGCGCGCAGTTCGGAGATGCCGTCCGCGGTCTCCTGGACCGGCATCTCCTCCAGGAGGGTCACCATGTGGACCGCCGTCTGGGGCGACTTCAGGACGCGCATGACGGCCTGTGCCTGGTTGTGTATCGGGCCGGTCCGGGCCAGCCCCGCCACCTCGTCGTTGACGTTCAGGAAGCGGGTGATGCGGCCGGTGGGCGGCGCGTCCATGACCACGGAGTCGTAGACGAAGCGGCCGTCCTTGCCCTTGCGGCGCACCGCCTCGCACGCCTTGCCGGTCAGCAGGACGTCCCGCAGCCCCGGGGCGATGGTGGTCGCGAAGTCGATCGCGCCGAGCTTCTTGAGGGCGCGCCCGGCCGAGCCCAGCTTGTAGAACATATGGAGGTAGTCCAGAAGTGCGAACTCCGGGTCGATCGCCAGAGCGTGCACCTCCCCGCCGCCCGGCGCGGTGGCGATCTTCCGCTCCTCGTAAGGCAGCGGCTCCGTTTCGAAGAGTTGTGCGATGCCCTGACGGCCTTCGACCTCGACCAGCAGGGTGCGCCTGCCCTCGGCCGCGAGGGCCAGCGCGAGTGCGGCGGCGACCGTGGTCTTGCCGGTTCCGCCCTTACCGCTGACGACATGGAGCCTGCTCACACTGGGGAGCCTAACCAGTCGCCCCTCGCCCTACGCACCAGGGCCCGGCGGAGAGGCATTACAGTCGGCCCCATGACCAAGTGGGAATATGCGACCGTACCGCTGCTCGTACACGCCACGAAGCAGATTCTGGACACCTGGGGCGAGGACGGCTGGGAGCTGGTCCAGGTCGTCCCCGGGCCCAACCCTGAGCAGCTGGTGGCCTACCTGAAGCGGGAGAAGGGCTGATGGCGGGCGGCACCGTCGAGGGCAGGCTCGCCGGGCTCGGCCTGACGCTGCCCGAGGTCGCGGCGCCCCTGGCCTCGTATGTGCCCGCGCTGCGCACCGGTCCGTACGTCTACACCTCGGGCCAGCTGCCGCTGGTCGAGGGGAAGCTGGGCGTGACGGGCAAGGTCGGCGCGGAGGTGACCCCGGAGGAGGCCAAGGAGCTGGCGCGCACCTGTGCGCTGAACGCCCTGGCCGCCGTGAAGTCGGTCGTCGGCGACCTCGACCGGGTCGTGCGCGTCGTGAAGGTCGTCGGTTTCGTCGCCTCGGCACCGGACTTCACCGGCCAGCCGGGTGTCGTCAACGGTGCGAGCGAGCTGCTGGGCGAGGCCCTGGGTGACGCGGGCGTGCACGCGCGCAGCGCGGTGGGCGTGGCGGTGCTGCCGCTGGACGCGCCGGTCGAGGTCGAGATCCAGGTCGAGGTCGCCGACTAGCGAGCGTCGAGGTCGCCGACCGGCGGGCGTCGAAGTCGCGGACTGGGGAGCCGGACTCGTGGGCGGGCCGTGCCGGTGGGCCGGTGGGCCGGTGGGCGCGGACCGGTGTGACCGCCGGTGCGCGGGCCGGCACCGGCGTGGCGCCGCCGGTGCCACTCGAACATCAGCCCGTAAGCGCATAGCATCCGGCCATGTCCACTACGAATGGCCAGTGGTATCCACCCGAGTGGCCAGAGCGGATCCGCCTCTTGTCGGCGGGCGAGCTCACACCGGTGACACCGCGCCGGGCCGCCACCGTGCTGCTGCTGCGAGACGGACCGGACGGAACGGACGGACAGGACACACCACAGGACGCACAGGACGCACAGGGCAGGGACGGGGAGCACTCACCGGACGAGCTCGACGCACCGGAGTGGCTCGACACGGTGCCGGGGCCCGCGGAGGCTCCGGAAGGCCCTGAAACGCCCCCAGAGGGCCTGCGGAACGCGGCCGGAGGGGCCGACGGGCTCGCCGTATACATGCTGCGCAGACGCGCCTCCATGGCCTTCGCCGGAGGCGCGTACGCCTATCCGGGCGGTTCCGTGGACCCGCGCGACGAGCGGATGGTCACCTGGGCCGGCCCCTCGCGGGCGCAGTGGGCGAGGCGGCTGGGCCTGGACCCGAGCGAGGCGACGCAGGCTCAGGCCATCGTGTGCGCGGCGGTCCGCGAGACCTTCGAGGAGGCGGGGGTCCTGCTCGCGGGCCCGACGCCGCACACCGTGGTCGCGGACACGACGGGGGACGACTGGGAGACGGACCGCGCGGCGCTGGTCGCCCGGGATCTGTCGTTCGCGGAGTTCCTGGACCGCCGGGGGCTTGTGCTCCGCTCGGATCTGCTGGGCTGCTGGGCCCGCTGGATCACCCCGGAGTTCGAACCGCGCCGCTACGACACCTGGTTCTTCGTGGCTGCGCTGCCGCGGGGGCAGCGCACCCGTAATGCCTCCACGGAGGCGGACCGGACCGTCTGGATCCGTCCGGACGACGCGGCCGACGGCTACGACCGGGGCGAGCTGCTGATGATGCCGCCCACGATCGCGACGCTGCGCCAGCTCGCGGCCCATGGCTCGGTCGCCGACGTACTTGCCGCGGCGGCGGACCGGGATCTGACGCCGGTGCTGGCCCAGGCGCGGGTGGAAAACGGGGAACTGGTGTTGAGCTGGCCGGGTCATGATGAGTTCACCAAGCACATCCCGGGAGCCACGGGGGGACTCTCCGCATGACGTACGCATCCGCTCTGCCCGGCCAGCCGCGTGGGGGCACCATCGGCGGCCCGGCCACCGACCGGGCCTTCTGCGTCCTGGCGCCGAACGCCTCGCCCATGACGCTGGACGGCACCAACACCTGGATCGTCGCCGAGCCCGGCTCCGACCTCGCCGTCGTCATCGACCCCGGGCCGCTGGACGACGCACACCTCAAGGACGTCATCGCCACCGCCGAGCGGGCGGGCAGGCGGGTCGCGCTGACGCTGCTCACCCATGGCCACCCGGACCACGCGGAGGGCGCGGCGCGCTTCGCCGAGCTGACGCGGACGTCCGTAAGGGCCCTGGATCCGGCGCTGCGGCTGGGGGACGAAGGGCTGGGACTGGGGGACGTCATAACCACCGGCGGTCTGGAGCTACGGGTGGTGCCCACGCCCGGCCACACCGCCGACTCGCTGTCCTTCCACCTTCCGGCCGATGGCGCGGTCCTTACGGGCGACACGGTGCTCGGGCGGGGCACGACCGTCGTCGCGCATCCGGACGGGCGGCTCGGCGACTATCTGGACTCGCTGCGGCGGCTGCGCTCGCTGACGGTGGACGACGGGGTGGACACCGTCCTGCCGGGCCACGGGCCGGTGCTGAGCGACGCCCGGGGTGTCGTGGAGTACTACCTCGCGCATCGCGCCAACCGGCTCGCGCAGGTGGAGACGGCCGTCGAGGACGGTCACCGGACGCCCTCGGAGGTCGTGGCGCGTGTGTACGCGGATGTGGACCGGTCTCTGTGGCCGGCGGCGGAGCTGTCGGTACGGGCCCAGCTGGACTATCTGCGCGAGCACGGGCTGATCTGAGCCCGCTCTTCCTGGAGCCCGTGGCCTCCACAGCCCGTGGCTGCACAGCCCGTGGTCCGCCGCTCAGGAGCGCCGTAAGGGCCCCGCCGGAATCCCGGCGAGGCCCTTACGCTCCGTTTTCGCGTATCCGCTCCGTGCGGCGGTTCCGTCCGGCGTCAGCGGGAGCGCTTGGCCAGCCGCTCGACGTCCAGCAGGATCACCGCGCGCGCCTCCAGCCGCAGCCAGCCGCGGCCCGCGAAGTCGGCGAGCGCCTTGTTGACGGTCTCGCGGGAGGCGCCGACCAGCTGGGCCAACTCCTCCTGGGTCAGGTCGTGGACGACGTGGATGCCCTCCTCCGACTGCACGCCGAAGCGGCGCGACAGGTCCAGCAGGGCCCTGGCGACGCGGCCGGGAACGTCGGAGAAGACCAGGTCGGACATCTGGTCGTTGGTCTTGCGCAGGCGCCGGGCGACCGCGCGCAGCAGCGCGGAGGCGACCTCGGGCCGGGCGTTCAGCCACGGCTGCAGATCGCCGTGGCCGAGGCCGAGCAGCTTGACCTCGGTAAGGGCGGTGGCGGTGGCGGTACGCGGGCCGGGGTCGAAAAGCGACAGTTCGCCGATCAGCTCGCCGGGGCCGAGCACGGCGAGCATGTTCTCGCGGCCGTCGGGAGAGGTGCGGTGGAGCTTCACCTTGCCCTCGGTGACCACGTACAGGCGATCGCCGGGGTCCCCTTCGTGGAAGAGCGCGTCACCCCGCGCGAGGGTGACCTCTCCCATGGAGGCGCGCAGCTCAGCGGCCTGCTCGTCATCGAGCGCCGCGAAGAGCGGGGCGCGCCGCAGAACGTCGTCCACGAGTCTCTCCTTGTCGACATGCACAGGGGACCGACGTCCCCATGATGCCGGACGGTAAAACAGTGCGATCAATCACAAGTTTGACGCACTGGCCTGCCGAGCTGTGCGGCAGGGGTCCGATTGGGGACCTCTTCGCGGTGGCCGGGGCGGATGTCAGTGGGTGGGCTTAGGCTGGCCGGGTGTCCAATACGCCGGTGAGAGCACAGGGCAAGGGGGCCGGACGGGTGACCGCACCTCGTAATTCCGCTGTGGGCGAACAAGAGTCCGCCGAGTCGACAGAAGCCGCGAAGCCGCATAAATCGGTCAAGGGCTCGAAGGGCGCCCGCCCCGAGTCCCGGCTCGCCCTCGTCCGCCGTGCCCGGCGCATCAACCGTGAGCTCGCCGAGGTGTATCCGTACGCCCATCCCGAGCTGGACTTCGAGAGCCCTTTCCAGCTGCTGGTGGCCACGGTCCTGTCCGCCCAGACCACCGATCTGCGGGTCAACCAGACCACCCCCGCCCTCTTCGCCGCCTATCCGACGCCCGAGGACATGGCGGCAGCCGACCCGGAGGCCCTGGAGCAGCTGATCCGGCCGACCGGCTTCTTCCGCGCCAAGGCCAAATCGCTGCTGGGCCTGTCCGCCGCCCTGCGTGACCGCTTCGGCGGCGAGGTCCCGGGCCGGCTCGAGGATCTGGTCACCCTGCCCGGTGTCGGCCGTAAGACGGCCAATGTGGTGCTCGGCAATGCCTTCGGGGTGCCGGGCCTGACCGTGGACACCCACTTCGGGAGGCTGGTGCGGCGCTGGAAGTGGACCGCCCAGGAGGACCCCGAGAAGGTCGAGGCGGAGATCGCCGCGCTCTTCCCCAAGAGCGAGTGGACGATGCTCTCGCACCGCATCATCTTCCACGGCCGCCGCGTCTGCCACGCCCGCAAGCCCGCGTGCGGCGCCTGCCCGATCGCCCCGCTCTGCCCGGCGTACGGGGAGGGCGAGACCGACCCGGACAAGGCGAAGAAGCTGCTGAAGTACGAGATGGGCGGCCAGCCGGGCCAGCGCCTGCGCCCGCCGTCCGACTACCCCGGCCGTCCCGCCGCCCCCCTGGGAGCCGCTGAGTGACGAGTACGTACGGCGGGGACGTGGAGGTCAGCGCCCATGGGCTGCCCGAGTGGTTGCTGCCGGTGGCGCGGGTGGCCGAGACGATCGAGCCGCGTCAGCTGAGCCGGTTCCTGCCGCCCCCACAGGGCGGCGGCCGCCCCTCCGCCGTGTTGGTGCTCTTCGGCGAGGGCGCCGACGGCCCGGAGCTGCTCCTCATGGAGCGCTCCGGATCGCTGCGCTCGCACGCAGGCCAGCCCTCCTTCCCCGGCGGCGCCCTCGACCCGGAGGACGGGGATCCGGACGAGGAGGGCCCGCTGCGCGCGGCGCTGCGGGAGGCCGAGGAGGAGACGGGGCTCGACCCCTCGGGGGTGCAGGTCTTCGCCGTGCTGCCGCGGCTCTACATCCCGGTGAGCGGCTTCGTCGTCACCCCGGTGCTCGGCTGGTGGCGTCGGCCCAGCCCGGTCGGGGCCGTGGACCCGGCCGAGACGGCTCGGGTCTTCACGGTTCCCGTGGCGGATCTCACGGACCCGGCGAACCGGGCCACGACCGTCCACCCCAGCGGCCACCGGGGGCCCGCCTTCCTGGTGGGATCCGCTCTGGTCTGGGGCTTCACCGCCGGAGTGATCGATCGCATCCTGCATTTCGCGGGGTGGGAGCGGCCGTGGGACCGCGCCAAGCACGTCTCACTCGACTGGCGCGCGTGAGACGGTGTTCCGGTGAATGTGCTGGACATCCTGCTGCTGCTCGCCGCCGTATGGTTCGCGGTCGTCGGCTACCGCCAGGGCTTCGTCGTCGGTGTGCTGTCGGTGACGGGGTTCATCGGGGGTGGGCTGATCGCGGTCTATCTGCTGCCGCTCATATGGGACGGCACGACCGACAAGACATCCCCCGGCACGGTCGGTGCCGTGGTGGCGATCGTCCTGGTGATCGTGTGTGCCTCGGTCGGCCAGGCCGCCACCACGCACCTGGGGAACAAGCTGCGGCGGTACATCACCTGGTCACCGGCGCGCGCCCTGGACGCGACCGGCGGCGCGCTGGTGAACGTCCTGGCGATGCTGCTGGTGTCCTGGCTGATCGGCTCCCTGGTGGCCCAGACCTCGCTCCCCACCCTGGGCCGGGAGGTCCGTGACTCCAAGGTGCTGCTCGGGGTCTCCCGCGTCGTTCCGGACGAGGCGAACACCTGGTTCACCGACTTCTCGTCCGTGCTCGCGCAGAACGGCTTCCCGCAGGTCTTCTCGCCCTTCGCCAACGAGCCGATCACCTCGGTGCCGCAGCCCGATCCCGCGCTCGCCCAGTCCCCGGTGGCCACGCGGGCGCAGGAGAGCATCGTCAAGGTCGTCGGGACCGCCCCCAGCTGCGGCAAGGTCCTCGAGGGCAGCGGCTTCGTCTTCGCACCGAACCGGGTCATGACCAACGCCCATGTCGTCGGCGGCGTCAGCGACCCGACCGTACAGATAGGCGGCGAGGGCCGGCTGTACGACGCCAAGGTCGTGCTCTACGACTGGAAGCGCGATATCGCGGTCCTCGATGTGCCCTCGCTGCAGGCCCCGGCGCTCCAGTTCGCCCAGGACGACGCGCGCTCCGGTGACGGCGCGATCGTCGCCGGCTTCCCGGAGAACGGCGCCTTCGATGTGCGCGCCGCTCGCGTCCGCGGCCGTATCGAGGCCAACGGCCCCGACATCTACCGCCGCTCCACCGTGCACCGCGATGTGTACTCGCTGTACGCGACGGTGCGGCAGGGCAACTCCGGCGGCCCGCTGCTCACCCCGCAGGGGCGGGTGTACGGCGTGGTCTTCGCCAAGTCCCTCGACGATGCGAACACCGGGTACGCGCTGACGGCGGACGAGGTGAGCCAGGACATCGAGAAGGGGCGTACGGCCGACCAGCCGGTGGACAGCCAGGGGTGTGCCCTCTAGCGCGGTGGCCGAGGGATATGCCCTCCGGAGCGGATGCGCCCGGCGGAATGTGGCCCTCCGGAGCGGAGCCAGAGCGGAGAGGCCCTCCAAAACGGGGTGATCCGGTGGTGCCGAGCGTGCTACCAGGGGTTTCCGGTGTCGCCGGGGCCCCGGGCCGCGCCGGAGGTACTGCTAGCGGCTGCGTGGATGGCGCAACCGCGCCGAGACCCACCGGGCCCGGCGGCGGATGATGCGGGGAATCCCGAGGTTCGGGTCATGGCCTTGGGTAGGCCCGGAGCCGCCCCGCTCGGAAACACTCAGCGCGGCATTGGCAGTAGCGGCGGCCTGGGGGCCGCGGCTGTTTGGTGCGTCACGGTAGTCGTGCGTCCAGCCCATACCTCGGTGTCTGCCCCTGACCCAAGGTCCGTAATCGCCGGTGGCTGCGGCAATTGGCCTATGCTCCAGGCAATTGGCTGTTCGAAAAACAGATGTTCGCCCGACCGTCGTCGCGCGGTCGGAATGCGTATGGCCGACGCCGCTCAGCGGTCGGGTTCGGGGTCCTTGAGCCAGTTGATCAGCTCGGAGGTGAAGGCCCGGGGGTCCTCCTCGTGCGGGAAGTGACCGAGCCCGTCGAAGAGCCGCCAGCGGTAGGGGGCCTCGACATACTCCCCGGAGCCCGCCGCGCTGCGGGTCCGCATCACCGGGTCGAGTGACCCGTGCAGATGCAGGGTCGGGACCTGCACCGGCCGCTTCATTCGCCGGTTGAACTGGAAACCGTCCGGCCGTGCCAGCGATCGCACCATCCAGCGGTACGGCTCGATCGAGCAGTGCGCGGTCGAGGGGATGCGCATCGCCCGCCGGTAGACCTCCACGGCCTCGTCATCGGGCAGTCGAGGCCCGGACCACTCCCGGATCAACCGCCCCACGGCCGCCGCGTCGTCCGCGACCAGCTGGCGCTCGGGCAGCCAGGGTCGCTGGAAGCCCCACACATGGGCGCTGGCCGCGCTCTGCTTGACGTCCGCCAGCATCGCCGAGCGCCAGCGGCGGGGGTGCGGCATCGAGGCCACCGCGAGCCGCCGCACCAGCTTCGGCCGCATCACCGCGGCCGTCCACGCCAGATATCCGCCCAGGTCATGGCCGACGAGCGCGGCGTCCGGCTCACCCAGCGAACGGATCACGCCGGTGATGTCGAGGGCGAGGTTGGCCGGGTCGTAGCCCCTGGGCGTACGGTCGCTGCCGCCCACCCCGCGCAGATCCATCGCTACCGCGCGGTAGCCGGCGTCGGCGAGCGCGGGCAGCTGGTGCCGCCAGGTCCACCAGAACTGCGGAAAGCCGTGCAGCAGCAGCACCAGCGGGCCGTCACCCAGTTCGGCGATGTGGAAGCGCGCGCCGTTGGCCGCGACATCCCGGTGGGTCCAGGGGCCGTCGAGCCGTACGACCGACGCGGAGGTATCAGGGACGGTCATGCCGACGAGCGTGTCATATCCCGCACAGAGCGTCCGCCATTGCTCTCGGCCCGCGGATGCGGCTTGACGCTCCCCAGTACGGCGGCGCTCTCCTTGGACGAGGCGATCGACCGCTTCGGGGCCTTGACCTTCTTGAACTTCAACAGCGCCAGCAGCCCCAGGATCCCGGCGAACAGCCAGTAGATACCGCCCACGATCAGAAAGCACCAGGCGAGGCCGAGGCCGGTCCAGGCGCGCATGCCGTAGGCGAGGGCGAAGCTCAGCACCGGCAGCGAGAACAGCAGCAGCACCCCGGCCGCCATCCCCGCGCCGCTGCCGACCGCGGCTTTCTTGGCCCCCACTCGGAGCTCGGCCTTGGCCAGCGCGATCTCGTCGTGCATCAGCGCCGACAGCTCGGTGGTCGCCGTCGCCACCAGCTGGCCGAGGCTGCGGTTGCCGCCGTCGTCGGCTGCGCTCATCGCCATCTCCCTCTGCTCTTGTGCGTCTTCGCTCGTGCTGCGCCGTCCGCGCTTGGTACGTCTCGCTTGGTACGTCGTCTGTGCTTGCTACGTCTTCTGCGCATTTCTGCGGGCGTCAAGCCTCTCAGATCATGCCGGACCATCGTCGCCGGAGTCGTTCGCGGCGGCCACTTCGGCAAGCCGCCGGTGCTCGGCGGCCTTTGCCTCGTGAATGGCGGCCATCCGCAGGTGGTATCCGGGGGTGTCCAGCTCATAGACATCCGGGATGCCGTCCATGTCCTCGTCCCGCTCCTCCTCCTGACACAGCCGCTGGTACCTGGTGTTGCGCAGCTTGAGGAGGATGCCGGCGAACAGGGCGGCGCTCAGCGAGCCGATGAGGACCGCCGCCTTGATTTCCCCGGCGAGCGTGGGATCGGCGGGGAAGGCGAGTTCGCCGATGAGAAGGGAGACGGTGAAGCCGATTCCGGCGAGGGCGGCCATGGCGAAGACATCGGCCCAGGCCAGATCCTCGTTCAGCTCGGCCCTGGTGAAGCGGGCGGCGCACCAGGAGCCGCCGAAGACGCCGACGGCCTTGCCCACGACGAGGCCGAGGACGACGCCGAGGGTCTCCGGGCGGGTGAAGACATCCGCCACGGCGCCACCGGAGAGCGGCACCCCGGCCGCGAACAGGGCGAACAGCGGCACCGCCACGCCCGCCGACACAGGGCGCAGCCGGTGCTCGACTCGTTCGGCGGGGGAGCGCTCCTCGCCCTCCCGTACGGTGCAGCGCAGCATCAGGCCCATCGCGACGCCGGCGATGGTGGCATGCACACCGCTGGCGTGCATCAGGGCCCAGACCACCATGGCGAGCGGGAGATGGATCCAGGCCGTCCGGACGCCCTTGCGGTGCAGCAGCCAGACGAGGCCGAGCGCGGCGACGGACAGGCCCAGGGCGATGAAGTTGATGTGCTGGGTGAAGAAGATCGCGATGATCAGGATGGCGCCGAGGTCGTCGACGACCGCGAGGGTGAGCAGGAAGGCGCGCAGCGCGGCGGGCAGGGCGGTGCCGAGCACGGCGAGGACGGCGAGCGCGAAGGCGATATCGGTGGCGGTCGGCACGGCCCAGCCCCTGAGGCTGCCGCCGCCGCTCGCGCTGACGGCGACATAGACGAGCGCGGGCACGGCCATGCCGCAGACGGCGGCGATCACGGGCAGCGCGGCCGCCTTGGGGTCGCGCAGCTCGCCCGCGACCAGCTCGCGCTTGAGCTCGATACCGGCGACGAAGAAGAAGATCGTGAGCAGGCCGTCGGTGGCCCAGGAGGCGACCGAGAGGTGCAGATGCAGCGCCCGGGGGCCGAAGGAGAAGTCCTTGATGTCGCCGTAGAGGCCGCTGAGCGGGGTGTTGGCAAGGATCAGCGCCACGATGGCGGCCACGAGGAGGATCACACCGCCGACGGTCTCGGTGCGCAGCGCGTCGGTGACGAACGTTCGCTCGGGCAGCGACAGGCGTCCGAGGAACTTGCGGCTGGTGGGCGCGGCCACAGGCGGGCCTCCTGGGTGGGTCGGTGGTGCGGATACACGTATGGCGTATGCCGACCAGACTTCCCGGCGCTCCCGCCCCTCATCTTGTCGTAATTTCCACGCGACAGCCACCTGCGGCCATCACGGCGAGGGGCGCTCCCGCCTGGCGGGAACGCCCCTCGCTCATGTGGTGCCTGGTGCTGATGTGGCGCTTTTAGTGCCTTTGGGTCTGTGGCGCCTGTGGTGTGCCGACCCTGGAGTGGGCCGGATCAGTCCTCGCTGGGGGCGGAGGGCAGCTTGCTCTGGATCAGCTCCATGACGGAGGAGTCGGTGAGCGTGGTGACATCGCCCAGCGCGCGGTTCTCGGCGACATCGCGCAGCAGGCGGCGCATGATCTTGCCGGAGCGGGTCTTGGGCAGCTCGGCCACCGGCAGGATCCGCTTGGGCTTGGCGATCGGGCCGAGCTGCTTGGCGACATGCGCCCGCAACTCCTCGACCAGGCCATCATCCTCGGCCGCGCCGCCGCGCAGGATGACGAAGGCGCAGATGGCCTGGGTGGTCTGCGGGTCGGTGGCGCCGACGACCGCCGCCTCGGCGACCTTGGGGTGCGAGACGAGCGCCGATTCGACCTCGGTCGTGGAGATGTTGTGGCCGGACACCAGCATCACATCGTCGACCCGGCCGAGCAGCCAGATGTCGCCGTCGTCGTCCTTCTTGGCGCCGTCGCCCGCGAAGTAGCGCTTGTCGAAGCGGGACCAGTAGGTGTCCAGGTAGCGCTGGTCATCGCCCCAGATGGTGCGGAGCATGGACGGCCACGGCTCGGTGAGCACCAGATAGCCGCCATGGCCGTTCGCCACCTCATTGGCCTCGTCGTCCACGACGGTGGCGGCGATGCCCGGCAGCGGGACCTGGGCCGAACCGGGCTTGGTCGCGGTGACGCCCGGCAGGGGGCTGATCATGATGCCGCCGGTCTCGGTCTGCCACCAGGTGTCGACGACGGGTGTGGTGTCCGCGCCGATGTGCTTGCGGTACCAGACCCACGCCTCGGGGTTGATGGGCTCGCCGACGGAACCGAGGATGCGCAGCGAGGAGAGGTCGAACTTGGCCGGGACGTCGTCGCCCCACTTCATGCAGGCGCGGATCGCGGTCGGGGCGGTGTACAGGAGGGTGACCCCGTACTTCTGGACGATCTCCCACCAGCGGCCCTGGTGCGGGGTGTCCGGGGTGCCCTCGTAGAGCACCTCGGTGGCGCCGTTGGAGAGCGGGCCGTAGACGATGTACGAGTGGCCGGTGACCCAGCCGACGTCCGCCGTGCACCAGAAGACGTCGGTCTCCGGCTTGAGGTCGAAGACGGCGTGGTGAGTGTAGGAGACCTGGGTGAGGTAGCCGCCGGAGGTGTGCAGGATGCCCTTGGGCTTTCCGGTCGTACCCGAGGTGTAGAGGATGAACAGCGGGTGCTCGGCGTCGAACGCCTCGGGGGTGTGCTGCTCCGGCTGGCGCTCCACGATCTCGTGCCACCAGACATCGCGGCCCTCGTGCCAGTCCACCTCCTGGCCGGTGCGGCGGACGACCAGCACACTGCGCACGTTCTCGGTGCCGGGCCGGGTGAGCGCCTCGTCGACGGCGGGCTTGAGCGCGGAAGCCTTGCCGCGTCGGTAGCCGCCGTCCGAGGTGATGATGACGCGGGCGTCGGCGTCCTGGATACGGGTGGCGAGAGCGTCGGCCGAGAAGCCGCCGAAGACCACCGAATGCGGGGCGCCGACACGGGCGCAGGCCAGCATCGCGACCACGGTCTCCGGGATCATCGGCATGTAGATGGCGACCCGGTCGCCCGACTGGACGCCCAACTCGGTCAGAGCGTGGGCCGCTTGGGAAACTTCCCGCTGCAGCTCGGCATAGGTGAGGGAGCGGGTGTCGCCGGGCTCGCCCTCGAAGTGGAGCGCCACCCGGTCGCCCAGACCGTTCTCGACATGCCGGTCGACGCAGTTGTACGCCACATTGAGCTTGCCGTCGGCGAACCACTTCGCGAACGGCGGGTTCGACCAGTCGAGTGTCTCGGTCGGCGCGGTCGCCCATGACAGCCGACGGGCCTGCTCGGCCCAGAAGCCCAGGCGGTCCGCCTTCGCCCGCTCATACGCCTCGGCCGTGACATTGGCGTTCGCGGTCAGCTCGGCGGGCGGCGCGAAGCGACGCTCCTCCCGAAGAAGGTTGGCCAGGCTCTCGTTACTCACGACATCTCCCATTCCCAGGGTGTCCGTTGTGTCCCAGGCCATAGCTCATCAGCCAACGGCACACCCTGACAAGGGCTGTCGCCGAAAATTGGTTTAGACCTGTCATGGTCTACGTCACCGCCCCAGCTCCAGGGCCCCCTGGACGGGGTAGCCTCCCCGCTCCGCGACGGCGGAATGACCGCTTCCGGCGTGGGCGGGGGACGGGGTGGCGAGGCAGGTGGGCATGGGCGCGCCATGGTCCGGACGGACGGGCAGGAATCTCCCCGAGCCCGTGTCCAGGACGTACGCCTGCGCCTCCGCCACGTGGAAATACATTCCATGCAGTGCCAGCCCGCCCTCCGCCACCCGCCGTGCCACACAGGCGTGGTCCATCAGATGGTCGAGCTGCTGTCTCACATTGACCAGCGCCAGCCGCTCCACATCGTCGACGATCGGCCGGCTCGACAGGGCGACCTCGCCGCGCCCCAGTCGACCGATCCGCTCCATCCGCGCCAGCGCCGGCCCGCCGTGGCGCAGCCAGCGCTCCAGCGGCGAGCGCTCCAGCGGCGAGCGCTCCAGTGGCGTCGGGGCCCCGCCGGCGGATGCCCCGGCCCCGGGCTGGGACGGTGTTCGGGTCGGCGCCGATGAGGCGAGCAGCGCATGCATCGCACCGCATCCGGAGTGCCCGCACACCGTGATGCTGCTGACCTTCAGCACCTCCACCGCATAGTCGATCGCCGCGCCCACCGAGTCGCAGGAGCCATCGGCGCCCGATGGCGGCACCAGATTGCCGACATTGCGCACGGTGAACAGGTCGCCGGGGCCGCTGGAAGTGATCATGCTCGTCACCAGGCGGGAGTCGGCGCAGGTGAGGAACAGCTGGCTGGGCCGCTGCCCCTCCCGTGCCAGCCGGGCCAGCTCGTCGCGGACCAGCGGTGCCGTATGGCGCTGGAACGCGCTCACCCCGCCGAGCAGCTGACCGCCTGCGTGCCCGTCGACGCCCGCGGCCGTCGGGGCGGGACGGGTGCAGTGGTGATCACGCCAAGATGTCCATGGCCGGCAGGCCCGGACGCCGCCGGCCTCCGCGAGCCGTCGTACCGACCGGCCATCGGCCGCCGCCCGCCCGGAGCCCGAGGGCCGGCGGAGCACCGTGAGCAGAGCGACCGCGAGGAGGGCGACCGTAAGGACCGCGGCGGCGACCATGAGACCGGTTCGGAGCGAGGCGCCGCAGGCCAATGCGATGCCCAGTGAGGCCGGGGCGACGACCAGTGAGAGGGGAGTGGCGAACAGGAAGAGGACGGCCGAGGCGGAGTGATCTCCGTGTCTGCGACGGGAGACCCGGCGGGTCCGGTCCAAGAGCTTCAACATTCCCGTCTCCTCCGGGGCTTCGGTCGCGGATAGGGGCGCGGCCGTGGGTCACGGCGTACTGCGGTACTGAATCCCAAGCGTTGGTAAATGAATAGTAATGCTGAGTAAAGTCGCTGGGAAGTCTTTTGGGTGGAAGTGGGTCGCTATTCGCCCTATGGGGTGAATAGTCATTTAAAACGCCTTGTCATCCTCTGTCCTTTCCTCGGTCCGTGCGAGGTTGGCTCCCATCCGGCCGGATCTCCTGGACACAGCGCGACACGAGGGACGAGGTGGCGGTATGCGGGCCAGAAGAAACGTCACTGCACTGCTGGCCACGGTGGTGGCGCTCTCCATGCCGGTCGGCTGCTCGGGGGACTCCGCCCAGACCCATGGACCGGGCGGCACCGCGGGCCCGCGCCACGACAGGGACGGCCCTCAGAAGGGTCCGGGGGCGCCGAACCACCCTGACAAGGCCCCCAAGGCGGTACGGCTCATCGGCGACGGATCGACCTCCGACACCGGCCCGCAGCCTTATCAGCCGAAGGCCGAGCGGCTTGAACCGGGCGAGAGACCACCGCAGTTCGTCGTCTTCTCCTGGGACGGCGCCGGTCAGGACAAACGCAAGCTGTTCTCCCACTTCCGCGCGGTCGGCAGGAAGTACGGGGCGACGATGACGTACTTCCTCAGCGGTGTGTACCTGCTGCCCGCGGAGAAGCGGTACCTCTACGATCCCCCCAGTCATCGGCGCGGCGCCTCGTCCATCGGCTTCAACGACGTCGAGGGCATCAAGGCCACGGTGGAGCAGCTCCGCGGCGCCTGGCTGGACGGCAATGAGATCGGCACCCACTTCAACGGCCACTTCTGCGGACGCAAGCGCGGAGTCGGCACCTGGTCGGCAGGGCAGTGGACCAGCGAGATCCAGCAGGCCGAGTCGTTCGTCGAGAACTGGAAGACCAACTCCGGTCTGGAGCACGAGAAACCGCTCCCCTTCGACTACGGCAAGGAACTCATCGGCGGCCGTGCGCCCTGTCTGGAGGGGCAGAAGAGGCTGATCCGGGCGGCCGCGAAGCTGGGATGGCGCTATGACGCGAGCTCGCCCGGCGGGCTGCAGATCTGGCCTCGCAAGATCCACGGCATCTGGGACTTCCCGCTGCAGCAGATCCCCGTACCGGGCCGCTCGTTCGAGACGCTCTCCATGGACTACAACTTCCTCGCCAACAAGCCGCGTAAGAAGGCGGGCAAGCGACCCAAGCGCTCCACCTGGGGCCGTCCGATGCGCGACGGTCTGCTCGCCGCCTTCGACCGGGCGTACGAGGGCAACCGGGCGCCGCTGTTCATCGGCAACCACTTCGAGTCCTGGAACGGCGGAACGTATATGCGCGCCGTGGAGGACGTCATCAAGGAGGTGTGCCCGCGCAAGGGAGTGCGCTGTGTCTCCTTCAAGCAGCTGGCCGACTGGCTGGACGCGCAGAACCCCGACATCCTCGAGAAGCTGCGGGTGCTGGACGTCGGGATGCGGCCGCCGGGCGGCTGGAAGAGCTACCTGGCCCCCGAGCCGGGCGTGTCCTAAGCGGGAGCGGGAGTAGCCGCCGAACCCTCCTCCGGCGCGAACTCCCGCAGCGCGAAGGCGGGGTCGACCTGGGCGGCCAGATCGGCACCCGTCTTCGCGTTTCCCCAGCTCTGCGCGTTCTTGAGGTGGAAGTGCACCATCTGACGGGTGTACCGCTGCCAGTCGCGCCGCTCGTACGAGGCATCCACCGCGTCCCGTAGAGTCCGCAGCGCGTCGCGGTTCGTACCCTCAAGCTCCTCGAACCGGGGCGCACGGCCCTTCTCCATCGCCCGGACCCAATCGGAGTGACCGAACGCGACCAGGAGGTCATCGCCCACCTCCGCACGGAGGAAGTCCAGGTCGTCCGGGCCCTGGACCTTGTTGCCGACCACCCGGAGTGCCACATCGAAGTCGCGGGCGTACTCCTTGTACTGGCGGTAGACGGAGACGCCCTTACGTGTGGGCTCGGCCACCAGGAACGTCATGTCGAAGCGGGTGAAGAGGCCGGAGGCGAAGGAGTCGCTGCCCGCCGTCATGTCGACGACGATGAACTCGCCGGGCCCGTCGACGAGATGGTTCAGGCACAGCTCGATCGCGCCGACCTTGGAGTGGTAGCAGGCAACACCGAGATCGGATTCGGTGAAGGGGCCGGTCGCCATCAGCCGCACCGCCCCGTCGTCGAGCCGCAGGGTGCGGGCGCATGCCTGGTAGATGGGGTTGTCCTCGCCGATCCGCAGCAGTCGCGACCCCTCGCCCGGCGGAGTGGTCTTGATCATGGTCTCGGTGGAGGCGATGCGGGGGTTCGTGCCGCGCAAGTAGTCCTTGATCAGCGTGAGATGGGCGCCCATGGCGGGCAGCGCGGCGGCCTCCGCCTCGTCGAGTCCGAGCGCCACGCCCAGATGCTGGTTGATATCGGCGTCGACGGCGACGACAGGGGCGTGAGCGGCGGCGAGGTGGCGGATGAACAGCGACGACAGCGTGGTCTTGCCGCTTCCACCCTTGCCTACGAAAGCGATCTTCATGTTCACCTAGCGTAGGTGAGTGATCGCGGACCATGCGGGATTTACGTGAAGAACACCACTCCAACGAGGGGCGCCCGGTGCGGTGTGCGTAGTGTCGTACTCATGAGTACGTCAGCTGATCCGCTCGCCGCCCTGGCCGCGCTGCCCGGTGTGGCCGAGTCCGTGAACGCCGTACGGAACGCGGTGGACCGGGTCTACGGACACCGGGTGATGCGCCGCCGCAGTAATGAGGTCACCTCCGAGGCGGCGTTGCGCGGGGCACGGGGCTCCGCCGCGCTGGCCGGTGCGGACTGGGCGCTGGAAGAGGTGCGCCGCCGTACGGACTTCGGGGCCGAGGGCGAGCCGCGCACGGTGGGGGCGGCGCTGCGGCTGACCGCCGAGGCGGGGCAGTTGCTGAGCATCTGGCGTCAGTCGCCGCTGCGCGTTCTGGCCCGGCTGCATCTGGTCGCGGCGGGCGGGGCGGAGGGAGATAAGGGGGTCGGACGCCCCCGGCAGTCGGGTGAGCCGGTGGATGAGCCGCTGATCGGGTCCGATCTGCCGCTGCCGGACGCGGACGAGGTGGCGGGGCGGCTCGATGGGCTGGCCCGGCTGCTGCTCACGGGCAGCGAGGCTCCGGCGCTGGTGACGGCGGCGGTGGTGCATGGCGAACTGCTCGCCCTGCGGCCCTTTGTCTCCCGCAATGGTCTGGTGGCTCGCGCGGCCGAACGGATCGTGCTGGTCGGCAGCGGTCTCGATCCGAAGTCGATCTGCCCGGCCGAGGTGGGGTACGCGGAGCTGGGCGTCGCGCCGTACATGGCGGCGCTGGAGGGCTATGCGTCCGGAACGCCGGAGGGCATGGCGGTGTGGATCGCACACTGCGGACGGGCGGTTGAACTCGGGGTGCGGGAGTCCACGGCGGTCTGCGAGGCCCTGCAGCGAGGGGCGGCGTGACGGTGGAGCGGGCCGATGCCGGAAGGGCGGGTCTGAGGCCGGAGGGGCGGTCTGAGGCTGGACGAGAGCAGCCTGACGCCCGACAAGAGTTGCGGCGGTACCCGTGGGCACCGCCGCTGGCACAGCTACCGGGTTACCATGCGTGCAATCTGATTCGCCCATCAGGTCGGGAACTTCTGCCCGTCACCTGGTGCGGCTGGCCCGTATTCGACGGGTCGACGTCGCGTGGGTGCTCAGCATCTGTGCTCGGTCCGTGGGGCCTTGGCGTCTGAGGGTTTCCTCCCGGATACCCCTGGTCTCGCGGGCCGTCGATTCCTTTGTACTCCTGCGAGAGGCCAAGCGGAACCCCTCACCGCAGATCTTTGCTGCACCCCTAAATGCGGGCATAAAGGGCGCGGCGTCGATTGGTGTACCACACCAGCCCGGCGGTGGCGGCGGCCGCGCCGACGGCCGCAGCCACGGCGAGCACCGGGCGAGGTGGCATGGAGAGTGAGGGCCTGCGCTGCTTCAGCCGGACCGGGCGGTTGAAGGAGAGCACCGGCCAGCCGCGGGCCGCCGCCTCGCGCCGCAGCGCCCGGTCCGGGTTGACCGCATGGGGGTGGCCGACCGCCTCCAGCATCGGGAGGTCGGTCGCCGAATCGCTGTAGGCGTAACAGCGTGACAAGTCGTAGCCTTCCGACTCCGCCAGTTCGGCGATCGCCTCCGCCTTGGTCGGGCCATAGGCGTAGTACTCCACCTCTCCGGTGAACACTCCGTCCTCGACGACCAAGCGGGTGGCCACCACCCGGTCCGCGCCCAGAAGCTCGCCGATCGGCTCGACCACCTCCGCCCCGGAGGTGCTGACGATCACCACATCGCGGCCGGCGATGTGGTGCTCCTCGATGAGCGAGGCGGCCTCGTCGTAGATGATGGGGTCGATCAGATCGTGCAAGGTCTCGGCGACGATCTCCTTCACCTGCTGGACATTCCATCCGCGGCACAGCGCCGATAGGTATGCGCGCATCCGCTCCATCTGGTCGTGATCGGCGCCGCCGGCGAGGAAGACGAACTGCGCATAGGCGGTACGCAGTACAGCGCGGCGGTTGATCAGACCACCCTGGTAGAAGGACTTGCTGAAGGTGAACACGCTTGACTTCGCAATGACCGTCTTGTCCAGGTCAAAGAAGGCGGCTGTCCGGGGCAAGGAGTGGTTTTCCACGACGCCGAGCATAGGGCCCACCATTCGGCGTAAGCTCAGGCGCGTGGGTTTGCCTGAGAAGGCTCTCGGGTACACCATGGAAGTCACGGATCGTTCGCGACCGTGCTAACCCGGCCCGACTCCTCCCCCCCCGAGTCGGCCGTGGGGACGACCCCCGCTCTCCCCCCCGGCGGGGGTCGTCGCATGTCCGGACGCATTTTCGGCGTTCTCACGGGATCTTGCTCCCCTCTCTCGGGCCGGTGTGGCCCCGCCTCTCCACAGCTTGAGCGGTAACCGTACGTAATCGCTAGGCTGCTCTCCGGAAGTCACTGCTTTAGGTGACTGGGATATTCACAAGTGATGAGTTGTCCACAGTTTTGGACCAAGATCCCCAAGATTTTCTGGATCGCAGCACGGTGATTCTCCGCGGTGCTCGCACTCGCTGTTCGCGGGAGTGAGAGCGCGTAACGGATATGGGAGGGGATCGTGACCGCATCCATCACACCGGAACGCCCTTCGGCGGCCGAAGGACAACGGGGCAGACCGCTCATCGTCACCGAGGACGAGGAGCTTCTCGACGATCTGCTGCGGCTGTGCGCGGCGGCCGGAGCCGAACCGGAAGTGGCACATGGCACGCTCACTCGCCGGGGCAGTTGGGAGGCCGCTCCGCTGATTCTGGTCGGCGACGACTCGGCCGCCCGGCTGTGCGACCGGGCCCGCAGAGAAGGGGTGCTGCTCATCGGGCGCGATCTGGACGACCACGGCATCTGGCGGCGGGCGGTGGCGCTCGGCGCGGACAACGTGGCGTTCCTGCCCGATGCCGAGACCTGGCTGGTGGACCGGATCGCCGATGTCGCCGAGGGTGTGGGCCGGCAGGCCCTGACCATCGGGGTCATCGGCGGCCGCGGCGGCGCGGGCGCCTCCACCCTCGCCTGCGCTCTGGCGGTCACCGCGGCCCGCTCCGGTCGGCGGACCATGCTGATCGACGGCGATCCGCTGGGCGGCGGGCTCGATGTGCTGCTCGGCGGCGAGGGCGCCCAGGGGCTGAGATGGCCCGCCTTCGCCGAGTCGCGGGGGCGGGTCGCCGGAAGCGCTCTGGAGGAGTCGCTGCCCGAGCTGCACGCGCTGCGGGTGCTCAGCTGGGACCGCGGCGATTCGGTCGTCATCCCGCCCTCCGCGATGCGGGCGGTGCTGGCCGCGGCCAGGCGGCGCGGCGGGGTCGTCGTGGTGGATCTGCCGCGCCGCGTCGACGACGCGGCGGCCGAGGCCCTGGCCCAGATCGACCTCGGACTGCTGGTCGTCCCGGCGGAGCTGCGAGCGGTCGCGGCCGCCCACCGGGTGGCGTCCACGGTGGGCATGGTGCTGCGGGACCTGCGCGCGGTCGTGCGGGGCCCGTGCGGGCCGGAGCTCGGCGACGAGGAGATCGCGGGGCTGCTCGGGCTGCCGCTGGCCGGACAGCTGCCACCGGAGCCCGGTCTGGCGGACGCGTTCGAGGGCGGGGAGCCCCCGGGCGGCAGCCCCCGCGGACCGCTCGGCCGGTTCTGCGCAGAGTTCTGGGCGCGTGCGCTCGCCGACGAGGGGGGTGTCACCGCATGAGCGTCGTATCGCCGGATCTGCTGGACGCGGTGCGGCTGCGGCTCGCCGGGAGCGGCGCGGAGCCCACGCCCGCCCGGGTGGCGGCGGCCCTGCGTGAGCAGGGGCGGCTGCTCGGCGACACCGAGGTGCTCGGGGTGGTGGAGGCGCTGCGCTCGGAGCTGGTCGGCACCGGGCCCCTGGAGCCGCTGCTGGCCGCCCCCGATGTCACGGACGTCCTGGTCACCGCCCCCGACGAGGTGTGGGTGGACCGGGGTTCGGGGCTGGAGCGTACGACCGTCGCCTTCGCGGACGCGGCCGCCGTGCGCAGGCTCGCGCAGCGGCTCGCCGCGGTGGCCGGGCGGCGGCTGGACGACGCCCGGCCGTGGGTGGACGCCCGGCTGCCGGATGGGACACGGCTGCATGCGGTGCTCCCTCCGGTCTCGGTCGGCTCGACCTGTCTGTCGCTGCGGGTGGTGCGCCCCCGGGCGTTCTCCCTCGCGGAGTTGGAGGCGGCCGGTACGGTGCCGGCGGGCGGCGCGCATCTGCTGCGGGCCATGCTGGACGCCCGGCTGTCCTACCTGATCAGCGGCGGCACGGGCTCGGGCAAGACAACGCTGCTGAGCACCCTGTTGGGGCTGGTCGGCCCGCAGGAGCGGATCGTCCTCGCCGAGGACTCGGCAGAGCTGCGGCCCGACCACCCGCATGTGGTCCGGCTGGAGACCCGCCCGGCCAACCAGGAGGGCCGAGGCCAGGTCACCCTGCGGGATCTGGTGCGGCAGGCGCTGCGGATGCGCCCCGACCGGCTGGTGGTCGGGGAGGTGAGAGGCGCCGAGGTCACCGATCTGCTGGGGGCCTTGAACACCGGCCATGAGGGTGGCTGCGGCACTGTCCACGCCAATACGGCGGCCGACGTTCCCGCGCGGCTGGAGGCGCTCGGCTCGACCGCGGGTCTGGACCGGGCCGCGCTGCACAGCCAGTTGGCGGCGGCCCTGTCGGTCCTGGTCCATCTGGTGCGGGACCGCGGCGGGCGGCGCAGGATCGCCGAGCTGCATGTGCTGGACCGGGACCGGGCGGGCTTCGTCACGACCGTCCCCGCGGCTGTCTGGAGCCCGGAGGGCTTCGAACGGGCGGCGGGCTGGCAGCGGCTCCAGCGGCTGTGCGCACGGACCGGAGGCGCGGCATGAGGGGCGCGGGAGCGGACCAGGGGGCGCTGACGCTGTGCGCCGCGATGCTGTGCGCGGTGGCGGCCGCCTGGCTGCTCGCCGGGCGGGACCGGGAGCTGCGCCGGGTAAGGGTGCTGTTCGCGGGCGGCGGACCCGTCGAGCCGACGGGACCCGACCCGGTGCGGCGGCTCTCCGAGACGGCCGCCTGGCTGCGGGAGCGATGGCGAGTCGGGTACGGCGGGCGGATGGGGCGTGAGCTGCTGTGTCTGCCGGTCGGATGTGTGATCGCGCTGCTGGGCGCGTCGGTTCTGCCGCTGCTCGGGGCGGTGGTGGCCACTCCGGTCGTCGGCCGGTGGCTGCGGTCCCGGCGGCGCGAGCGGGACCGTGTGCGGCGCGCCGCCGGGGTGATCGACCTCTGTGCCACCGTGGCGGGCGAGCTGCGGGCCGGGCGGCATCCCGGCGAGGCGCTGCTGGCGGTGGACCCGGGGCACCTGAGGGAGCGTTGGGGGCTGGTGACGGCCGCGGCCCGATTCGGCGGTGAAGTGCCGGACGCGCTGCGGAGGGTGGCCCGGCTGCCAGGTGCCGAGGGGCTGACCGGGGTCGCGGCCTGCTGGCAGGTGGCGGTCGACGAGGGAGCGGGGCTGGCGGCCGGTCTCGACCGGGTGGCAGCGGCGCTGCGTGCCGAGCGGGACCAGCGGGAGAGCCTGGACGCCAAGCTGGCGGGGGCCAAGGCCACCGCCGTGGCGCTGGCGGTGCTGCCCGTCGTCGGGCTGGTGCTGGGCGGGCTGCTGGGCTCCAATCCACTGCATGAGCTGCTGCACACCCCGACCGGGCTGAGCTGTCTGCTGGTGGGCGGCCTGCTGGAGTGGGCGGGCCTGGTGTGGACCGGCCGGATGGTGCGGGTGGCGCGTGAGCCGGGGCGGCCGGTGGCCGATGAGCGCTGAAGTTGTCCACAGCCTGGGGATTTTGCTGTCCTTCCTGGCGGCGGCCGTGTGCACGCTGATGGCGATGGTCGAGGCCCATCGGGGGCGAGGCGCCCGACGACGGCTGGCGGCGGTGCTTCCGGGCGCGGAGGGCCGGCGGCCGAGGAGGGCCCGGCCGTGGCGGCGCCGGCGCGCCGGGGGCACTGCGGGCGCGCTGCCCCTCTGGGCCGCGCCGGGTGGCGCTGTGACGATCGCCGTCGTCCTCGTCGGAGGGCCACCGGGGTGGGTGCTGGGCCTCGCCGCGGCCTGGGGCCTTTGGCGGTGGCAGCGGCACCGCCGCGCGACGGTCGGGCGCTCCGGCCGTGACCGGCACCTCGAGGCCCTCACCGCGCGCCAAATCCCGCTGGCCGCCGATCTGCTGACCGCTTGCCTGGCGGCCGGAGCGGGCCCGCAGAAGGCGGCGGAGGCGGTGGGAGGTTCGCTCGGCGGTCCGGTCGGCGAGCGGCTTGCCCAGACCGCGGCGGAGCTGCGGCTGGGAGGCGAACCCGCTCACGCCTGGGGGCGCATCGGGGCTCTGCCTGGAGCGCAGAGGCTGGCGCGCGCCCTGGAACGCGCCGGGACAACGGGCGCTCCGGCGGTGGAGCCGGTGTCCCGGTTGGCGGCCGAATGCCGGTCCGCGCAGGCGCGGGAGGCGACGAGACGGGCCGACCGCACCGGTGTGCTGGTCAACGCACCGCTCGCGGGCTGCTTCCTCCCCGCGTTCCTGCTGGTCGGCCTGACCCCGGTGATGATCGGGCTGGCCCGCGGCCTGACGGGGGACGGCCCATGAACACCGGCGAGACCACCAATCACACCAGCACCAACCACCTCAGCGAACGACAGCGGCACGACAACAGAACGACGAATGACGAACCGCGGTCAGTGACACCGCGAACAGGGACAAGGGGGCCGACATGGTGAAGCAGTGGTGGGTACGGCGGTACGCGGCGGCGCGTGCGAAGGCCGATACGGGCATGGCCACCGCCGAGTACGCGATGGGAACGATCGCGGCATGCGGTTTCGCCGCGGTGCTCTACAAGGTGGTGACCAGCGGGACCGTCAGCGGCGCGCTGCAGTCGGTCATCGGACGGGCGCTCGATGCGCAGTTCTGAGGCGCCGGGGACGGCGGAGCGGACGGGCCCGCGCGCCAGGAGCGGCGCGCGGGGCGTCCCAGGGCTCGGGGGGCTCCCAAGGCTCCGGGGCGTCGCGAGGACCCCGAACCTCCAGAGGGTCCAGGGCGTCCCCAGGGCCCGAGACGTCCTAGGACGCCGGGGTGTTCCAAGAACCCAGCGCACGGGGCGGGACAGCGGCTTCGTCACGGCGGAGGCGGCCGTCGGGCTGCCGGTGCTGGCGCTGTTCGCCCTGATGTTGATCTGGGGGCTGATGGCCGCGGCCGCGCAGCTTCAGTGCGTGGACGCGGCCAGGGCCGGGGCGAGGGCGGCGGCGCGTTCGGAGCCGAGGGCGGACGCGATGGCCGCCGCCCGCTCGGCCGCACCCGATGGAGCGCGGGTCGAGCTGTGGCAGGAGGGAGACCTGGTGCGGGTGCGGGTCCGGACCCACGCCGCCGGTCCCGGTCCGCTGGCGGTGAATCTGCGCGGCGAGGCGGCAGCGCTCGCCGAGGACGCGGTGGGCGCGGTGGATGCGGGCGGTGCGGCCCGGGAGGCGGTCCCGTGAGAAGGGCGGACGACCGAGGGTCGGCCACGGTCTGGGCGGCGCTGGCCGCGACGGCCCTGTGCGCGGTGTTCGCGGCCGTACTGGCGGCCGGGCAGGCCATGATGGCGCGCCATCGGGCGGGCGGAGCCGCCGATCTGGCGGCGCTCGCGGCGGCGGACCACGGTCTGGAGGGGGCTCGTACGGCTTGCGGTCTCGCCCGACGGGTGGCCTCCGCCCAGGGGGCGCGCGTGGTGCGATGCGCCCTGAGTGGTGAGATCGCGGATCTCACGGCGGAGGTGCGCACCGGCCCGTTCACCCACCGGGCCAGGGCGCGGGCGGGGCCCGCGGGCACCCCCGTCACCAGCCCGCCGTCGGTGCCGGGAGGTGGGGAGCGCTCATTCGGCGGCCGGCGGCTGCTCCGGGGCCCCGGCGAGCAGGGTCGTCAGCAGGCGGATGGCGGCCTTCTTGTCCAGCGGGTCGTTGCCGTTGCCGCACTTGGGCGACTGGATGCAGGACGGGCATCCCGCCTCGCACTCGCAGGCGGCGATCGCCTCGCGGGTGGCCGCCAGCCAGCGGGCGGCCGTGTGGAAGGCACGCTCGGCGAAGCCCGCGCCACCCGGATGCCCGTCGTACACGAAGACGGTCGGCAGCAGCGTGTCGGGGTGCAGCGGGATGGACACCCCGCCGATGTCCCAGCGGTCACAGGTGGCGAAGAGCGGCAGGATGCCGATCGAGGCGTGCTCGGCGGCGTGCAGGGCGCCGCCGAGGGCCTGGGGGTGCACCCGGGCCTCCTCGAGCTGGTCGTCGGTAACCGTCCACCACACGGCCCGGGTGCGCAGGGTGCGCGGCGGAAGATCGAGCTTGGACTCGCCGAGGACCTCACCGGTGATCAGCTTGCGGCGCAGAAAGGAGACGACCTGGTTGGTGACCTCGACCGAGCCGAAGCACAGCCGCGCGTCCCCCCAGGGGATCTCGGTGGTGGTCTCCAGGATGGAGATCGCCGTGGTGTCGCGGGCCGTGGTCGAGTAGGGCGGAGCGGCCTCCTCCACCAGGGCGACCGAGTCGTCGAGGTCGAGCTGTCTGACGAGATAGCTCCGGCCCTGATGGAGGTGGACGGCGCCCTCGTGGACGGTGGTGTGGGCCGCCGCGGCGTCCACAGTGCCCAGCAGTCGCCCGGTGGCCGCCTCCACGACCTGGACCGGGCTGCCACCCGCCCCGCGGATGTCGGTGAGGTCGGCGGCACGCTCACGGCGGGTCCAGTGCCAGGCGGTCGCCCGGCGCCGCAGCAGCTTGCGCTGCTCCAGCTGCGGCATCAGCTCCTCGGTGGCGGGGCCGAAGAGCTCCAGGTCCGACTCGGTGAGCGGAAGCTCCGCCGCGGCCGCGCACAGATGCGGCGCGAGGACGTAGGGGTTGTCCGGGTCCAGGACGGTGGACTCCACCGGCTGCCGGAAGAGGGCGTCCGGATGGTGGACGAGATAGGTGTCCAGCGGGTCGTCCCGGGCGACCAGGATCGCCAGGGCCCCTTCGCCGGTGCGCCCGGCCCGCCCCGCCTGCTGCCACAGGGAGGCGCGGGTGCCGGGGTAGCCCGCCACGACCACGGCGTCCAGCCCGGCGATGTCCATCCCCAGTTCCAGGGCGGTGGTGGCGGCGAGCCCCAGCAGCTCACCGGAGTGCAGGGCCCTCTCCAGGGCGCGGCGCTCCTCGGGGAGATAGCCGCCGCGATAGGCGGCGATCCGGTCCGGCAGCGAGCGGTCCACCTCGGCGAGCCGCTCCTGGGCGATGAGCGCGATGAGCTCCGCGCCCCGCCGGGAGCGCACGAAGGTGACCGTACGGACGCCCTGGACGGCCAGGTCGGTGAGCAGGTCCGCGGACTCGGCCGTGGCCGTGCGGCGCACAGGGGCGCCCTGCTCGCCGTGGAGTTCGGTCAGCGGCGGCTCCCAGAGGGCGAAGACGACCTCGCCGCGGGGCGAGCCGTCCTCGGTGATCTCCACGACGGGCACGCCGGTCAGCCGGCTCGCGGCGACCGCCGGATCGGAGGCGGTGGCCGAGGCGAGCAGGAACACGGGCGAGGAGCCGTAGCGCGCGCAGACGCGGCGCAGCCTGCGCAGCACCTGGGCCACATGGGAGCCGAAGACACCCCGGTAGGTGTGGCATTCGTCGATCACCACATAGCGCAGCGCGCGCAGGAAGGAGGACCATCTGGGATGGCCGGGCAGGATGCCGCGGTGGAGCATGTCGGGGTTGGTGAGCACATAGTTCGCGTACTGGCGTACCCACTCGCGCTCCTCCACGGGCGTGTCGCCGTCGTAGACCGCCGCCCGGACGCCGGTGCCCAGCGGGGCGGTGAGGCCGGCCACCGCGCGGCGCTGGTCGGCGGCCAGCGCCTTGGTGGGGGAGAGGTACAGGGCGGTCGTCCCCCGCCCGTTGGGCTCCTCCGAGCCATCCAGCAGGGTGCTGAGGACGGGGGCCAGATAGGCGAGGGACTTGCCGGAGGCGGTTCCGGTGGCCACGACCACGGAATCCCCGCGCAGCGCGTGTTCGGCCGTACGCGCCTGGTGGGCCCACGGGCGATCGATGCCGGCCGCGCGAATGGCGTTGATCACCTCCGGCCGGATCGCCGAGGGCCAGTCGGCATGGGTTCCCGGACGCGGGGGCAAGTGCTCCGTATGAGTGATGCGCGCGCCCCGGCCCGCCCCGGTGCTCAGCCGACCGAGGACGGCCCGGGGTGAGGGGCGTATGCCCGCCTGCCGCGGGATTTGGTCGTGGGCCATCGACACCGAGTGTGTCACTGGTCTGACGGACAATGGTCTCAAGGCGTCGTGCACGCCTGCTGGTAAGTGATTGAATGCCATCGCGGCTGCCGATCCATGGGGGGCGACCGCTCGATGCAAGGTGCTGGAGGATCCGTGGACCTGTCCCTGTCGACTCGGACCGTCGACGACCGCACGGTCGTCGAGGTCGGTGGCGAGATTGATGTATACACCGCGCCCAAGCTGCGCGAGCAGCTGGTCGAGCTTGTCAACGACGGCAACTACCACCTGGTCGTCGACATGGAGGGCGTCGACTTTCTCGACTCCACCGGACTCGGCGTGCTCGTCGGCGGGCTCAAGCGAGTGCGGGCCCACGAGGGCTCGCTGCGCCTGGTTTGCAACCAGGAGCGCATTCTGAAGATCTTCCGCATCACCGGCCTGACCAAGGTGTTCCCGATTCACACCTCGGTCGAGGACGCTGTCGCGGCGACCGACTGACAAGATCGCCGAAGGAAGATACAGAAGGGGGTTCCGGGCGGTGTACGCCCGGCCCTCCCGACAAGCACGCCCATACGCCCGAGGGGGATGGCATGGCCACCGTCGAACTCCGCTTCAGCGCGCTGCCTGAGCACGTCAGGACCGCTCGTCTTGTCGCGGCCGCCGTGGCGCGTCGGGCGGGGGTGGATGAGGCCGTGCTCGACGAGGTGCGGCTCGCGGTCGGCGAGGCGTGCACGCGTGCGGTCGGGCTCCACCTGAGCAATGGGGTGGAGGCACCGGTGCGGGTGTCGCTGACCGAGGAGGAGAAGAAGTTCTCCATCGAGGTCGGTGACGAATCCCCGACCTCGGCGGCCCTGGCGTCCGGCTCCCATCCGGAGATGGACGACGAGGCCGAGGGCGAGGACGAGATGGGTCTCGCCGTCATCAGCGGGCTCGTCGACGATGTCGAGGTGACGACCAGCGAATCCGGTGGAGTGATCCGGATGAGCTGGCCGACGTCACCCCAGCCTCTGGTGTCCTAAGCCCCCACCGCGCCGGGCCCTGCCCCAGCGTGCCGGGTACTGCTCGCAGTGGGCTGTGTTCTGCTCGCGGTGGGTTGTGTCCTGCTCCCGTTGGTCGGTCCTGCTCGCAGTGGGCTGGTTCTTGCCCCAGCCGGTTCGGGTCCTGCCACGTCCGGCTGCGTCGTGCTCTTCGGTTCGGGCTCCGCTCGCGCCGGATTGAGTTCTGTTCGCACAGGCTGCGTCCTGCTTGCGCCGGGCACGCCCTCTCAACCCCGGCTCGGGGCCGGGAGTGGCCTCGCTCGTCCTGATCGCCGAACTGGGTCCCTCGTGAGGGTCATCTGTCCGTCATCCCTCTCCCGACCCGCAAGGCCCGCTGGAACCCTCCGGACCGGCCGTCTCATGATCGCCGGTCTGGCTTTTGGCATGCCCGCGCCCGGTTGGCGGCATGGCCCCGGCGCACCTCTCGGCGCGCGCTTTTTCGATCTCTGGCTTAGGCTCTGAACAGCGCTTTTACCGGCGACGCAAGACTGCCGTCAGATCATTTATATAGATCATTTATAGAGATCATTTTACATCCGTCAGTAAATTGTCGACCTTCCTTCTTCCGAAGGAATTCATACCGCCAAACCAATTGATCTTCGCTGGTGCGGGCGAATTCCCATTCCGGCGCCCTGTTTTGATCGTGTGACGCTCCCTACAATCCGTCCACATCTCGAGCTCAGGACGCCTGAGCGCGGCGGCTCTTCTGCGGTCGCAGAACTGCTGCGCGCCCATGTGCCAAACGTCAAGGAGGACGAATGGCGGGGCCTCTCACCCCTCATCAGCTGGACCTCACCCCAACCCTGGCCGCCGCAGAGCTGACCGACGACAACCGTGTGATCGTGCTGGTGATCGCCGCCGTCGCGGTCGCGGCGCTCGCGGTCGCGGTGGTGCTGGTACGACAAGTCCTCGCGGCGGGCGAGGGCACGGACAGTATGAAGAAGATCGCCGAGGCCGTTCAGGAAGGCGCCAATGCCTATCTGGCCCGGCAGCTGCGCACCCTCGGTGGATTCGCCGTGGTGGTGTTCTTCCTGCTCATGCTGTTGCCGGCGGACGACTGGCCGCAGCGCATCGGGCGTTCGGTGTTCTTTCTGATCGGTGCGGCATTCTCGGCCGCCACCGGCTATATCGGGATGTGGCTCGCGGTGCGCAGCAATGTGCGCGTCGCCGCCGCCGCCCGTGAGGCCACCCCCGAGCCCCCCACCACACCCGTCAATGGCGATTCGGCCGCTTCCGCACCCGGTAAGCCGAGCGTGGATCTCACGGCCGTCTCGCACAAGGCGATGAAGATCGCTTTCCGTACCGGCGGTGTGGTGGGCATGTTCACCGTGGGCCTCGGACTGCTGGGCGCCTCCTGCGTGGTGCTGGTCTACGCGGCCGACGCGCCCAAGGTGCTGGAAGGCTTCGGGCTCGGCGCCGCGCTGATCGCGATGTTCATGAGGGTCGGCGGTGGCATCTTCACCAAGGCCGCCGACGTCGGCGCCGACCTCGTCGGCAAGGTCGAGAAGGGCATCCCCGAGGACGACCCGCGCAACGCCGCCACCATCGCGGACAACGTTGGCGACAACGTCGGTGACTGCGCCGGTATGGCCGCCGACCTCTTCGAGTCGTACGCCGTCACCCTGGTCGCCGCGCTGATCCTCGGCAAGGCGGCCTTCGGCGACGCCGGGCTCGTCTTTCCGCTGCTCGTTCCGGCCATCGGCGTGGTCACCGCCATGATCGGGATCTTCGCCGTGTCCCCGCGCCGCGCCGACCGCAGCGGAATGAGCGCTATCAACCGCGGCTTCTTCATCTCCGCCCTGATCTCGATGGCACTGGTGGCGGTCGCGGTCTTCATCTATCTGCCGTCCAGCTACGCGGATCTCGACGGCGTCACCAACCGCGAGATCCTCGGCCACAGCGGTGACCCGCGGGTCCTCGCGCTCGTCGCCGTCGCCATCGGCATCGTGCTGGCCGCGCTCATCCAGCAGCTCACGGGCTACTTCACCGAGACCACCCGGCGTCCCGTGCGGGACGTCGGCAAGACCTCGCTGACCGGCCCGGCCACGGTCGTGCTCTCCGGCATCTCGCTCGGTCTGGAGTCGGCCGTCTACTCGGCGGTGCTGATCGGGCTGAGCGTCTACGGTGCCTTCCTGCTCGGCGGCACCTCGATCATGCTGGCGCTGTTCGCCGTCGCGCTCGCCGGTACCGGCCTGCTCACCACGGTCGGTGTGATCGTCGCCATGGACACCTTCGGTCCGGTCTCCGACAACGCCCAGGGCATCGCGGAGATGTCCGGCGATGTCGAGGGCGCGGGCGCGCAGGTGCTCACCGACCTCGACGCGGTCGGCAACACCACCAAGGCGATCACCAAGGGCATCGCCATCGCGACGGCGGTGCTCGCCGCGGCCGCGCTCTTCGGCTCGTACCGCGACGCCATCGCGGAGGCCGTGAGCGATGTGCACACCTCCGTGGCCGGGGAGATGAATCTGAGCCTGGACATCTCGCAGCCCAACAACCTCGTGGGCCTCGTCCTCGGCGCCGCCGTCGTCTTCCTCTTCTCCGGGCTGGCGATCAACGCGGTGTCGCGATCGGCCGGAGCGGTGGTCTTCGAGGTGCGGCGGCAGTTCCGCGAGAAGCCCGGGATCATGAACTACAGCGAGAAGCCCGAATATGGCCGGGTCGTCGACATCTGCACCAAGGACGCGCTGCGCGAGCTGGCCACACCGGGTCTGCTCGCCGTCCTGGCGCCGATCGCCGTCGGCTTCACCTTCGGGGTCGGCGCGCTCGGCTCCTTCCTGGCGGGCGCGATCGGCACCGGCACACTGATGGCCGTCTTCCTCGCCAACTCCGGCGGTGCCTGGGACAACGCCAAGAAGTTGGTCGAGGACGGTCATCACGGCGGTAAGGGGAGCGAGGCGCATGCCGCGACGGTGATCGGCGACACGATCGGCGATCCCTTCAAGGACACCGCGGGCCCCGCGATCAACCCGCTGCTGAAGGTGATGAACCTGGTGGCACTGCTGATCGCCCCCGCGGTGGTGAAGTTCTCCTACGGGGGCAACGCCAGCCCTGGGCTGCGTGCGGTCGTCGCCGGGCTCGCCGTCGCGATCATCGTGGCTGCGGTCTACATCTCCAAGCGGCGCGGAATCGTCGTAGGTGACGAAGACAACTCCGAGCGCGTGGCGAAGTCAGCCGACGCGGCGGTGGTGTCCTAGCCCCGGAAGGGGCCAGGGGGCCGGGAAAGCCCCTGCGACATGCGGGCGGGCGATGTGCGACAGCACATCGTCCGCCCGTGTCCCTGTCCGGGGTGTCCCGTCCGCTCGATGAGGCCATGTCCACAACGGGCGGGGTGCAAATGACTGCAAAAGGATCCATACGGGGCGCTCGCTGAGTGGGCCTCGCCGGATGGACGTGTATGTTCCGGGGCCGAGAGCCATGGAAGGGACCAATCCGGTGAACAAGAAGCTTGTGGCTGCACTGTCCGGCGGTGCGGCACTCGTACTGGCGCTGACCGGCTGCGGGGGCGGCGACGAGGACAAGAAGGTCAACGACTGGGCCAAGTCGGTCTGTGACGAGGTGCAGCCTCAGCTGAAGAAGATTCAGGGCGCCAACACCGCGATCCAGGGTGCCGCCGACGAGCAGGACTCCAAGAAGCTGCAGCAGACGGACTCCAAGGCGTTCCAGGAGATCTCCGAGTCCTACGCGGCACTCGCCAAGGCCGTGGACAAGGCGGGCCCCCCGCCCGTCGACAACGGCGACAAGACCCAGCAGCTGGCGGTCAAGGAGCTCAACGCCACCTCGGGGGCGTACACGAAGCTGAAGACGTCCGTCGACAAGCTGGACACCTCGGACAAGTCCAAGTTCGCCCAGGGGCTGAAGGGCGTCGCCGACGAGCTCGACAAGCTCAGCAAGTCGGGTGACCAGGCCCTGCAGAAGCTGCAGGAAGGAAAGGTCGGCTCGGCGATGGCCAAGCAGTCCGGCTGCCAGAAGCCGAAGACGACCGGCGGCGCCACGGCGCAGTCCTGACGGGCTGCCCAGGGCCGCCCAGGAACCGCCCCGGTTCTGCCGCCAGAGGCCAACGCCGCCGCCTCGCGATCCCTTTGTCGGCTCGTCAGCCTGGCCGACGCGGGCGATGTCGTCCCGATGCCGACTGTCGTCGCCCGCTGTCGGTGGTTGCCCCGACAATGGGGGTGTGAGTACGCACCAGCCTCCGTTCCGCCTCCCCGTCGCCGACCCCGAGCGCACCGCCCGCCTTCGTGAGGCGCTGTCGGCCGCCTCCTTCACCGCCGATGGTCTGCTGGATCTGCTCGGCTCGTCCGCCTACGCGGCCCTGGCGCGCGGCGAGACCGTCCCGGCGCTGCGCGTCACCCGGGGCGAGAGCGGCCCGCTGGAGACCCTGGTGCGGCTCTTTCTGCTGCAGCGCCCCGTGGCGTACGGGCGGGCGGCCGCGGCCCTGCCGGCCGAGGACTGCCTCGCCGACGGCTGGGTGGTGCGCGAGGGCGACGAGGTGCGCGCGAGCGTGGATGTGCGGCCTTACGGCGGCCCCGAGGGCCAGGAGTGGTGGATCGTCTCCGACCTGGGCTGCGCGGTCGGCGGCGCCGGAGGGATCGGCGGCCCGGGCGGCGCGCGCGGCCGTGAGGACCGCTCCCGGCTCGTCCTCGGGGTGGGCGGCGCGTCCACCACGCTCGCCGGTCTCACCGTGCCCGCGCCCGTGGGCCGGGTCCTGGACCTCGGCACCGGCTCCGGTATCCAGGCGCTGCACGCGGGCCGCCACGCCACCCGCGTCACCGCCACGGACCGCAATCCGCGCGCCCTGGCGATCGCCCGGCTGACCCTTGCCCTGTCCGGGGCGCCGGAGCCGGATCTGCGGGAGGGGTCGCTGTTCGAGCCGGTCGGGGACGAGACGTACGACCTGATCGTCTCCAACCCGCCCTTTGTGATCTCCCCCCGCTCCCCGGAGGGCAGCGAGCTGGTCTACCGGGAGGGCGGGATGTCCGGGGACGACCTGTGCCGCACGCTCGTCCAGCAGTCCGCGGGGCACCTCACCGACGGCGGCTGGTGTCAGCTGCTGGCGAACTGGCAGCACATCGAGGGGGAGGACTGGCGCGAGCGGGTGGCCTCCTGGGTCCCGTCCGGCTGTGACGCGTGGATCGTGCAGCGCGAGGTGCAGGACGTCACCCAGTACACCGAGCTGTGGCTGCGCGACGCCGGTGAGCATCTGGCCGGCCCCGAGGCGTACGCGGCGCGCTACGACGCGTGGCTGGACGAATTCGAGGCGCGGAAGACCAAGGCCGTCGGCTTCGGCTGGATCACCCTGCGCAAGTCCGGCGCCGACCGGCCCTCGGTGACCGTGGAGGAGTGGCCCCATCCGGTCGAGCAGCCGCTGGGGGGCGAGGCCATGGCCCATTTCGACCGGCAGGACTTCCTGCGCACGCATGACGACGCGGCGCTGCTGACCGCCAGCTTCCGGCTGGCGGACGAGGTCGTCCAGGAACAGGTGGGCCCGCCCGGGGCCGAGGACCCCGAGCACGTGGTGCTCAGGCAGTACCGGGGGATGCGGCGCGCGACGACGGTGGACACGGTCGGGGCCGGCTTCGCGGGTGTGTGCGACGGCACACTGAGCGCGGGCCGGATCCTGGACGCCATCGCCCAGCTGCTCGGGGAGGACCAGGTGGTGCTGCGCGACCGCACCCCGCAGTCCATCCGGCACCTGGTCGAGCAGGGATTTCTGCGGCCGGTCGGCGACGACGGCATAGAGGCGCGATGAGGGCGTAGAGGCGCGGCAGAGCACGTCCGTCCGGGCGCTGGGGGCGTACGCCGGTGGTACAGCACCCTCCCCCGCGCCCCCGTATGGCAGGAAGCTGCTGCAGGGGCCGCCCGGACAGCTGCAGGGGCCGCCCGGACAGCTGCAGGGGCCGCCCGGGACAGGTGCAGAGGCCGCCCGGGACAGGCGCGGACGGGTACGGACAGGCACGGAGGGGCGCTGGCGGACGCGGACCGGCGCGGACGGGCGGGGACGAGGAGATGGGCCCAGACGGGCCGTACGAGGCGACGCGCGCCGTTCACCCGGGGTTCGCGCTCACGCCTCCCGTGCGTGCCACGCTCCCGTCATGGAGAGCGGACCTGCGATCTTCGCCGGAACGGCATTCGTGTTGTTCGGCGCCGCGCTGCTGCTGTGGACGGCGGCGCGGCTGAGGCTGCGCGCACCGGTGGCCCATGGTGTGAGTCCTGTCGCTTCCGCGGCGCTCTCCCTTCTCTTCGGCGTCGCCGCGCTCGGCGGCGGAATCACCTGCCTCGGTTACGCCTGACAGGGCCTTCCGTGCTGCCTCGTGCCGGTCCGGGCGGCAGACAGGTCGGTTGTCGGGTTACCGTTCGAGTGGCGTTGCGGGCTTTTTCCGTTTGACACGGGGGCGGGATGTACCGTCACACTCCGCAGCGTCACCGTAGAGGGAGGCCGTGTGAGCGTTACCCACACGGCACTGCCCGTTCACCGAGCGTCGACCGGAGAGAAGAGCCAAGTTGTCCCCGACCACCAGCGAGACCGCACAGGGCGGCCGCCGACTCGTCATCGTCGAGTCGCCTGCCAAGGCGAAGACGATTAAGGGCTACCTCGGCCCGGGCTACGTGGTCGAGGCCAGCGTCGGGCACATCCGGGACCTGCCGAACGGTGCGGCCGAGGTCCCCGACAAGTACACCGGCGAGGTCCGGCGGCTCGGCGTGGACGTCGAGCACGACTTCCAGCCCGTCTATGTGGTCAACTCCGACAAGAAGAGCCAGGTCAAGAAGCTCAAGGAGCTGCTCGCCGACTCCGACGAGCTCTTCCTGGCCACCGATGAGGACCGCGAGGGCGAGGCCATCGCCTGGCACCTCCAGGAGGTCCTCAAGCCCAAGGTCCCGGTGCGCCGGATGGTCTTCCACGAGATCACCAAGGACGCCATCCGGGCCGCCGTGGCCAACCCGCGCGAGCTGAACCAGCGCCTGGTGGACGCCCAGGAGACCCGCCGCATCCTCGACCGCCTCTACGGCTACGAGGTCTCGCCGGTCCTGTGGAAGAAGGTCATGCGCGGCCTGTCCGCGGGCCGGGTCCAGTCCGTCGCCACCCGTCTCGTCGTCGAGCGGGAGCGCGAGCGCATCGCCTTCCGCTCCGCCGAGTACTGGGACCTCACCGGCACCTTCGCCACCGGCCGGGCCGGTGACGTCAGCGACCCCGGCACCTTTGGTGCCCGCCTTACGGCCGTCGACGGCCTCCGGGTCGCCCAGGGGCGCGATTTCACCTCGCTCGGGCAGCTCAAGGACGGCGTCAACGTCCTGCACCTGGACGAGGCCGGCGCCCGCTCCCTGGCCACGGCCCTCGCCGACACCGCCTTCACGGTGCGCTCGGTCGAGTCCAAGCCGTACCGACGCTCGCCGTACGCGCCCTTCCGCACGACGACCCTGCAGCAGGAGGCCAGCCGCAAGCTGGGCTTCGGGGCCAAGGCCACCATGCAGGTCGCGCAGAAGCTGTATGAGAACGGCTACATCACCTATATGCGTACGGACTCCACCGTCCTGTCGGACACGGCGGTCACGGCGGCCCGGGCGCAGGTCACGCAGTTGTACGGCGCCGACTACCTGCCCGACAAGCCGCGCACCTACGCGGGCAAGGTCAAGAACGCCCAGGAGGCGCACGAGGCCATCCGCCCCTCGGGAGACCGTTTCCGCACCCCGGCGGAGACCGGCCTTACGGGCGACCAGTTCCGGCTCTACGAGCTGATCTGGAAGCGGACCGTCGCCTCCCAGATGAAGGACGCGATCGGCAACTCGGTCACCGTCAAGATCGCCGGGCAGGCGAGCGACGGCCGGGACGCCGAGTTCTCCGCCTCCGGTAAGACGATCACCTTCCACGGCTTCATGAAGGCATACGTGGAGGGCGCCGACGACCCGAACGCCGAGCTCGACGACCGCGAGCGCCGGCTGCCGCAGGTCACCGAGGGCGACCGGCTCTCCGCCGAGGAGATCACCGCCGACGGCCACGCGACCAAGCCCCCGGCCCGCTACACCGAGGCGTCGCTGGTCAAGGAGCTCGAAGAGCGCGAGATCGGCCGCCCCTCGACCTACGCCACGATCCTGGGCACCATCCTCGACCGCGGCTATGTCTTCAAGAAGGGCACCGCGCTCGTGCCCTCCTTCCTGAGCTTCGCCGTGGTCAACCTGCTGGAGAAGCACTTCGGCCGGCTGGTCGACTACGACTTCACCGCCAAGATGGAGGACGATCTCGACCGCATCGCGCGCGGCGAGGCCGAGGCCGTGCCGTGGCTGAAGCGCTTCTACTTCGGCGAGGGCGCGCAGGCCGGCGCCGCCGAGGCCGGGAACGGCGACGGCGATCACCTCGGCGGCCTCAAGGAGCTGGTCACCGACCTGGGTGCGATCGACGCCCGGGAGATCTCGTCCTTCCCCGTGGGCGACGGCATCGTGCTGCGCGTCGGCCGCTACGGGCCGTACGTCGAGCGCCCGACGGAGATCGAGGGCGGCACCGGCCGGCGCGCCGACGTCCCCGACGACATGCCGCCGGACGAGCTGACCGTGGAGTACGCGGAGGAACTGCTCGCCAAGCCGAGCGGTGAGTTCGAGCTGGGCCCCGACCCCGAGACCGGTCGCATGATCGTGGCCAAGGACGGCCGCTACGGCCCGTATGTCACCGAGGTGCTCCCCGAGGACACCCCCAAGAGCGGTAAGAACGCCGTCAAGCCGCGCACCGCGTCCCTCCTCAAGTCGATGTCCCTGGACACGGTGACCCTGGAGGACGCGCTCAAGCTGATGTCGCTGCCGCGGGTGGTCGGCGCCGACCCCGAGGGTGTGGAGATCACCGCGCAGAACGGCCGCTACGGCCCGTACCTGAAGAAGGGCACGGACTCGCGGTCGCTGGAGAGCGAGGAGCAGCTCTTCACCATCACGCTCGAGCAGGCGCTGGCGATCTACGCCCAGCCCAAGCAGCGTGGCCGGGCCGCGGCCAAGCCGCCGCTGAAGGAGCTGGGCACCGACCCGGTCAGCGAGCGGCCCGTGGTGGTGAAGGACGGCCGCTTCGGCCCGTACGTCACGGACGGCGAGACCAACGCGACGCTGCGCCGCGACGACGACGTGGAGACCATCACGCCCGAGCGCGGCTTCGAGCTGCTCGCCGAGAAGCGCGCCAAGGGCCCGGCGAAGAAGACCGCCAAGAAGACGGCGGCGAAGAAGACCGCGGCCAAGAAGACGACGGCGACCAAGACGGCCGCCAAGAAGACCGCGACGAAGAAGACGGCCGCCAAGAAGACGACCGCGAAGACCGCCGCCAAGAAGACGGCAGCGGCCAAGAAGTCGTCGGCCAACGCCGAGTAGGAAAGCGGAGCAAGGCGGAGCAATCCCCGCGCCATCCACGGCTCACCGTCCGTTTGTTCGGCCGGGGGGCCGTGGATTCATGTGATCCGGATAGGCTGGCGGGATGACGCGAGAGCAGCCAACGGACGTGACCGCCACTTCCGGTGCCCTTGCCGCGGACTCCCGCGAGCGGGCCGTACGAGCCCTGCTGCGCTATCAGCCGCTGCGACGGCTCTGGAGCGCCCAACTCGTCGGCGGCGCGGGGGACGCGCTCGCCGTGCTGGTGCTGGTGCTGCTGACGCTGCAGGCGTCCGTGGCCGCCGACTCCTTCGGCGGCGGGTATCGCGGCGCGGCCTTCGCGGTCGCGGTGGTGCTGGGCATACGGCTCCTGGCGACCGTGCTGTTCGGCGCGGTGCTGCTCGGGCCGCTCGCCGCGCTGATCGGCCCCTCCGGTCCGCTGGACCGCCGCTGGACCATGGTCGGTGCGGACGGTCTGCGGCTGGTGTTGCTCCTCATCGCGCCGCTGTGGATCGACTGGGCCCCGGCCGACGCCGTCGCCTGGCTGCTCATCACGACCTTCGTCGTCGGCGTCGCGGAACGCTTCTGGACCGTCGCCAAGGACGGCGCGGCGCCCTCGCTGCTCCCGGCACCGCCCGCCGAGGGCGCGGCCGTGCGCCCGCTGCCCGACCACCTGGACGCGCTGCGCCGGCTCTCGCTCCGTACGAACTTCCTGACGCTGCCGATCGCCGCCGCCGGGCTGCTCGTCGTCACCCTCATCGGCAGGCTGCTGGGCACCGGCGTGGAGTGGTTCCACACCCACCAGGCCGCCCTCGGCTCGTACGTCGGCGCCGGACTCTTCGCCGCGTCGATCTCGATCCTTATCTTCCTCGAACTGCCCGGCGCGCAGACCAGCCGCACCCGCTCCCCCCTGGAGGGGCTGCGCCGGCCCCGTGCCACCTCCGGTACCGGCGCCGACAAGGGCCGCACCGGTGCCGTTCCGCTGCTGGTGCTCGCCTGCGCCGGGGTGGCAGGCGCGATCGCCGCGGCGGTGGGCGTCGCCCCGTTGCAGGCCATGGACCTCGGTGGCGGGCCGGTCGCCTTCGCGCTGCTCGCCCTCGTGCTGGCCGGTGGTCCGGCCCTGGGCATCCGCTGGGCCCCGAAGTTCCTCCCGGGTCTGTCGCGGCGCAGGCTGCTGGCGCTGTCGGTCGCGCTGACCGGGCTCGCGCTGCTCACGGTGGGCCTGGTGCACGACACGACCACCGTCGTGCTGATCGCCCTGGTCGCGGGCGTGCTGGCCGGGATCGCCGCCCACACCGGCCACGCCCTCCTGGACCAGGAGTCCGAGGAGACCCGCCGGCCCCGGATGACCGCGCATCTGCAGGCCGTCGTCCGTGTCAGCGTCGGATTCGGCGCGGTCGTCGCGCCGCTGCTCGCCGCCGTCATCGGACCGCACCGGCTCGGCAGCGGCGATTTCGTCTTCGCCCACGGCGGCGCGGCCTTCACCCTGATGCTGGTGGGCGCGCTGCTGCTGCCCGTCGCCGCGCTGGTCCTCGGCCGGACCGACGACCGGCAGGGAGTGCCGCTGCGGCGCGATCTGCGCGAGGCGCTGCTCGGCGGCAGGGGCGCGGACGAGGCCCCGACCGCCACCGGTTTCTTCATCGCCATCGAGGGCGGCGACGGCTCGGGCAAGTCCACGCAGGTGGAGGCGCTGGCCGAGTGGATAAGGGCCAAGGGCCACGAGGTCGTGGTGACCCGTGAGCCGGGCGCGACCGCGATCGGCAAGCGGCTCCGCTCGATCCTGCTCGACGTCTCGTCCGCCGGGATCTCGCACCGCGCCGAGGCGCTGTTGTACGCGGCGGACCGCGCCGAGCACGTCGACACCGTGGTCCGCCCGGCGCTGGAGCGCGGCGCGGTCGTCATCTCCGACCGCTACATCGACTCGTCCGTGGCCTACCAGGGCGCTGGGCGCGACCTCGCCGCGACCGAGATCGCCCGTATCTCGCGTTGGGCGACAAACGGCCTGGTGCCGCATCTGACGGTGCTGCTGGACGTCTCGCCGGAGACCGCCCGTGAGCGCTTCACCGAGGCCCCGGACCGGCTCGAGTCCGAGCCCGCCGAGTTCCACCAGCGGGTACGGGCCGGATTCCTGGCCCTCGCCGCCGCCGACCCGGCCCGCTACCTCGTCGTCGACGCCGGGCAGCTGCCGGAGGCGGTCACCTCGGTGGTGCGCCACCGCCTGGACCAGATGCTGCCGCTGTCCGACGCGGAGGTGAAGGCCCAGGAGGAGGCCCGTAAGGCCGCCGAGGAGGAGGCCCGCCGCCGCGCCGAGGAAGAGGCCGCACGCAAGGCCGAGGAGGAGCGGCTGGAGCGCGAGCGCCAGGAGGCGCTCGCCAAGGCACGCGCCGAGGAGGAGGAGCGCAAGCGCCGCGAGCTGGAGGAGGCCCGCCAGCGCGAGGCCGAGCGGCAGGCGGAGGCGGCCCGTCAGCGGGCCGAGGACGCGCGCCGCAGGGCCGAGGAGGACCGTAGGCGCATCGAGGCCGAGGACCGCGCCCGCGCCGCCGACGAAGAGCGGCGCCGCCTGGAGGCGGAGGCGGAGGCACTGCGGCGGGCCGAGGCCGAGGCCCGCCGCCAGGAGGAGCAGCGCAAGGCCGAGGAGGCGCTGCTGCGGGCGGAGCAGGCGCGGCTGGCGGCGGACGCGGCGGATGCGGCGGCCTCCTCCGGAGCCGAGGCGCCGACCGTGGAGACCGAGACCCCGGCCCCGCCGCCCCACGACGCGGACGGGCCCCGGGGCGCGGACGGCTCCCAGGACACGGGCGGTGCCCGGGACGCGGCGGGCCCCGCCTCCGGCGACCCGGACTCGACGAAGACGGTCCAGACGCCGCGGTTCGACCCGTGGGCCGAGTACGTCGGCGAGGGCGGCTCCGGCCGTCCCGCCACTGGCTACCCCACCCCCGACCGTCCCGCCGCTGGGCCGGACGCTGACGAGACCACGGTGCTGCCGCCCGTGCCTCCCCAGAACCGCCCGGACGCCGGCGACACCGCCGTGCTGCCGCCCGTACGGCCCCAGGACGGCCCGGAGCACCGGGGCGGCCCGGACGCCGAGGAGACGGCCGTCCTGCCCCAGCCGCCCGCCGAGCCGCCCACGAACACGGCCGAAGAGACGGCCGTGCTGCCGCCCGTACGGGACGAGCGGTCCGCCGACCCGGCGGACCGGGTCCCGCCGTGGCTGTTCCGGCAGGAGCAGGAGCGGGGCCAGGGCGAGGGGAACGAGCGCACGCGCGAGATGCCGCAGTACGGCCACGGCCAGGGCCAGGGGTATGACCAGGGCCAGGCGCAGGGCGGTGCGGAGTCGCCGCGTCCGCGCCGCCGCCGTCCCGAGTGGGCGGAGGAGACTCCGTTGGACGACCTCCCGTCGCTGGCCGACGAGCTGCTCGGCCCGCGCGACGACGAGGACGGCCGACGCCGCTGACGGCAGACCGGTGACGGCAGGGCGCCGGCGGCGGGGTGGTCGCTGACGGCAGGTCGGCGACGTGGGAGCGCTTGACCGGTTCTGCTGACGGCAGCCCGCCGACGGCCGCGTGGGCGAGGACTGGTGGCGGGACCCCGTCACCGGCGATGTCGACGGCAAGCGCTGCACCGCGCAGGAGATCTTCGCGCGGGTGCTGTGGAAGCTCGAGCGCGACGCCGAGGCGTATCTCGGCGAGGACGTCACGGACAAGCCCGCCGACGGCAGGGTGACACGTTGCGACGCCGGCGGCAGGGCGGTAGCGGGCAGCCGCTGACGGCAGGCGTCGACGAGGCCCGCTGACGGAGGCTCCGCCGACGGGGCGACGGGGCCCGCTGACGGTCCGCCCAGCCGGCCGCCGTCGTCGACGGCGTGCCCGGCTGTCGGTGGGGTGGCCCACAATGGGATGCCGTAAGCACGAACGGCGGAGGCAGCCATGGCGGTGTGGGACGACCTGGTCGGGCAGGACCGAGTAGCGGCCCAGCTGACGGCTGCCGCGCGGGACGCGGACGCCCTGGTCGCGGCGGCGGGCGAGGCGACCCCCGCCGAGGAGCCCATGGCGTCGTCCAAGATGACCCACGCCTGGCTGTTCACCGGCCCGCCCGGCTCCGGCCGGGCCACCGCGGCCCGCGCCTTCGCCGCCGCGCTGCAGTGCGTCAGCCCGGACCGGGCGCTCGGCGGCGCCCCCGGCTGCGGCTTCTGCGACGGTTGTCACACCGCCCTCGTCGGCACCCATGCCGATGTGGAGGTGGTCCGTACGGACATGCTCACCATCGGCGTCAAGGAGACCCGGGAACTCGTCCGCCGTGCCCAGCTGTCGCCCGCCGGTGGCCGGTGGCAGGTGATCGTCATGGAGGACGCCGACCGCCTTACCGAGGGTGCGGGCAATGTTCTCCTCAAGGCCGTCGAGGAGCCCGCGCCGCGCACCGTATGGCTGCTGTGCACGCCCTCGCTGGAGGACGTGCTGCCCACGATCCGCTCCCGCTGCCGCCTCCTCACCCTCCGCACGCCTCCGGTGGACGCCGTCGCGGACATCCTCGTCCGGCGCGACGGCATCGACCCCGAGCTCGCCGCCTCCGCCGCCCGCGCCACCCAGGGCCATATCGACCGCGCCCGCCGACTGGCCACCGACGAGCGGGCCCGTGCCCGCCGCGCCGCCGTCCTGAAGCTCCCACTGCGCGTCGACGACGTGGGCGGCTGCCTCAAGGCGGCCCAGGAGCTGATCGACGCGGCGGCCGAGGACGCCAAGCAGGTGGCGGAGGAGGTCGACGTCAAGGAGACCGAGGAGCTGCGCGCCGCCCTGGGCGCCGCCGCCGGTACGGGCGGGCGGCTGCCGCGCGGCACGGCCGGGGCCATGAAGGATCTCCAGGACCGCCAGAAGCGCCGTGCCACCCGCACCCAGCGTGACACCCTCGACCTCGCGCTCACCGATCTGATCGCCTTCTACCGCGATGTGCTGGCCCTCCAGCTCGGCTCCCAGGTGGCGCTCGCCAACACCGATGTACGGGACGCGCTGGAGCGGATCGCCTCGGGCTCGAAGCCCGAGCGGACGCTGCGCCGGATCGAGGCGATCACGGCATGCCGTCAGGCGCTGGACAGCAATGTGGCGCCGCTGCTGGCGGTCGAGGCGATGACCATGGCGCTGCGGGCGGGCTGAGTCACCCGTATGGGTTCGCTCCCGGGCGCATGAAGCGTGTCCGGGCGGATACCCTCCGTAAGGGGGCAAACCGGCCGTATCTCCAGGGTTTGATGTCCAGGACCCGATCTCCAGGATCCGAGCGATCAGGGTGATCACCCTGACGACCCTGGCCACCCGGATCACCTTGCTCGACGTGATCCGGATGATCCGACCGGTGCGATCCCGCGACTCGACCGCGCGAACCGAGGGATCAGCCCATGAACAGCCCGCACAGCAGCCGCCCGCTCCGGACCCTCGGCGCCGCCCTCGCCTCCGCCGCCCTGCTGTCCTCCGGGTGCTCCGCGGACGCCTCCGCGCCGCCCGCCGCGTCGATGTCGAAGAAGGCCGTCCCCGCCGCCCTGAGGCCGTACTACGAGCAGTCGCTGAGCTGGCGCCCCTGCGGCGGCGCGGACTTCGAATGCGCCATGCTCAAGGCCCCGCTCGACTACGCGAGACCCGGCACCGGCCAGGATCTGAGGCTCGCCGTCTCCCGTAAGAAGGCGACCGGCCCCGGCCGCTCCCTCGGTTCGCTTCTGGTGAACCCCGGCGGCCCCGGCGGCTCCGCGGTCGGCTATCTGCAGAGCTTCGCGGCCGTGGGCTACCCGACCCGGGTGCGCGCCCGCTACGACATGGTGGCGATGGACCCGCGGGGCGTGGCCGACAGCGAGCCGGTCACCTGTCTGAGCAACAAGCAGATGGACACCTTCACCCAGACCGACCAGACGCCCGACGGCCGCGGGGAGACCGATCGTCTCGTCGCCGCCTACAAGAAGTTCGCCCACGGCTGCGCGGCCCGCTCCGGCCGGATCCTCCGCCATGTCTCGACGGTGGAGGCGGCCCGCGACATGGATGTGCTGCGCGCCGCGCTGGGCGACCGGAAGCTCCATTACGTCGGCGCCTCCTACGGCACCTTCCTCGGCGCGACCTACGCCGACCTCTACCCCCACCGGGTCGGCCGTCTCGTCCTCGACGGTGCCCTCGACCCGACGCTGTCCTCCCGGCGCATCAACCGCGACCAGACCGCCGGTTTCGAAACCGCCTTCACCGCCTTCGCCGAGGACTGCGTACGCCGCACCGGCTGCCCCCTCGGCACCGGCTCCGTGGCCGCCGCCCGCGACCGGCTCAGCGCCTTCTTCACCCGCCTCGACTCCCACCCGGTCCCCACCGGCGAGTCCCGCGCCCTGGGCGAGCCCCTCGCCACCATGGGCGTGATCTCCGCCATGTACGACGAGACCGCCTGGCCCCAGCTGCGCACCGCCCTCCGCTCCGCGATGCGCGGCCACGGCGGCGGTCTGCTCAACCTGGCCGACCTCTACTACGAGCGCGACACCGACGGCTCGTACGCCAACCTCATGTACGCCAACCCCGCCGTCAACTGCCTCGACCTCCCCCCTGCCTTCCGCACTCCCGCCGAGGTCAAGAAGTCCCTCCCCGCCTTCGAGAAGGCATCCCCCGTCTTCGGCGGTGCCCTCGCCTGGGCGGCCCTGAACTGCGCCTACTGGCCCGTCCGCCCGACCGGCACTCCCCACGCCCTGCACGCCAAGGGCGCCGCCCCCATCGTCGTCGTCGGCACCACCCGCGACCCCGCCACTCCCTACCCCTGGGCCCGCGCCCTGGCCGCCCAGCTCTCCTCCGCCACCCTCCTGACCTACGACGGTGACGGCCATACGGCCTACGGCCGCGGCAGCAGCTGCATCGACAACGCGATCAACACCTACCTCCTCACCGGCCGCCCACCCGCCCCCCACACCCGCTGCCGCTGACCAGCCCCGGCCCGCCTGGGCCCCACCCGGCCCCGTACGGAGCACCCCTCGAAACTGTGTAGACTTGGCGACGCTGCTGCTGCCAATCTGGCTCCGCAGCATGCCGCCTTAGCTCAGTCGGCCAGAGCGACGCACTCGTAATGCGTAGGTCAAGGGTTCGATTCCCTTAGGCGGCTCCACTGGAACCCCAGCTCAGACAGAGTCTGAGCTGGGGTTCTTCGTATCAGCGGATACGTCGGCGACGCCGTGCGCGAGTCGCGCGGCTGTCGGTGGTCTCAGTTCTGGTCTCAGTTGCGGCTTTCTGCTGGGGCATGAAGGCATCTCCCATGCGGCGCATGGCGTCCTTCGAGAGAGTGGAACGACCCTTCACGTACCGCCGGGTCTGGCTGATCTGGGTGTGCCGCAAGATCTCCATGATGGTGGGCATGTCCACACCCAGCTCGTTCAGGATCGTGCCCGCGGTGTGGCGGCTCCCGTCGTACAGGCGCCGGTCACTGATGCCCGCTTCCTCCAGCAGCTCCTTGAACTCCTCCCAGTCGGCCCGGGGATCGAGCGGCCGTCCGTCCGGCCGCGTGAACACGGCGTCGTGCTCCTCCCATTCGTCGCCCGCGACGGCCCGCATCTCCTCCTGCTGCGCCTTGTGCGCGAGCAGGTAGGGGATGAACGGCGGCGGGATGGGCACGGGGTTTTGGCTCTTCTTCGTCTTGGGCCTGGTGAAGACCAGCCCGCCGCCCTTCCGCTCGGGGCAGGCACTCGCGTGCGCGTTGCACGTCTTCGTGCATGGCTCGGGGCAACCGCGCTTGTAGGTCTTGTGCGTCGTGCAGTCCGGCGGGCACGGCTCGAAGCGGTGCAGCCGGGCGCCACAGGCGTGCGGGTCCTTACAGCCGTGACGCCAGGTGAGGCGCTGGAGCTGCCATTTGGGGTGGAACAGCTCGTTCTCCAGGTCGACGTACCGCCACCGGAGACCCAGCGTCTCCCCTTGCCGGAACCCCATCCCGACACCGACCGCCCACCGCATGAAGTTCGGCCGCTTGGCCGCGGCCTCCAGGAACCCCTTGGCCTCTTCGGTCGTGAACGGGTTCGCCTCTGTCTCATCGACGCTCGGCGGGTCCACGAGCGTCGCGACGTTCTCCACGATGATCCGGCGCCGGTGCGCGATCTTCAGCGCACGCGACAGGATGCGGTGCACCTTGAGCACGTGGGAGGGTGCGTGCCCCTCTTCGAGCATGGCCGCGTACAGCGTCTCCAGGTGCTCCGGAGCCAGCTTGTCCAGACGGTGCTGTCCGAGTCCCGGGATGATGTCGTTGCGGGTCTTCGACCAGTAGTCGTCCAGGGAGCGGGGCTTGAGCTTCAGGCTCGCGATCGTGGTCAGGTAGGTCGTCATCCACTCCGCGACGGTCGGCTTCCGCCCGGCGACGGGCGCGCGCCCCTCGTCCCGCAGCTTCTCCAGCTCCTTGACCTTCCGGCGTACGGCCGCCTCGGTCCTGGCGCGGCGGTGGCGGCGGTCCGGGCTCCCGTCGTTCTTGACGCCCATGGTGACGCGGCCGTGCCACCAGCCGTCGCTCCCCTCGTAGATGGACGATTCCATGTTCAGCTTGCGGGGGCTCACGTAGTCCTCCAAAACGAGAGGTGGGCCGGATTCACCGGCCCACCTCGGTTTGAGCAGTGTTCAGTTGGCGGTGGCGAGGCTCGCCACAAAGGTTTCGAGGTCGGCCACGCGAATACGGCGTGACCCACCGCGCTTGACGTACTTCAACGTCCCGTCGGCCATCAGCTCGTAGACCGTGGAGCGCCCCATACGGAGCGCCACGGCGGCTTCCTCAGGGGTGTACAGGAGGGGTGCGACGGGCCGGGTAGCGGTGGTCACCGGTGTTCTCTCCTCTGCAACGTCGGGGGCAGAGTCACCCGCCCCCTTCCTGGGGATCCGCTACATCCGCTACATCCGCTACGCAGCAGGTCAGGGGCCTGTTTTGTGTAGCGGATGCGCGGGATGTAGCGGATTGCTGCCGCTATGCGCTGCGGGCAGCGGTGGGCGTCGTAGCGGTTCCAGCGGGGATGTAGCGGATGCCTGGCAGCTCTTCCGCTGCATCTGCACCACCGTTGACCTGGGGTGTAGCGGCTGTAGCGGCTGTAGCGGAGTTTTCCGGGGGCGGGGGGCAGTAGCGAAGCCAGGCGTCGGCGAGGTCTTCGGCGTAGTAGCCCTTGGGCACGCCACCGGCGGTGCGGATGGAGCGGGGCCGGATGGGCTTGTTGGCCGCGGTGACGTACTCGCCAAGCATCTTGGACAGCACGCGGGGGGTGAGTTCCTTGCCGTTGCCGTCCATGTCGCCCCACGGGGCGTCCTCGATCGCGTGGAGGCATTCCAGGATCGCGGCGGTGGGCATGCGGTCCGCGCCGCAGAACACCTTGTCCCGCAGGTCGGTGAGCAGTTGCACGCCTACGGACGCCTTGTCGCCTTCCTTGGCCGCGGCGACCAGTTCGAGGCATGCGGCGCGGGCCCGTTCGGGCCAGTTGCTGCCTGCTGCGTCGGCGACGGCGAGCAGGGGCTCCCATACGTCCGCGGGCCGGTCGCTGATGCCCTCGGGCAGCTCCGGCCAAGCGTTCTCCACCTGGTCGCGCACCTGGTCGGCCCACTTGGCGAGCCGGTCCCGCAGGGCGTGGCCCTGCTTCTCGTGGATGCGCTGCCGGTAGGACTGGATCTTTTCGTTGGGGGCGCGCTTGCGCATGCGGATGATGACCGAGCGGGTCAGGATTGTGTCCGGGAGCGAGCCGAGTCCGGCCATGGCCACGGCGCAGAAGGTCTGGAACTCGTGCGCTTCCTGGTTGGACCCTTCGCCGACGCAGCGCAGGACGCCGACGCCCCGGCGGTGTCCTGCGTTGATGAAGCCCCGCAGGGACTCGTTGTCTCCGGCCTTGGGGCCGAAGATGGTGTCTACCTCATCGAAGAGGACCGTGGGCAGGTTGTCGGTGTCGCCGACGGCTCGGTACATGGCGTTGGCCGTGGCGTGCGCGGCCACGAGCCGGTTGGGCACCAGCGTCTCCACGATCTCCAGAGCCCGGGACTTCCCCGACCCGGGCTCAGGGGACAGGAACGCGATCCTGGCGGTGGTGTCGAAGGCGCTGATGAGGTGCGCGTGGGCGTCCCACAGCGTGACGGCCACGTACGCGTGCTCGCTGGGGAAGACGTTGAAGCGCCGGTGGTGCCGCTCGACCTCATCGAGCAGGGCGGCCCCGTCGATGGACGGCGCGGGCGTGGTGGGGGTCATGCGGCAGTCCTCCCTTCCTGGGGAGTGCGGAGCGGGCAAGCGGTCTTGTGGGCTTCGTGGTCGGCGATCAGGGCGAGCACCCGGCGTCGGCCGACCGCGCTGCGGTCGCGGCCGCACGCGCATTTCGAGGTGGCGGTGGGCGTCGCTCGCCAGTCCGGCGGCGCGGTGATGTGGAGCCACGCGACCGGGTACCGGCCATCTCCCTTCTGCTCGTCAGAGCGAAGAGCAGAAGGGACGGCCTTACGGCCGACGACTTTCGGCGCACTATTGCCGGATGTGGCCGGGGCCGGTTCGGCGGTGCGCGGGCCCGTCGGGCTGTCGGGCTGGCCTTCCAAGGGGGGATGGGATCGGGGGCTCATGCCGCATCCCGGGCCCGGGCTTTGCGGATAGAGCTGTCCAGAGCGCTGCGGATCGTGGCGCGGCACTCGGCAGCGGTGAGTCCGCGCCCCTCTCCCTCCCCTTGGAAGGCGTCCTCCACCACATGCCGGGGGATGTCGCCCCACGCGACGAAGCGCCCCACCTTGAAGGCGCACCGGTTCAGGGTGATGTTGCGCTGCTTGTCCGGCGCTGCGGCGACGACCGCGCACTCCTGCTCCAGCGCGGCGCGTGCTGCACGGCTCCCGTTGACCACCGGGAGCTTGAGCGGCCCGACAGGACGGGCGGGAGCCGGTTGGAGCAGCCGCAGCAGCCACGCGGGCAGCGGAGCCGTCACAGAGCCGTCTGTGGCCTCATACGGTCCGCCGGGGATGACGCTGCCTGCGGCGACTACATACCCGCCCCACGCGCGGGTGTCGACCAGGGGCGCGACGGTGCCCGCAGTGTTGGTCAGCCGAACGTCGGGCGGGGTGGTGAAGTACAGGTGCGTTCCACCGCTCGCGGTCCGGGTGCGGTAGGTGGTGGGCACGGGCTGTCCGGCGCGCTCGCAGAGCGCCGCAAAGGTCGTCGCGCCGCAAGGCGCGTCCGAACTGCTCTTGTCCTTGGGCACGTCGAGGTCGACCACGACCAGCCCAGAGGGACCGGTGGCGATGCCGACGTTGAATGGGGCGCGCGACCATGCGGCGCGGATGCGGCCGGGGTCGGTGGTGGCGCGCTGTTCCCACTTGCGGTGACCGGCGGCGCACTCACCAGTGCGGGCGCAGGCCGCCTCACCGTGCAGGACCGGGCGCTTGGTGCCGGGGCGGAGCGGGAAGACCGCCCAGCCGCGCTCGGCAGCGTCCAAGGCCGCGCGGAGCAGCGCGGAACGTGCTTCATGGGTCATGCTGGATACCTCCAACAGGTCTGTTGATGGGCTGGTTGGGCCGGGGCGACCGCGTGTCTTTGGCGAGATGGGGCGGTCGCCCCGGGCGGATTTAACTGGTGAGCCAGTCGGGTGGGTTGTCGATGAGCTCGGTGAGACTGTCGCGGGCGGCGACCATCTCTTGACGGGTCATGTGCACGGCCACGAAGCGCTCAGGGTCCCGTTCGTCGCATCCCTGAATGACGATGGGTCGGTCGACGTCGACGGAGACGTAGACCTGGCGGTAGACGGCCCGAGTGTGGCGTTTGCCAGTCACATGGCACTCCTCTCACTTGTTCTTGGTCTGGAAGAGCTTGAGGGTGATGCCGCCGACTCCGATGGGTCCGGCGACGGCCCCGGCGATGGCCGTTGCGGTGTGGGCGGCGACGTCCATCAGCCAGCACAGGGCGGCGGCCAGTCCCCAGCCCCCGGCGACGACGGCTCCGGCAATGGCGAACGGGATCAGGACGCGCTGCCATGGGAAGCCGGTCGGGGTGGTGTCGTTGACGACGATGACGACCGGCTGTCCGGTGGCCTGTGCGCGCTGGTAGACGTCGGCGGGTATGTGCGGGGCGATGTGCCCGGGGATGGTGTGGTGCGGGTCAGGCGGTTGCATAGCTACCTCCGGGGCCGGTTGATGCGCGGGTGGTCGGGGCGTGTCAGCCGATGCGGCTGAGGGAGTCCGCGAGGGACTGCAAGGCGTCGTTGATCGTGGGGGCGGCGCCGGTGGAGGCGAGGCAGAAGCCGAAGAGGGCCGCGATGGTGGCGCCGCCGGGGCCGAGGTGGCGGTTGCGGAGCATGAGGGCCAGGAGGGCTCCGAGCATGAGCACGGTGGACAGGGAGACGATCACGGCAGCTCCTTACTGAACGTGACGAGTGAGGCTGTGCGGGTGTGGGGGTCCCACGGGATTCGAGGAAGCGAATTGAGACCGCCTGAATCCGTCTGAGGGGCGGATTTGTGGGTGGCCGTGTGGGACTCCCACAGCCCCCACATGCAGGTCACAGGCCCCCACAGGGTGTGGGACCCCCACAGGGTCTGTGGGGGTCGTTGTGGGGGGTGTGGGAGTCTGCGTGTGGGAGGGGTGCCGGTTACCGTGCGTTGCGGTAGCGGTGGATGGCTTCGGCGAGGGTTTCGGCGAGGTAGCCGGTGCGCGGTTCGCTCTTGCCGACGCGGACGGTGCCTTTGCCGGGCCGTTCGACGCCGACCGCGCGCAGGATGCGGCCCAGCTCGGTGCCCAGTTCGGTGGAGCCGAGGCCGAGTTGCTCGGCGAGGTCGGCGGTGTGCATCCGCCCACCCGCGGCCGTCACCGCGTCATACGCGCGCTGAAGCAGCGGCGGTACGCGCTCGGACTTGTCACCATCGGTGGTGTCGCTGGTCTCGGGGGGTTCGGTGCGGCTGTAGGAGAGGTTGAGGCCCCGCGGCCGTTCCCGGTCCGTGCGGTCGGAGGGGCGGGTGCGGTCGGGTTCCTCGGTGGTGCCGTAGGTCTGATCGATCTGGGCGAGGAACCGGGCAGCGAGTTCATCCGGGTCTTCCCCCTGTCCCTGGCGCTGGTAGGACAGGTTCAGCGACCTGTGCCGACGCCCGCTGTCGTCACCGGCCGCCGGGGGTTCGGGCTTGTCCAGGACAGCGGTCGCTGTTCCGGCCGCGCCGGGCGCCTGGCCGTCGTCGGTCTCGCCGGTCCTGACGGCCTCGGCCGCTGTGGCGAGCCAGCCTGCCCGCGCCGGGCTCCACCGCTCGCGGTAGTCCGCCCCGGCCGCTTCCACCGAGACCTGATCCAGGGTGGGGCGGCGGTCGTTGGTGGCGAGCACCACGCGGCGCACCATGGACGGGAGAGATTTCCAGCCTTTGAACTCGGTGGGGGCGAAGCCGTTGGCGCCGCTGTCGCCGATGATGCCGGCGCCCTTCTCATTGAGCTGGTTGCTGTCGATGCGGACCTTGGGGAAGAGCTTGCCCACGTTGTGGCCGGAGTTCTCGCCGGAGGTCAGCGCGAGGGACAGCGGGGAGAACCGCTTGACCACAGTGTCTCCGATCGTGTTGAGGTTGCCGTCCACAGCGGTGAGGACCTTCCGGATGCCCATCGCGCGGGTGGTGCGCATGACTTCCTTGATGAGTTCGGCCAGCTCCCGCTTTTCCGGCTCGCGCCGGTTGTTGGCGTGCGCCAGAGCCTCGGCACCCTCATCGATGACGATCTCGATCTGCGGAAGGTCGGGCGAGATGGGCAGCAGGGTGGTGTCCTGCTGCCGCATCAGCTTCTGGTACCGCAGTTGGCGCGCTTTGTTGATGCGCAGTGCGGCCTTGAGCATCCGGATCGCTTCCTTGGGCGTGGCCGCGAGCCAGTCCACCCCCGGCCGGGTACCGGCCGGGGCCGGGTTGCCCGGGTCGTCCGGCTCGATGAGCCCCTGAGCCTCCAGCCACGGTGTCACCCAGGGGATGCCGATGGCGCCCTGCTTGAGGTCGATGACCCAGGTCAGGACGTCGGTGCAGCGGGCGAATCCGGCGAGGATGACGTCCATGAACGTCGACTTGCCCGACCCGGGCGGGCCGAGCAGCAGCGCGCACGCCTCCCGCAGGAAGACCCGGATCTCCTCCCCGTTCGGGCGCAGGCACCAGGGAATGCCGGTGAGGATCGACAGAGGGCTGTAGTCGTCGGGGTAGAGCTTCTCCTCCCGCATGATGTTCTTCGTCATCACGTCGAAGACGACCAGCCCTTGTGCGGCGCCTTCCTCGACGTGGACGGTGCAGCCCAGCGGCAGGCGGGCGTCGGCGGCCAGGGCGCGGGAGCGGGAGCTGATGCGGTCCCAAGTCGCCCCGCCGCCGGGCAGCTCGGCCTCGACGGAGTATCCGGCGCCGGTCTCCCAGAACTCCACCGCCACGACCTTGACGTCCACGCCACAGACTCGCTTGGTGCGGTCCTGCCACTCGGTGGCGATCGTGCGGCGGCGGCCGTCCATCTCAGCGGCAGCAGCCCGCGCTTCGGCGGTGAACCGCTCTTCCTCGGCGGCTTCTTCCCAGGCGGCGGTGTGGGAGGCGGCTGCCCCGATGCCGACCCCGAGGGCGGTTAGCGTTCCGGCTGCCGCCCATGACAGCGGTCCGTGGGTCATGGCCCAGGTGATCCAGCCTCCGGCCACCAGCCAGGATGCGGCGCGGGCGACGGCGGTGCGGAGGGTGAGTTTGCGGCGGACGCTGTGGCCGATGCCGTGCCCCACGGCTCCGGCGGCGCCGATCAGCAGCGGCCAGCCCTCGGGCATGCCGGTAGCGGTGCCCAGCAGCGCGGCCGCCGCCGCGCCCGTGGTCGCGGACAGGGCGCCGGTGATGGGCCCGTGGGCGCGGGCCCAGTCCAGCGGCGGCAACGTGCTGCTGGCGCCCGGGGTTTTGGTCTTCTTGGTGCTGTTGAGGTTGAGTTCCTTGGGGGTACGGCGTTCTCGGCGCATCGTCTTCTCTGTCACCTGGGGACTCCAGACGGGGAAAAGGGGCCGGGCCCGCACACCGGTTGGTGTGCGGGCCCGGACGGGAGTGGCGGGGGCTACTGGTTGTTGGTGGTGTCCCAGCCCTCTTCGGCGTTGTTGCGGGGCTCCTCGTGGCGCCGGATGTCCTGCTCGTGGACCGTTCGGAAGGTGCTGAACGCGTCCTCGGCCTCATCGATGGCCAGTTGCAGCGCCTCGTAGATCGCGTCCAGGGACGCGCCGACTTCTGGCTCCAGCGGGAATTCCTCGTCCGACTTCTGGGCGAGGATCGCGAAGGTGTTGGCCACGCTCGCCAGCGCTTCGGGGAAGCCCTTGATGGTGTCGTGGACGTGCATCATCCCGTCCGGGTCGTAGTTCTTCGCCGCGGCTTCCATCTCGGATGCCGACTCGTTGAACAGGAAGCCGGGCCCGGCCGTGGTGGACATGGTGGTGGAACCTCCTGTGCTGGTGCCTGCGTAGGCGTGATGGCTGCGGGGAGCGCGCCGGACCCTGGAGCCGATCGGCTCCTCGTCCTCGTCGGCGACGGCGTTTTCGAGCGTGGTCTTGTGCTCGGCGCGGATGGTGATGTCGCGGTCTTCCCTGGCCCGCCTCGCTGCTGCGGCCAGCCGGGCGTAGACGCGCTGGCCGGGCCACATCAGCCAGCGCCAGCGCAGCCGGACCCCGATGGGGTGGGTGATCATCCCGATGGCGAAGAACGGCACGCTGATCGCGGCGGCCACGATCTTGCGGCCGTAGCAGCGCAGTGCCGAGGCGGTCAGCCGCCGCCACAACCGCCACCGGGCCCACGCCCGTTTCCGCAGCTCCCGCATCCCGGCCAGCCGCCGCGCGGTGCGCTCGTCCTTGGCCGCGCGGGCCCTGGAGCGCATCCGGCGCATGGCCTGCCGCATCCGCTCCCGAGCCGAACCCAACAGGCCCCTGATGCCCCTGCCCCGGGCGCGCCGGTCGCGACCGCCACCCGTCCCGGACTTCGGGGACTTGGACAACTTCAGCCCCTTGCCTCCCGGCCTCATACGGCCGCTGGAGGAGGGACCCTTGCCTTTGGCGGCCCGCTGATCGGCTTTCCGGGCGGCCTTGGCCGCGCGCCGGGCGTCGCTCAGGTTCCGCCGGTCAGCGGTGTCCTGACGGCGCCGCTCCCCACGTGTGGGGACAGCCGCCTGACGGTCCGCACGGGCCGCCTTGACCGCGCCGAACGCGCCCTTGACGCCCCCGGAGGTGCGGCCAGCTTCCGCCGCACGGAGCTTGGCCGCCTGACCTGACGCGCGCAGCGACCGGGCCCCACTCCGGCCCGCTCCACTCGGAGCCGTATAGGTGCCGTTGCCTCGGCCTCGGGGGCCGCCTCCGGCTCGGCCAGTACCGGCATGGCCCGCGCTGGAGCCGTGCCCGGCACGGCGGCCGGTCTCCCCGCCCCCGAGGCGCTTGTCAGCCCGGTTGGCGTTCTGCTTGGCCGCCGACCGGCGGCGCACTGCCGCGGCACCGGCCGCGGTCGCGGCGATTCCGGCGGCCGCCAGGCCCGTGATGGGGGCTCCGGCGGTGAGGACGGAGGCGGATACGGCGGCAACGGTGCTGTTGGCGCCGATGACCGTCAGCGGAACAGCAGGAAGGCCACCCGGCGTATGCACCGGCCGCACACCCGGACCATCCGGCTCGGCCGCCGGGGCGTGGTCGGGTGCGGGAGGTGCGTCGGGGATCTCTTCGTCATCGGTCGCGGTCTCGTCGGCGGTCAGGATGGTGTCGGACACTGGTCACACTCCTTTCCAGGAGCAAGGAGGACGGCCCCGGCCGGGCCTGGACAGCGGGCCGGGGCCGCCCGTGCGTCACTTGGAGTCGTTGAGGTAGCCCGCCAGGGCCAACAGCGCCGTCGCCAGCTGCGTTTCGGCGGCCAGCGTGGCGGGGTCGTGGCTCTGGTGAGCGATCTGCGCGTTCTGGATGTGGTCGTACGCCTGAGCGGCCAACTCATCGGGCCGTAGACGCTTCAGCTCACGGACGGAGGTACGGCCGGAGAACAGCCGAGCAATCACCGTGGGGTCCTTCCTGACATCAGGGCTGATGGGCGGGGATCGGTCCGTATTTGCTGCTCAGAGCTGGTTGGGCTCCAGCGAGAAGAACATGACGTTGGCGTTCGCAAGCTCCGGGTTCGCGCGGGTGACCTGCTCGCGCAGTGCCTCGTAGATGTCGGCCCGGGTGGTGCCGGGGCGAGGCGTGATGGTGTTGGTGAACGTCGCGCTGATGAAGCCGCCACCGTGCGGCTTCTGGAGGGTCAGGACGAAGTGGTGCGAGCCCTGCTGCTGAGCGGCCGGGCTGGTGGTCTGCTGGGTCTGGGTGGTCACTGCGGATCTCTCCCTGTCGCATCGGGTTGATCGGGCGGCGCGCGGCGTCTTGGTGGGCCGCGTCCGTGTGGGAGATCAGCGCGCCGGGTCTGCTCTCCGGGTCTGCGAAGGTGCCGCTCGCCGGGGCTCACCGGGTCTGCTTCACTGGTGCGGTCGACTGCTTCCGGCAGTCGCAACGAGGGCCAGCCCAATTGGCGTGGGCTGGTCCTCATTGGTGGTGCCGGACACTGGTCAGGCGTCGGTTTCCTCGTGGGACATCAGCGATCCCCACGCCTGGCGCACCCGCTTCTCCCCGCCGACGTATCCGGCCTCGCGGAAGGCGGCCACGGCCTGGCGGTAGGACAGCGGCGGGTCGTCGGTGTAGCGCAGGTGCCGCAGGACGACCACGAGCTGTGCATCGCTCAGCGGCTCGCCCGCGACGGGCGTAGGCACACCGGCGACGGCCGCGATTTCCTCCAGCGTCACGGGGAGTTCCGCCGAGGGCGTCACGGGCGTGACGCCCTGCGACGGTACGGTCTCCGATTCGGGCGTGACCTGCGTGTCTTCCTCCGTCACGGGCGGCGTGACGCCCGTCGCGAGGGGTGTGACGCCCTCCTCATCTGCGCCCTCGACAGCGAGCGGGGCCGGGGCGTCCGTGACGCCGTGAGCAGAGGGCGTGACGGGCGTGACGGGCAGGGCGAACATGCCCGCAAGAGCCGCGTCCGCGCCGTCCGTCAGCCGCCCGCGCTGAATATCGACCAGGTTCGCCCCGAGCAGGGCATCCCCCGCACCGACCTTCTTCGCCAGCTTCCACGACTCCAGCTCCGAGCCGTTGCGCGCCTTCTCCTCGGGGTGGTTGGCGGCGCGGGCTCGGTGGTAGGCCAGCCGCTGCATCACGGCAGCGTTCCGGCGCTGCGCTTCGGCGTCCACACCGGTGCGGTAGACCACGATGCGGCGGGCCAGCAGGCCCATGCCCTCAGCCGAGACGCACATGGCCATGGGCGTGACGGCGAACACCACCGCCTCCGTCACGGTCTTCGCGACCGCGGCGCCGGTCAGGGAGGCCACCGCGGGCAGCGTCCACAGCCCGATCCGCACGGCCGCCGGAGCCGACTGCCCCAGCATGGTCAGACCCACCAGGACCAGGGCCAGAACGAGGGTCGCGCCTTCACCGGCCGCAACCACGCCCAGCGCGGTGGCCGACCGGTGGAAGACGGATGTGATGTTGCTGTAGGTGCCGACCGCGCCCAGACCGCCGAAGGCGACCATGGGCACCGCGGCGGCGACCAGGACGATCGTCTGTCCCCTGCTCAGGGACTTTTCCGGGGGGTGGTTCATCACTTCTCCTTCTCGCGAGCGACTCCCTGGCCGGTGCTGGTCAGGGGGCTGTCTGGTCGTCGGGGTAGGCGCAGGGGACACAGACCCCGAGGGATGCGGGGATGACGTATCCGGCGTCGGATCGGCATTGCGGGCAGGTGCGGCGCGCTCGCATCGCGCACGCCAGAGCCCGGCGCTTCGCGGGTGTCATCGGCCGCACCTGCTTGGCCTTGTCGAGGCGGTAGAGGTAGGCGACCAGCGGCCCGCGCCGGTAGCGCGGCCGGAGGAGCTGGGCTGCGACCGGCTGACCGCCGGGGCGCAGGCCACGGGCCCGTAACTGCCGTCTGGTTGCCAGCCCGTCCGGCGCACAGTGCCATGGGTAGGTGGGGATGCCGTGCCGGGCGCCGGTCGGGTCGAAGCACTTGCCCAGCACCGCCATCAGGCTGCCGTCCCGACCGGCACCGTGGCGGGTATATCGCCGTAACCGGTCAGCTCCAGCACGGCGCCCGCGTAGTCGCTGGACGCCTTCAGCACGCGGGTACGGCCGTCGCCCTGCTCGCGGTAGACCACGTGGTCCGGGTTGATGCCCAGCGTGTCCCGCCACGTCTCGAAGTTGGCCAGGGCATCGTGGAACCTCAGCTCCAGCCGGTCCGGGTAGATGGTGGACACGTAGATCTCCGGTGCGGGCAGGTGACCGTAGTCCGTGGCCAGCAGGCGCAGCACGCGCAGCGGCACGGCCAGGTTGTCCAGCGTCAGCCCCTCATTCATGCCGCGACCCCCGGGCGTGCCGGACGGCGGCGGGCGGGGCGGACCAGCGGAACTACGTTGAACAGGTCCGGGCAGTCCTCAACGGCCCGCGCGGCCAGGCGAACCAGGTCGGCGGCCAGGTCGCTGTACTCCGGGTCGGCGAGAATGTCGCGCGCCGCGTCCAGACGAGCCGCGCGCTCCTCATCCGTCTCGCCCTCGACCCCGAGCCACAGCTCAACAGGGGTGCCCAGCGCCAACTCCGCGAACTCCGCTGCGGTGACGGCTTCACGGCCAGCAACGATGCACTTCATAGGACGTCTCTCCTCACAGTGGAACGGCCCGAACAGCGCCCCGGGAGCTCCCGGGGCGCGGCCGTTGTCGTCGGCGTCTCGTGCAGTACGAGCGCTCACGGCCACCCGGCACCCCACGCCGCGTACGGCACGGGTGTCGGGGACCGTGAGCACTGGTGCTCAACGCGGGCTCGTACGGCCCGCGGAAGGTTCTGCGGTGTCGGATCAAGCAATGCCAGTCACCGCCCCGAAAGGCGGATCCGGGCAGGTCACCCGGCCCGACATGGGCGGTCGGGGTGGTGACCCGCACCCATCGACCACACGTGTGCATGTGGCTGGGTCGGCACTCTGTGGAGTTCTGAAGGAACGAGCGCTTCCTTCACCCCTGGTGAGGGGCTTCCGGGCGCACGCATGTGCTGTCACGCACCGCCAAAGCGAGACATGTATTACATAGCCCTCACCGTGACAGATCCGGTCCGCGCCGTCAACCGTTGAGGTTTTGGGGAGTTGGTGCCGGGGCTGCGATCAGCGACATGACCAGCCTGGCCGTGAAGTACCGGACGTTGGACCCCGCACGTGTACGACTTGCGATCGACTCGCTACAGTCGAAGTCGTCCCAGGACGTCCCGTGTGGGGGAGGACGAGTGGCAAACGAACGACTTCGCGGCGCCATCGTGGAAAGCAGCTTGACGCTGGAGCAGGTCGCGGAACGGCTCGGCGTGTCCCCGAAGACCGTTGAGCGCTGGATCTCCGAGCCGAGCCGAAAGCCCTACCGGCGGTTCCAGTACGCCGTGGCATCGATGCTCAGGCGGGAGGTGTCCTACCTGTGGCCGGACGAACGGACTTCCGAGGAGGTGACCGCCTCCAGCGACTCGGAACTGGTGAAGCTGTACCCCCACCGCTCCGTCGTTCCGCAAGACGCGTGGATCAAGCTGTACGCCAACGCCACGACCCACTTTGACGTGCTCGTCTACTCCGGCTTCTGGCTTACGGAAGATCCGCGGTTCCACCGGCTCGTACGCGAGAAGTCGGCCGATGGTGTGCCAGTGCGCTTCATGTTGGGTGATCCCGACAGCGCGGCTGTCGCCGTCCGCGGGCAAGACGAAGGCATCGGGTCGGCCATGGCAGCCAAGATCCGTAATGCCCTCATGAACTACGCGCCGCTCTTCCGGCTTCCCGGGGTGGAGTTCAGGCTCCACGACACGACGCTCTACAACTCCATCTACCGGGCAGACAACGAACTGCTGGCGAACGGCCACCTCTACGGCGTAGGTGCGTACTTAGCGCCGGTGCTGCACCTACAGCGCGTCCCCGGGGGTGAGCTGTTCGACATCTACGCGGACAGCGCGGACCGGGTCTGGGAAGGCGCTCGCCGGATCACTTCTCCCACCGATCACGGAGGCAGTACCGCATGAGCCGCATTGATTACTACCGCGACCCCAACGCCCCCATCGCTAACTCGGTTGTCCCGTCCGTCACCGCAGTGGTCAGAGACGAGCAGGGGCACGTGTTGCTCATCCACAAGACCGATAACGATCTCTGGGCACTGCCCGGCGGCGGCCACGACGTGGGGGAGAGCATCGCGGAGACGGTTGTGCGCGAGGTCCAGGAGGAGACGGGGGTTTCAGTCGTCGTGGAGAGCATCGTGGGGCTCTACACCGACCCGCAGCACGTCATGGCGTACGACGACGGGGAGGTGCGTCAACAGTTCTCCATCTGCTTCCACGCCCGGCCGGTCGGGGGAGAACTCCGCACCAGCTCCGAATCGAAAGAGGTCCGCTGGGTCTCCCCAGCGGACCTCGATGAACTGGACATCCACCCATCCATGCGACTCCGGATCACGCACGGTTTGGACGAGTCGCGCACAGCCCCTTACGTCGGCTGATCTGCTGCCTTAGCAGTGGCGAGCTGGTTCTCGACGCGCCCCACAGCGGCGTGGATCTCCGGGGCGGCGCGCTGGATGAACCGTCCCACGATCGTCTCAGGGCCGTACCGCTCGACGATTTCCGCCAGCCGGTCCCGAGAGGTGGTGCACCCTCCGTCGGGGGTGGTCGTCATGTCGCAGAAGATCAGGGCGTCCACCAGCTCGGGACGCTCCAGCTCGAATTCCGTCTCCAGGTCCTCGCGCAGTCCTCGTTCCTCGGCCTCCAGGAGGGCACAGGAGTGGTGCGCGACGAGACGGACGACGCGCTCATCCATGGCTTCCTGGTGACGCAGGAAGCGGGCGCCATCAAGCGGGTGGAAACCAGTGGAGGCGATCTGGGGCGAGTAGCCGATGTCGTGCAGCACCGCTGATGCCTCCATCAGCTCGGCGTCCTTCCCAAGGATCGGCCGGAGGGAGCGGGCACGCTCGGCGACTCCGAGCGAGTGTGACCAGCGTCCCGGCAGCGGCTCGGACAGCAGCGACTCAGCGAGGCTGTAAGCCCGCTTGGTGAGATCCATGTCGGCCAAGGTTACGACCCCCCATTTCCTGTCGGGAGTGCTCGCACTTCCCGCCTGCGGTTTGCCCCCATCGCAATGAGTCCCTGTCCCTCTAGTTGGGCAATCGCCGACCGCACGGCCGTACGAGACACCCCGAACGTCTCGCACAGCTCCTTCTCCGACGGGAAGGGCGAGCCGACCATGATGTCGCCGCTACGGAGGAGGTCGGTCACCTTCTCGACCAAGGGGCGCCGGTCGCCGGTGCCTGCCACGTACCAGCCCGCCCCCTGGACGGACTCGATGACGCCCTCATTCTTGAGGACCTTGAGAGCGCGGGCGATCGTACTGCGGCCGACGCCGTACGTGTTCCTCAGCTCGGCCTCGGACGGCAGTGCTTCGCTGATCTTGCCCTTCTCGATCTTCTGACGCAGAGACTCCGAGATCTGCAAGTACGTACCTCGCGGACTGGCCTGGGGCACGTGGCCTCTCCTTCGTCTGGCTGCTCGGGGCTACCCCCTGGGGACTGTCCCCCCAGCTTCGCACGTCGGGGCGGTCTCAGTTCCGGTCTCGTTTGCGGCTCATTCTGTGATCGTCCGGGACCGTCCACAGACGTCCGTCACGTCATCTGACCTGTTGCGATGTGGTGCAGACGGACACCACTGGACTACCTCGGACGAAGATCGGACAACTCGTAATGCGTAGGTCAAGGGTTCGATTCCCTTAGGCGGCTCATTTGAGGCCCAGGTCACATTTTCTGTGACCTGGGCCTTTCTCGTTTGGCGCAGATGCCGTGACCTGGCTCGCGCCGGGCCTTGTGGGGCTGTCCCCCGTGCGAGCTACGCGTAGGTGCCCACCGTGTGGTGACGATTCCGGGGGGCCGGATCCGTAGCGTTCGAGATCGCCGCGGCGCTTTGGCTGCGGATGTGGCGGCGCATTGCACACCGCCACGGAAGAGCAGCCTTTTCGGCGTCAATTCTCTTACTGGGGAGCAAACATGGTCCGCAATGGTCGGCTATCTGCTGTGATCGCGCTGTCGTGTGCCGTGGCATGTGTGGGGCTTGTCGGCTGTGAGGACTCCACGAAGGCGGATGCGGACTCGTCCGGCGGCGGGAGTTCCACGGCTGCTCCGGAGAAGGCGGCTGATGAGGGCTTGCTCACCGGTACCAAGAAGATCGAGGTCGGCGGGCGGTTGGTGAATGTGTCCTGTGCGGGTACGTCGGCGGACGGCAGGCCGGTCATCGTGCTTTTGGCCGGGGGTGGCGACGGGCTGGAGAAGATGGCCGGTGTTCAGAAGACCCTGAGTGAGAAGAATCGGGTCTGTGCCTATGACCGGCTCGGCGAAGGGGCCAGTGACGAGCCCGATGGGCCTCAGACCCTCGACAGCACGGGGAAGGTTCTGACCGCGGTGCTCGATCGTGTCGCCGGTGACCGTCCGGTCGTGCTGGCGGGGCATTCGCTGGGCGGGCTGATTGCCGCCCGGTATGCCCCCGAGCATCAGGACAGGGTCAAGGGGTTGGTCTTGATGGACGCCACCTCACCGACCCAGACCGCCGATCTCAACAAGGGAATTCCTGAATCCGCCACCGGCCCGGCGGTCGCATTGCGTGAGCAGACCCTCGCGATCCTTCACGGAGGGGAGCCGGAGATGCTCACGGTGCCGGACGGGAAGGTCCGTTCCGCCGGGGACATCCCGGTGGAGGTGATCCACCACGGGAAGCAATACCTCGCGGCGGTGCCCGAATACGGGCCGGGCCTGGAGCGGGCGTGGACCAACGGTCAGCGCAAGTGGCTCGCGGTCTCCAGCCGCAGCAGGCTGAGCACCGCCAAGAACAGCGAGCACTACATCTACGTCGACCAGCCTGACGTTGCCGTCCGGGCGGTCGGGCGCGTCATCTCTCAGGCCGCGGACCGCGCGTAGGACGCGCGTTGGAGATCTCCCTGCGCAGCGTTCCCTCGTCCGCGGCGCTTTGGCTGTGGAGGGACGAAGGAGTCGATGATGAGACCGGTGCCGGTGATGGCTGTTCGGCGGGTGCCGGAGTTGTGGCGCCGGTTCGACGTCACGGTCCGGGATCTGCCGCTCGGGCTGCTGATCCTCGCCGGGGCGCTGGTGCCGGCGTTCCACAACCACGGGACGCAGCTCGGTGGTCTGCCGGCCCGCCCCTTCGACGTGCTGGCCATACTGGCAGTTGCCCTCCAGTGCCTTCCGCTCGCCGTGCGGCGGCGGTGGCCGGTCGTCTGTCTCGCCCTGGTGTCGGTCGGCTTCGCCGTCGACCAGCTCCGCGGCTACCACTCGTTCGCGGGCACCGCGGTGCCCGTCGCGCTGCTGAGCGTGGGGTCCCATCTGGAACGGCACCGGCGCGCCACCGCGCTCCTCTTCTCCGCGGCGTATGTGCCGCTGGCGGTCGCGCTCTACCGGCTCGGTTCGGGCGCCGAATCGCCGGGTGAGTTCCTGATGTACTACCTGGCGCTGGCCCTCCCGTGGGGCATGGGGTCGTGGCTGCGCTCCACCCGGGTCGCGGAGGCCGAACGCCGCCGCCGGGTCGCCGAGCACACCCGCACCGCCGAACGCACCCGCATCGCCCGCGAGCTCCACGACGTCGTGACCCACCATGTGACCGCGATGGTCGTGCAGGCCGAGGCGGCACGCTATCTGACGGCCGCGCCCGACCGGCTCGATCAGGCCCTGACCGCCGTCACCGACACCGGCCGACGGGCCATCACCGATCTGCGGCACCTGCTCGATCTGCTCAACCCCGACTACGGCACCGAGGCCAGGACGCCAGCCGTCGGCAGGCTTCTCACGCTCGTGGAGCAGACCCGGCGAGCCGGGCAGCCGGTGGAGTTCACCGAGGAGGGCACGCCGGCGGAGTCGACCGGCAGCGCCGACTTCGTGGCCTACCGGGTGGTGCAGGAGGCCCTGACGAATGCCCTCAAGTACGCTCACGGCAGCCACACCTCGGTCCAGGTGCACCACGGCGCAAGGGAGATCACCGTGGAGGTCAGCACGGACGGTTCCGGTTCGCGGGCCGGGTCCCCTGCCGGGTCGCCCGGCGGGAGCGGGCGGGGCCTGGCGGGGCTGCGCGAACGGGTCGACGTCCTGGGCGGCGACTTCAGCGCGGGCGTGCGGACGGGCGGCGGCTTCGTCGTGCGGGCACGCATACCCGCGAGGAGTCCGTCATGACTGACCCGATCCGGGTCCTGGTCTGCGACGACCAGGTGCTGGTCCGCACCGGGCTGGTGACGATCATCGACGCTCAGCCCGACCTCGAAGTGGTGGGTGAGTGCGGGGACGGGCAGACCGCGGTCGGGCTCGCCGGCCGGCTGCGCCCGGAGGTCGTGGTGATGGACGTACGCATGCCGGTGCTCGACGGCATCGAGGCCACCCGCCTGCTGGCCGGTGCCGGGGTGCCGCATCCTGTCAAGGTGCTCGTGGTGACCACGTTCAACCTGGACGAGTACGTCTACGAGGCGCTGCGCGCGGGGGCGAGCGGCTTTCTGCTCAAGGACGCGCCGCCGTCCCAACTGCTCCACGGCATCCGGACCGTGGCCACCGGTGCGGCACTGCTGGACCCCGAGGTGACGCGGCGGCTCGTGGGCACGTACGCCGCCCGCATCCGGCCCGCCGAGGGGCCCCCGCGCGATATCCCGCTGACCCCTCGCGAACTGGAGGTCCTCCGCCTCATCGCGAACGGCCTCTCCAACAGCGAAATCGCCGTGACCCTCGTGATCAGCCAGGAGACCGTCAAGACCTTCGTGTCACGCATCCTCGCCAAGCTCGGCCTCCGCGACCGCGTCCAGGCGGTCGTCTACGCCTACCGCCAGGGTCTGGTGACCTGACGCGCCGCGCGTGGCCGGGGCGCGCGGAACCCCAGCTCGGACCGGGTCCGAGCTGGGGTTCTCGATGTCGTCAGCCGTGTTGTCAGCTGTTGATGGGGGGCTTGGAGGACCAGGCCGTCAGCGACAGGGTGCCGTTGTCGAGGTCCTCACCGAAGGCGACGGTGCTGTGGGAGTTGCTGCCCGTCGGGGAGATCTGCAGGTACTTCGCGTGGGCGGTCGAGGCACCGGTGGTGGTCCACACCAGGTCGGCCCAGGCGCTCTTGCCCGGTCCGAGGGTGATCGGGTGGGAGCCCGGGTCGGTGGCGAAGTAGGTGCTGCCGTGGCGGGCGGTGGTCTTGATGGCGGTGTGTCCGGCGCCCTCCAGGGCCAACCCGGCGTAGCCGCTGATCACGCAGGTCTCCTCGCGGGTGTTCTTCACCCGCAGGAAGGTACCCCGGTGGTTCATCCCCGCCTGGGAGGTACCGGCCGAGTCCAGGGTCGCCCGCAGCGTCCCCGGCTGGCATTCGGCGGTCGCCTGCGCCTTGTCGGACCCCGAGCCCAGGGCCGTTGCCTGCTTGCCCGTCTGGCCCGCCTGGTTGTGGATAGAGGTGTCGGACTGCGACGACTTCGCGGAGGACGACGCGTGGGAGGAGGAGTCCCCCTTGGCGTCGGACGATGAGTCGTTGCTCCCGCAGGCGGTGAGGGCGACGGCCGAGGCGGCGGCGATCAGCGCGGCCACACCGGCCTTGCGGACTCGGCGGTTGAGAATGTGGTGCGACATGACGACCCCCATGGGCTTCCGGATTGTGCGGTTCCTGCTCACGCACCATCCATGGTGTCGGCTGCCGCTGGCGTTCTCTTAACGACCGCTGCCGAGTCGCTAACGTCCGGCTAACGCCCGCCGTCACCGCTCGGCGGGGGTCCAGTCGGCCACGAGGTCCAGAAGACCGGGGAAGCGGGCGTTGAGGTCGGCGATCCGGACGTGGCTGCGGCGCTCCAGGCCGTATTGGCGCTGGCGGGTGATGCCTGCCTCGCGGAGGGCCTTGAAGTGGTGGGTGAGCGAGGACTTGGGGCGGTCCAGGCCGAACCAGCCGCAGGTGTGATCGAACCGCTCCGATTCGAGGAGGAGTTTGCGCACGATGCGGAGGCGGAGGGGGTCGCTCAGTGCACCCAGGACCGTTTCCAGTCGGATCTCCTCCACGGCCGGCTCCGGGAGCGGGGGCGGGAGGTCGGGGGGTTCGGGGAGCACCTTGATGGCGGTTCGGGCGCCTTGGGGTGATTGTGCCGTGTGGGTGGTCTGGGTGGTCCGGGTGGTCATCGGCAGGGTCCTCGTCGCGCGGCTCGCTGTACGAGTCCAATCGTACTGCATGCTAAGTTCGACTTAAGTCGTACTGAGGTCGTCGGGAGGAGCTGTCGTGACGGGGAGTCGGACCGTGGCGGTGCCGGGTGCGCGGGAGGCATATGAGGAGAGTGAGGAGGGAGCGGCCGCGACCCGGTGGGTGTGGACGGCCGCATGGCCGGTCACCGCCGTGTTCGTCCTCTCGAACGCGGCGACGCCGCTGTATGTGCGGTGGCAGCACGAGATCGGTTTCTCCAAGGGCACCCTGACGGTGATCTTCGCCTGCTACATCGTCGGGCTGCTCGGTTCGCTGCTGGTCTCGGGCGTGGTGTCGGACCGGGTGGGACGGAAGCCCGTGCTGCTGCCCGCGCTCGGGCTCGCGATGGCGGCATGCGCGATCTTCGCGAGCGCGTCGGCCGTGGCGGCGCTGATCGTGGCGCGGCTGTTCAGCGGGATCGCGGTGGGTGCCGTCGTCTCCGCCGGGATGGCGGCGGTGACCGATGTGGCCGGGCCGGGGCGACGGCGGCTGGCGGCGCTGCTGGCCTCGTGCGCGATGGTGTTCGGGGCCGGGCTGGGGCCGTTGCTCGCCGGGGTGCTGGGCAAGGGGGTGTTCGTCCTGGAGGCGGTGCTGCTGGCGGCGGCGGTCGTGGCCGTGGTGCGGATGCCGGTGCGGCGTCCCGTCGCGCCCGCGAAGGGGGCGTGGGTGCGGATGCCCGGGGTGCCGCGGGGGAGCGGCGGGCAACTCCTCATGGGCATCGCCGTCTTCGCGCCCGGCATCACCGCCACCTCCTTCGTGCTGTCCCTCGGGCCGTCGCTGCTCTCGGGGCTGCTGGACACCACCAGCCCGGTGGTCGCGGGGGCCATGGCCTTCGTGATGTTCCTCACCGCGACCGGTGCGCAGTTCGCGGTCCAGCGGCTGGACCGGCGGACGATCCTCATCGCCGGTGCCGTCAGTACGACGATCGGCATGGCCGCGCTCATCGCCGCCGTCCGCGCCTCCTCCGTACCGCTGCTCGTCGCCGCCGCGCTGCTGGCCGGGGCGGGGCAGGGGATGGGACAGCTCGGTGGGCTGTCGCTGCTCAACTCCGGTGTTCCGGCGAGCCGTCTGGCGGAGGCCAACGCGGCGCTCAACGTCGGGGGCTATGTGCCCGCGGGCGTGCTGCCGGTAACGGCGGGTTACCTCAGCGATGCGGCGGGGCTGACGACGGGGGCGACCGTCTTCGGGGCTGTGCTCATGGCGTTGGCCCTCGTCGGGGGGCTGGTGGTGCTCGCCGGTCCGCCAGCCGCCCGTAGGAAATAGGCATAGGGGCATGGAGGATGGGTAGGCGGGTCCCCAATCAGCCCATACACGCAGCCGATACAGGGAGTGCGACGGTGAACGACACGGCACCCGTGACAATGTCGACACTGACGGCAGCCGAAGCTGAGCAAGCACATGGTGTTCAGGTACGCGACATTGCACTGGATGGAATGGAGAACGCCGGACCGTCCGATCTGCCCACGGTGGACGATCCGGCAAAGGTGGCGCCCAAGGACGCGCGGGTGCTGACCAAGACGTTCCTGGACCGGCTGACGGAGCTGGAGGAGGGGACGCACGAGTACCAGTACGTGCGGAACACCCTCATCGAGCTCAACCTGTCGCTGGTCCGGTACGCCGCCCGGCGGTTCCACAACCGCTCGGTGGAGATGGAGGACATCGTCCAGGTCGGCACCATCGGGCTGATCAAGGCGATCGACCGGTTCGACCTGAGCCGCGAGGTCGAGTTCACCACCTTCGCCGTTCCTTACATCGTGGGCGAGATCAAGCGGTTCTTCCGCGACACCAGCTGGGCGGTGCATGTTCCCCGCCGTCTGCAGGAGTTGCGGATCGACCTCGCCAAGGCGAACGAGGAGCTGTTCCAGCGGCTGGACCGGTCGCCCACCACGGCCGAGCTCGCGGAGCATCTGCAGCTGAGCGAGGACGAGGTCGTCGACGGACTGGTGGCCAGCAACGGCTATCTCACCACCTCGCTGGACGCGCCCGCAGAGCAGGAGAGCGGGGCCACGCGGGTGACCACGTATGCGGACCGGTTCGGCGACGTCGACCCGGCCATGGAGGCCGTGGAGAATCTGCACGCGCTCAAGCCGCTGGTGGAAGAGCTCGGTGAGCGGGACCGCCGCATTCTGCAGCTGCGGTTCGGCGAGGAGTTGACCCAATCGGAGATCGGCGCCGAACTCGGCGTCTCCCAGATGCATGTCTCCCGGCTGCTCAGCCGCGCGCTGGGCCGGCTGCGGCGCGGAATGCTCGCCGACTAGGCACGCCATGCTTGTCGCGTACGTGTAGCGGATTCCGCCCATCGCCGCACGGGCCTTCACCACAGAACGCGGGAACACAGACCGAAGGGGCCCGGCCGGAGATTCCTCCGGCCGGGCCCCTTCGGTCTGTGTCGGGTTTATCCGCACGGTCTTCGGGCTACCAGCGGTACCACCGTCCACGTCGTCCGCCGACCGTCGGCCGGGCGACGAACCCGATCAGCCAGACGGCGAGCACGATGACCGCGACCCACCACAGAGCCTTCAAGGCGAATCCGGCACCGAAGAGAAGCAGTGCGAGAAGAAGAACGACCAGCAGGGGAACCATGATTACCAACCTCCTCGACGCCGCGAGTACCCCATCGGGTTTCCGGCACACCTGATTAATTCATGCTGTTTCGAACACTCCCGTTACCCCTGGTGGATGGATGGCGTGGCGTCTCACGGTGAGCGGAGGCAGGCTGGAGGGGCAGAGGTCAGAGGGTGATACGTCATGATCCAGCCAGCCGATATCCGTGAGTGGCGTGACCAGGATGTCGTCGATGAGCAGGGCCGCAAGATCGGGGTGCTCGAGGCGATCTACGTGGCCACCGCCACCGATGAACCCGCCATGGCCACGGTCCGCACCGGACTGCCCACCCGCCACCGACTGGTGTTCGTCCCGGTGGACGACGCGGTGGTGGGGCCGGGCTATGTGAAGGTCTCCTACACACGGTCGCTGGTGAAGAAGGCCCCCTCGCTCGGCATCGACGATGTGCTGCCCGCGGAAGAGGAGGGGGCGATCTTCCAGCACTACGGGAAGACGTACCAGTCGGGTCCGGGCGGCGGGCGGCAGCTCGCACGCCGCTGATGGTCGAGGACGCTTGACGCGCGAGGAGAGGTGTCGGCCGTGGCGCTCTTCCTGTTCCTGGTGATCGTGGCCATCGTGCTCGGCCTCATCGGCTGGGTGGCGCACGGCCTGGGCTATCTGCTGGTCATCGGTGTGGTGGTGCTGGTGATCGACATCGTCCTCGGGCTGGTGCGGCTGGCGCGGAGGTCCCGGCGGCACCGGATCCGATGACGGGACGCGATGCGGCCGGCGTCCCCTTCGGCGCGCACTCCGCCCCGTACGCCCCTGGCACGCTCCGGCCCTCCGGCGACCCGGCGGCGGCAGACCGGCAGGTCCTGGAGCACTACCGGCGGTGGAAGGCGTCCTTCCTCCGGTCGGGCGATGAGGTGGGCGGCCGGGGCCGGTGCGCGGTGTTCACCCCCGACGCGGCGCACCCCTTCGTCGCCGAGGCCCAGGGCTACGGACTGGTGATCACCGCGCTGATGGCAGGCGCCGACCCCGACGCCCACGCCCTCTTCGACGGCATCCTCCGACATGTGCTGGCCCACCCCTCCGTCAACCACCCCGACCTGCACGCCGCCCAGCAGGACGCCGGTGGCCGGGACGTCGGGGGGCGGGACTCCGCGACCGACGGCGACCTCGACATCGCGTACGGTCTGCTGCTCGCGGACCGGCAGTGGGGCGGCGGCCACGGCGACTACAAGGCGCTCGCACCGCGGCGGATCGACGCCGTCATGGAGAGCGAGGTGCACCTCGGCACCCGGCTGACCAAGCTCGGCGACTGGTCCTCGGGCCGCTTCGACGAGGTCTCCCGTACGTCGGACTGGATGCCGGACCATTTCCGGGCGTTCCGGGCGGCGACCGGCGATCCGCGGTGGGACGAGGTGCTGGACGCGCATCTGTCACTGGCCGGTGCGCTGCGCACCCGCCATGCCCCGGCCACCGGGCTGCTCCCCGACTTCGTCGTGGACACCACGTCCGGTGCTCCGCGCCCCGCGCCGGGGAAGGTGCTGGAGAGCCCGCATGACGGCGACTACCACTGGAACGCCTGCCGCGTCCCCTGGCGGCTCGGCGCCGACGCGGTGACCAGCGGCGACGCACGGACCCGGGCGGCCGCGCGCGGGCTCAGCCGCTGGGCGAGGACGGCGACGGGCGGTGACCCCGGGGGAATCCGGAGCGGATACCGGCTCGACGGCACGGCCTATGGGGGCCCGGGCTCGCCCGCCTTCTTCGCGCCCTTCGCGGTCGCCGCGATGACGGAGGGCGAGAAGGTTGATGACGGGGACGAAGGGGAGGGTGAGGCCGCGCAGGGTTGGCTGGACGCGCTGTGGGCGCGGATGTGCGGCTCCCCGCCCGATCCGGCCCGCGCCTACGCGGCGGGGGTGCAACTCCAGTCGATGCTGGTGGTCAGCCACAACTACTGGGTTCCGTAGGGGCGCCCGGCCCGGGCGGCGGAACGGCGTCGGCCCGCCGCGCCACCGTCTCGCAGAGCGATTCCAGGGCGGCCCTCGCCGGGCAGTCGGGGAGCGTCGACAGGGCCGCGCGGGCGGCGTCGGCCTGACGGGCGGTCTCCCCGCGGGCCCGGCCCAGGACCGGGTGGGTGCGCAGCCGCGCCACCGCCTCCGCGTACCCCGGCCGATCGGCGGGCCCGATGAGCAGCTCATACAGCTCCCGGTCCGCGAGATCCCCACGGCCCGCACGATCCGTGTGCTCCGCCGCCCCCGCCCCCGCCCGCTCCGCCAGCAGCAGGACGGGCAGGGTGGGGCGGCGGGCGGTCGGGGTCGCCACCTCGTCGGCGAGGTGGCTCGCCACGCCCAGCCGTTCGCCGTATCGCGCGAGGGCGTCCACGGTGCTCGCGTCCGCACCCGAGGCCAGCGCGCCCAGCCGTCCGGAGACGGCGGTCAGCGAGCCGGTCCGGCTCGCCAGCACCTCCAGATGGCGCTCGACGGGGTCGCGGTCGTCGTGCGGTCCGGTCGTCTCCAGGATCTGGCCGGTGACCTGCCGCCGGAACGCCTCGGCCTGGCGCCGTACGGCCCGCGGCCCCAGGTCGGCGAGGATGTGCGAGGCGCGGGCGAAGAGGAAGTCACCGATGAGCACCGCCACCGTGTTGTCCCAGTTGGCGTCCGGGCGCGGGGCGCCGCGCCGCACGGCCGCCTCGTCCCGTACGTCGTCGTGGTAGTGCGTGGCCAGATGGGTCAGCTCGACGACGACGGCGGCGGGCACCACGCCCGGTGCGCCGGGGTCGCCGAACCGCGCCGCCAGCAGCACCAGCAGCGGTCGGAGCCGCCGCCCGGCCGTGCGGGTCAGCTCCCGCGCCGCCTCGGTGATGAACGGCACGTCGCTCTTGGTGGCCTTCAACAGGCCCTCGTCGACCGCCGCTTGGGCGGCCCGGAGGCCGTCCGCCAGCGCGCGGTCCCGCACAGGCGGCTGCATGGACAGAAATGTCCCATATGTCGTCGATGGCCGGTCTCAGGACGGCGGCTCAGGAATCCGGCGTGGCCGGAACCCTGGCCCGGATGCGGCTTCCCTGCCCGGGGCGGCTGTCCACGTTCAGCGTGCCGCCCACCTCACGGGCCCGCTCCCGCATGGAGAGCAGCCCGAGATGGCCGGGGAAGGAGCCCTTGCAGTCGAAGCCCACGCCATCGTCGGCGACGGTCAAGGTGACGGCGCCCGGTTCGTTGAGCAGATGGAGCCGTACGTTCCGGGCCTGCGAATGCTTGGCGATGTTGTGCAGCGACTCCTGGGCGATCCGGTACAGGGCGTGTTTCGCCTCCGGTGTGGTCTCCGGTTCGGCGTCGAGCTTCGCCTCGGTGGTGATCCCGTACCGGGCCCGGAGCGCCTCGACATGCTGGGTGAGCGCGGCGACCAGGCCCTCGGTCCCCAGCGATTCGGGCCGCAGCCGGCACAGCAGGGTCCGGGTCTCGGCGATCGCGGCGTCCGCGAGCCGCCGTATGTACTCGATGGGCTCGGCGAGTTCGGCCAGCTCGGCGAGGTCCACCACCTCCCCGACGGCCTCGTGGCCGCCCGCCGGATCGACCCATACCGCCCCTTCTCCTGGACTCCGCGTCTCGGCCCGTCCCACCGGCTCCGCGCTGTCGATGTCGCGTTCCAGCATCTCGCGGGCGGTACGGGCACCCAGTGCGATGCCGTAGAGCGCCTGCGAGACCGAGTCGTGCAGCTCGCGCGAGATGCGCTGCCGCTCCTCCCGGACGGACCTCTCGTGGGTGGCTCCCTGCTGCCGGTCGTTCTCCACCGCGCAGGACGCATGCCCCGCGATCACCTCCAGGAGGGTGATGTCCGCCTCGCCGGGGTCGCGGCCGGGCGGGAAGTGGCAGCACATCGCGCCGATCGCGGTGGATTCGCGCAGTAGCGGCCAGGCGGCCACCGCGCCCCGCGCCGGACCCTCGCCGTCCGCGCCGGTACGGCCGCCGCCGTGGATGACGGGCGCGGCCCCGGCGATCGCCTCCAGTGCCGGTTTCCGGGACGGCGGGGTGTGGCCGTGGCCGCCGCCGACCAGGCGCAGATTCGCCGACGGTCCGGGCTCCAGCAGATAGACGGTGCAGCTCGCGGCGCCGGTACGGGCCACCGCGCCCGCGGCCAGGGAGTCCAGGGTCCGCCGTACGCAGGGGCCGGAGAAACGGGGGAACCCCGGGGAACCGGACGAGCCCCAAGGGGAACCCGAAGGGCCCGAGGCTCCCGCGAACCCCGACGCCCCCGCGAATCCCGAGGGCCCCGAAGATCCGGAAGACCCGGAAGCCCCCGCGAATCCGGAAGGCTCCGGCAGGCCCGAAGACCCCGAGGAGCCCGCGGAACCGGCGGAGCCCGGTCCGGCGGCCGCGGACGCCAGCCGCCGCAGATGTTCCCGGTGCCGGATCTGGGCGACCGCATGGGCCGCGGGGGCCGCGAAGCGTCCCACGGTGCTCACATCGGCATGGCTGAGCCGCCGCCCGCCGCCGCGGTTCGCCACCTCGATCACCCCCACGGGGTGGCCGCGCACCAGCAGCGGCGCGTCCAGCACCGAGGCCGGGACCGCGTGCCGGGGGTCCCGGCCGAGCCGGCGCGGCCGCCGTTCGTGGCTGGAGACCGTGGGCCGTCCGGCGCGGATCGCCTGGCGGGCGGGGGAGGAGCCGCCGGGCGTCAGCGGTCCGCTCGGCGCGGTCCATGGGGCGCCGTCGGTGGCTCGTATCGTCAGGACGTCGCCCGGCTCCAGCACCATCACCCGGGCCATATCGGCGCCCAGGAGCTCACGCACCCGGCGGGCGATCAGCCGGAGCGTGGCGTCGGCGGTCTCGCCCGCCAGGATGTGTTGGGTGACCTCGGCGAGCGCGGTGGCGCTCCGTCGTCGCCGGATCGGGGTCCATCGTGTATTGATCACGCCGACCACCACTGCTCCCTCGTCGTCGACTCCAGTGCTTCCGGAGGGGTGAGTTCACCCGCCGGTACCAGGCCGGACTGCACCGCGTAGACCGCCGCCTGGGTCCGGCTGTGCACCCCCAGCTTGGTCAGGATGTGGCTGACATACGTCTTCACCGTCTGCTGGCCGATCCGCAGATCGTGGGCGATCTCCTTGTTGGCCTTGCCCCGGGCGAGCATGGTGAGGACCTCGGTCTCCCGCTCGGTGAGCTGCTCCGGGCCGCTCGGCTCTCTGACCTGGCCCATCAGCCGGGAGATCGCGGCCGGGGAGACATGGATCTGGCCCACGGCCGCGGCCTTCACCGCGTTACGGAGGTCGTCGGCCTCGGCGTTCTTCAGCAGGAAGCCGATGGCCCCCGCCCGGACCGCGCCCATGACCATGGCGTCATCGAGGGAGCTGGTCAGCGCCACCACCTCGACCTCGGGGAGGTCCTGGCGGATCTCCGCCGTGGCCGATACGCCGTCCATCACCGGCATCAGCAGATCCATCAGGACGACGTCGGGGCACAGCTCCCGGGCCAGCCGCACGGCTTCCCGGCCGTTGGTCGTCTCGCCCACCACCTTGATTTCGTTGTCGAGCCCAAGGATCATGCGTAGGCCCTGCCGGACCACCGCATGGTCGTCTGCGATCAGCACGCGAAGCGCCACTTGGCTCACCTGCCCATGGAGTACATCGCCGCACGAGCGGAGACGGACGCGGAAACGGTCGCGATCAGCGGTTCGAAGAGGGGGAGGACCAGCAGGACGAGGACGCCCGCCATCCACCCGCCCAGGACGTCACTCACCCAGTGGGTGCCCAGATAGACGGTGGTCAGACCGATGCCGAGCGCCATCACACAGACGATCAGCGCGCCGGTCCGCCGGTGGCGACCGGCGAGATAGGCGACGGTGCCCCAGATCACGACGGCGTTGGCGGCGTGACCGGAGGGGAAGACCATTCCGCCGTGGAAGAGCTCGGCGGACCCAGGGGTCTGGGCGTAGTGCGGGCCCACCCGCCCGGTGAGGATCTTGACGGCGCCGACGCTCACATTGAGCAGCAGCAGCGCCACGCCCAGGACCAGCGGCGGGCGCGGGCTTCCGGTCCGCCCACCGCGCCAGCAGGTCCAGGCCAGGGCGGCCAGGGCGGTGGGGCCGCGCTGGCCCGTGATGACGAAGGCGTCCAGGACCGGTCGGAGCCGCGGCCAGTGCTTGTACGGCTTGAACAGGGCCACCTGCCAGTCGAGCCGGACGAGCTGCGAGCCGGTGAGCACGGCCGCGAGGACCGTCGCGTAACAGGCGGCGGCCACCAGGATGGCGATCGTGTGTCCCCGACTGAGCGGGCATCGGATCCGTCCATGGACTCGCATGGGGAGGAAACCCGTCTCGGTATGCCCGCGATTCCATCCTAAGGGGGACTTTCCGCCCCATTCGGCCCTCGGTGGGCTCGGCCCAGGTGGTCCGCCCCAGGTGGCCCCGCCCTCACATGGAGTCGCCCCATCCGTATGGGACCCAGACCGGGGAGGACCTCCGGGGGAGCCCGTACGTACGGTATGGGGCGCGAAAGCGAACGGCCCCCCGCGCCGGAGGAGGGGGCCATGGCCATACCCGCAGGGGCTCCGGGGTCAGCCCGTCACTCCTCCGGCCCCTCCGGCTGCGCGGGCTTGAAGCCGAATTCGGCGGCCCTCGCGACCGCCTCCAGCTGTGAGCGCGCGTCCAGCTTCTCCAGGATCCTGCGCACATGCGTGCGCACGGTGGCGTAGCTGATGCTCAGCCGCTCCGCGACGGCCCGGTTGTCCAGGCCCTGGCTCATCAGCGTGAGGATCTCCTGCTCACGCGGGGTCATGCTGTCCAGGCGCTCGGTCTGCTCGGCGGTGGACCGCGCGTCCTCGCGGTGCCGTGCCAGCACCTCCACCAGGGTGCTGGCCGGGATGAGGGTCTCGCCTTCGGCGGCCGAGCGGATGGCGGCAGCGATCTCGTCGCCGCTCGCCGACTTCAGCAGATAGCCGCAGGCGCCCGCCTCCACCGCGGCCAGCAGCGCCGAGTCGCTGGCGTCGGCGCTGAGGATCACGATGGCGACGGAGGGGTCATGGGCCCGTATGCCGGCCGCCGCGTCGGCCCCGGTGCCGTCGGGCAGCCGGAAGTCGACCAGGGCCACATCGGGCTTCAGCTCCTTGGCCATGGGCACGGTCTCGGCGACCGAGTCCGCCCAGCCGACCACCGTCAGATCCGAGTACTCGGCCAGCAGGGCCCACAGCCCCTCGGCCACCACCCGGTGGTCCTCGACGATCAGCACCTTCGTCAGTTCGGGAGGTGCGGTCACGGCTGTGGGTCCCCTTCGGGGGAGTCGGTGGGGTCGAGTGACGCGTCCGGGGGAGCGCCGAGCGGCACCCAGAACTCCACGGTGGTGCCGGAGCCGGGTTCGCTCTCGATCCGGCACCAGCCGCCCGCGATCTGGGCCCGCTCCTGGATTAGGGAGAGCCCGAGATGGCCGGGGCGGGATTCCACCTCGAGCGGGTTGTAGCCCTCTCCGTCGTCGACAATCCGCACCAGGCAGCCGTCGTCGAGCCCGAGCAGCTGTACATGGACCGTCTTGGCGTGGGCGTGCTTGCGTACGTTCACCAGCGCTTCCTGGGCGGTCCGGTAGATCAGCGCCATCGTCTCGGCCGGGGGATTGGCCGTGAGCCGGTCCTCCAGCCGGTAGGTGATATCGGTCTCGGTGCGTATCTGCTCCAGCAGGCCGCGCAGCGCCCCGGCCAGGCAGCCGTGTTCCAGGCTGGACGGCCGCAGGTCGAAGATCAGCTGCCGCAGCCGGCTGAGTGAGAGCTTCAGGGTCTCGTCCAGCTTGTCCATCACCCGCTGCTCGTCCGGGTCCCGCAGCCGCCGGCGCAGCTGCTGGAGGCGGAGGCTGGCCGCGGTGATCACCTGGATGGTGTCGTCGTGGATGTCGGCGGCGATCCGCCCCCGCTCGGCCTCCTGGGCGTGGACCAGATGGCTGAGCAGCGCCTGGCGGTCGCGGTCGGTGACCTCCAGCAGCTCCAGGCTGCGCTCCAGGACGAACTGGGCGCGCTGCACCTCGGTGATGTCCCGGATGGTCAGGACGGTGAGCAGGCCCTCCTCCGTACGCAGCGGGCTGATGCTGACGTCGGCGGGGAACTGCTTGGCGTCGCTGCGCCGGCCGACCAGCTCCATGCTGTGGCCCACCGGCTCCTCCAGGCTGTCGTCCCATTCGCGCAGCGAGACGGTGAGCGGCTGGTCGGGCAGGAGCGCCTCCACGGCCCGGCCGATCAGATGGTCGCGGTCGTAGCCGAAGAGCGCCTCGGTGCGCTTGTTGGCCGCCTGGATCCGCCCGCTGGTGTCCACGATCAGCATCGCGTCCGGGGAGGACTCGATGAGCTGGCGGAACCGGCTCTCGGCCGCCCGCAGCTGGCTGAGGTCGGCGATGAAGACCACCCCGCGAGGCTGCCGGCCCTGCAGATGGCCGCCGCTGAACTGGGCGGGGAACTCGGTGCCGTCGCGGCGGCGGCCGCTCATCACCGACGGCGCGGTGAAGACCCGGCCGATCAGCTGCTCGGAGGCGGTGCGGTAGCGCTCGGGGACGAGGTCCCGCAGCCGCTTGTCGCGCAGCTCCGCCGAGCTGTAGCCGAACATGTGCCGGGTGTGGGCGTTGGCGTACTCGATCCGGCCGCGGGGGCCGACGATCAGGACGCCGCACGGCGCATGGCCGAGCAGCTCCAGGAACGAGTCCTCCAGGCGGTTGCCGACCAGGTCCTCGAACCGCCAGGAGGCGCGCTCGGCTCGGCGCAGCGGCTCGGCGCAGTCCGCGAGGAGCTCCGCGGACATGCTGAACTGATCGCGGGCGGCCCGGATGATCGCCTCGAGGATCTCCTCGGCGGGGGTGCCCTTGACCAGATAGCCGCTGGCCCCGACGGCGAGCATGTTCAGCACGGTCTCGCGTTCGCCGTGGGCGGACAGCGCCACCACCCGGGCGTCGGGAACCTGGTCGCGGATGGCCCGGACGCTGCTGGGGGCGTCGCCCCGGGGCATGTGCACGTCCATGATCACGACCCTGGGGCGGTGGTCGACCGCCGCGCGCACGGCCTGCTCATGGTTGATGGCCAGGCCCACCAGTTCCAGGTCGGGGTGGGAGTCGATGAGGTCGGCGAGCGCCTCCCGGACGGCCGGGTCGTCATCGGCCACCACAACATCGATCCGGTTGTCGCCCATCACTACCCACCTCCCTTGAGGACGGCACCCTGCAGTTCGCGGATGCTGAATTCATCGCGCCGGCAGTGCGCCAGCGAGGGCATGACCGCGGCCAGTGGCGCGACCAGCACGTTGTAGTGGCTTCCGATGCGGTCGCATACGGCGACCGCCGTCGCGGCGTCCCATACCGCGGCCCAGAAGGCCCAGTCGTGTCTCTGGTGGTTCCGCGCGGTGTCCAGGGCGGCCCGGCGCGCCACCGAGGCGGCGACCAGGATCCGGTACCGCTCCTCGGGTGTGGTGGTGCGATGGACCACTGCCCAGCCCTCGGCGCGGGTCTGGCTGGACGTCTGCTTCCACAGATCGGCCACCCGGTCGATTTCCTCTGGGGAGAGGTCTTCGATATGGGTCAGGAATTGTAGGACTCTTCGTGAGTTAGGGCCGAAAACTACGCTCATAGGACACTCCAGGACGCATGGTACATCTATGGAACTGGTGAGCCGCCCTACGGCCGCCGGCGGCCGGCCGCTCCCTGGAACGTGGGCCTGCCTTTCGGCCGTTTTCGCCGTCCGGCACGGTCCGGCCCACGTTCTTCCTCGGTGCCGTCTGCCGTCCCTAATCTCCGCGTCCCTGGGACATGTTGATGCTCGCCTTCGCGACGCCACCGCTCTTCTGGCCGATGAGCTGGAAGGCCACACCGCTCTCGTCCGCCGTGGTGATCTTGTACGAGCCCACGGCCGACGCCTTGCCCCGGCTGTCCACCTGGAAGGTCCCGATCTTGCGCTGGCCCTTCGAGCCCGACCCGGCGTAGGCGTTCACCGTCTCGCCCGGAGCGAACCCCGCGACATAGAAGCTGAGCGTGGTGCCCGCCCTGCCGCCGAAGGCGCTGGGCTCGGCGGACGGGGTGTACGGCAGCACGGTGAAGCCCGAGCGGACCACGGCCCGGCTCTGGTCGCCGATCGCCATCAGCGTCTGCCGCCCCTTGAGGCCGAACGGCACGTTGAACGCCACATCGCGGATCTGCCCCATGCCGTTCGCCTGGGCGGTGAAGGCCGGCAGCCCGCCGGTGGAGTTGATGTAGACCAGCACCCGTTCGCCGGGCGCGAACTTGTTGGCGGACAGCGTGATCCGCTGGCCGGCCTTGAGCGCGTACGGCTTGGACTTCATCGAGGGGTACATGGCCAGCATCTGGAAGGGCGCGGTCGCCGTGGTCTTGCTGCGCTTGCCCACCAGGACCAGGGTGCTGGAGCCGGTCGGGGCCACGCCCACCTTGATCGCCGCCTGGCCGACGCCGCCGCTGCTGTCGGTGTGCAGCGTGGTGACGGGGATGCCGGTGGTCCGGCCCCAGAAGACGTCGATCGTCTCACCGGGGCGGAAACCGCGGGCGGTGACCGTCACCACGTCGCCGGGGCGGCCGACCAGCTTGTTGATCTTCGCGGTGCCGACGGCGCCACCGGTGATCACCTTGGCTTCCGCGGCCTTGGTGCTGCCGCGCTGCTGGGCGACCAGGGTCGCGGGCCGGTTGCCCGCGCTCTCGGGCATGGTGAACCGGGCGTAGATCGACCCGAACTTGTCCGAGCGCACACTGCCGATGGCGCGGCCCTTGGTGTCCGACTTCCGGACCTTGAGCAGGATGTCCACCGTGGCCTTCTTGTCGAAGCCACCGCCCTCGACCGCGGCGCTGCCGCCGGGGTTCACCAGACCCGGGTTGATCACGATGATCGGGCCCGATGCCTGGGGGACCCGCTGGTTGCCCAGCTTGATGGTCTTGGGCTGCTTGGGCGGGCGTATCTCCTGCTCCTGCCGGGAGTGCTCCTTCTTCGGGGCGCCCCCGCCTCCGCCGCCGGTGGTGTTCAGGGCGCCTCCGAAGCCGCCGCGCGCGACCACCTGGACGAGCGATCCGACGATCGCGAAGACCACGAGAGCCAGCAGGACGGTCTTCCAGGTGAGCTTTTTCTTCTTGTCACCGTCGCGGGTGTTCTCCTCGTCGAGGGTGTTCTTCTGGTGGGGGAGGTTCTCCTCGGCGAGGGGGCTTTCCTCCTCGGGGATCTCCTCTTCCTCGAGGATGTCGTCCTCATCGGAGACGTCCTCTTCCTCGGGGATCTCCTCTTCCTCGAGGATGTCGTCTTCCTCGGAGATACCGTCTTCCTCGGAGACGTCGTCCTCCTCGGGGATTTCCTCCTCGTCGGGGATTTCCTCCTCATTCTCGGGATCATCCCTGTCCTCCCGAACATCCCAGTCGTCGTCGTACTCAGGCATGGCCTTCACCTCCTCTTCCCATGGCTACTGCACACGGTAGATTTCCAGCTTGATATTGCCCCGGGTTACCGACCAGACGCGGGTGGAATTTTGCAGCGCCTTGAGAATCCAGTTCTCTCGGCCGTCGCCATTGTTGAGCATCATGGATCTGCGCATCTTGTTAGACATGATGATGTAGTCCACGTACTGCCATTTCTTCTTGAACAGTTTGTCGCGGACGTCCGGGTCGGACGAGGCGTTCCAGTGGGAGTGCGCGTACGGGTAGAACGGGCGGATATCGTGCAGCTGACTCCACAGGTCGTCGTCCATGACGATGCGCGAATTCGGCGGAACGTGCTTGCGTACCCAGGCGATCTGAGCATGCTGCATTCCGGTGAGGTTGATCTTGGACTGGTACTGGTCGGCAATCTGCGTACGGCCCTCGGTATTGGTGTGGACGAGATATCCGGAGGCCGGTGACGCCAGGAGCAGAATGGCGACGAACGACGGCACGGCGACCCGGATCATGGAATGGGCACCACGCATGAACCGACTGGCGAACGAGCCCTTGAGCAACCGGTCCGTGACCATGCCGACATTGAGGGCGAACATCGGGATCAGCGGCGTGACGTAGAAGTCCAGCACCACGCTGCCACGCACCAGATAGAAGGCGTATCCGAAGGCCAGCGTTCCGGCGACCAGAAAGCCCAGGTTGCGCCTGCGGTTCCGCACGCCGATCCACAGGCAGATCACCATCGCGCACACCCCGGCGATCAGCAGGACCTTGTCCCGCACCAGCCAGCTGGTCTGAAGCAGTCCGGTGTGGCTGAAGAGGGTGCCCTGGTTTCGGTTGAGCTGCCACCACAGGGTGTAGAGCAGCGATACGTGGTCAGCGGGCGGATTGTTCAGATCGAAGTCGAATCCGCTCGGCAGCAGCTCGTTCTTGAGCAGTGCGTAGGTCACATATGCGCCGATCGGGCTGAGCGCGGCGAATGGCCAAAGGGTCCTGGTGAACCGATGGCTGGGCGATCCCTTGATTCTTCGGTAGAGCAGATACATGAAGGTCGGCACGAAGAAGATCGCGTTCTCCTTGGTGATCAGGGCCATCCCCAGCGCCACCCCGCCGCCGAACACCGCTCTGATCGTGACTTCCCGGCGGAGCAGCATGAACAGGCTCAGCAGCAGCCAGAAGATCATCAGGTTGTCCAGCAGGACCTGCCGCTGGAAGTAGACCGCGATCGGCGAGACGTTGAAGAGGAACGCGGTGACGGTGGCGGCCAGCACACTGCCGGACAGCCGCCGGGCGATCTCGAACAACAGATAGACGCTGGCGATATGCACCAGCAGCATCAGAAATCGTCCGGTGTTGATTGCGCTCCCGAAGGTCTCGAACTGCTTCGGCAGCGGAAAGGCCCAGCCGGCCAGGGTGATCCAGCCCAGCGGGGCGTGGTCGTAATCGTAGGTGTACGGGGACAGGCTGGTCTCCCGCAGCACCGACCACGCCCGCTGCATATAGATGCCCTCGTCGGTGAGGTAGAGGGGGTAGCGGAACAGGTGGTAGCCGTGGGTGAGCACGCCGGTCAGCAGGGAGACGACCAGGGCGATCTTGCCCTTGGTCCCCAGCGGGGGGAACCAGCCGCGCGCCACGGAGAACCGCGGGCCGCGACGCGGACGCCGCGCGGGGGCCTTGGCGTTCTTGGCCGCCACGGTCTTCTTGCCTGGCGTGGCGTTCTTGTTCGGTGCGGTCTTCTTGCCTGGCGTGGTGCTCTTGTCTGGTGCGGTCTTCTTGCCTGGTGCGGTGCTCTTGGCCGCCACGGTCTTCTTGCCTGGCGTGGCGTTCTTGTCTGGTGCGGTCTTCTTGCCTGGTGCGGTGCTCTTGGCCGCCACGGTCTTCTTGCCTGGCGTGGCGTTCTTGTTCGGTGCGGTCTTCTTGCCCGGTACGGTGCTCTTGTCTGGTGCGGTCTTCTCGTCTGGTGCGGTCTTCTTGCCCGGTACGGTGCTCTTGTCTGGTGCGGTCTTCTCGTCCGGTGCGGTGCTCTTGTCCAGCCGCGTGGTGCTCCTGTTGGGCGCGGTCTCCTTGTCCGCCGCGGTCTTCCGGCCTTCCGGGTCGACGGGCGCCGACCGCGAGGGCGTGGTGTTATCCGACACGCGACTCCGCCTCCTCGGTGGTGGCCCGGTGGGCGCCTACGTGCTGTGTCTTCTCCCAGTCGTGGCGGCCGAGCATCTCGCGCCGCATGGCCCGCAGCGCGGCGTACGCGAGGATCATCTGAAAGGGGAACCAGGCGATGGCCATGCGCATGAGGGCTTTGGGCGAGGCTTCGAGGCCGTGGGCGCCGGTGAACTCGTACAGACCGACCGCCTGGACCAGAAAGTGCGCGGCCAGCAGCAGTACGGGCAGATACGAGCAGAGCGCGATCAGCACCGGCACCTTGAGGATGAGGATCATGCCGAGCGAGATCGGCAGATAGAGGCCGAGCAGCGCCTGTCCGCGCGGGAACACCAGGACGTAGAAGGCGAGCCAGCGCTGTTTGCGCGTCGGCATCTTCTTCCACGTGCCCTTCTTCAGGGTCTGTATAAAGCCCTGGCTCCAGCGGGTGCGCTGCCGGATGAAGTGGCCGAGGGTCGGCGGGGTCTCCTCCTTGGTCACATACCGGTCGTCATAGACGACGCGCACCCGCTCGCCCATGGCGGATATCCGCAGGCCCATGTCGGCGTCCTCGGTGAGGTTGCGGTCGTCCCAGCCGCCGAGCCGCAGCAGCAGTTCACGGGCGAAGAAGACGGTGTTCCCGCCGAGCGGGATCGAGCCGTGGTGGGCGTGGTAGTGCAGCCGGCTCTTGAACCAGAAGAAGTACTCCAGGACGTTGAGCGTCGAGTACCAGTTGGACTCGTAGTTCATCAACTGCACGCCGGCCTGGACCACTCTGACCTTCTCCTGCACCATCACGGTGTTCACCAGGCTGAAGATCTCCGGGTGGATATCGTCCTCCGCGTCGAAGATCGTCACCACTTGGTTGGCGGTGTGCGGAAGCGCCGTGTTGAGGCCGTGCGGTTTGTTGATCGGCTGGTCGTCGAACACCACGACCCGCACGTTGCGCAGCCCTTCCCGCTTCAACTCGTCGATCTTCTCTTCGGCTTTTTTGATCGTGCCGTCGTCGTCCTGTGAGCAGATCACGAAGACCTCCAGCAGTTCGGCCGGATAGTTGGCCCGCACCACGCGCTCGATGGTGTTCTGGATGACGTCTTCCTCATGCCGGGCGGGCAGCAGGACACTGAAGGAGATCTGGGGCGGCAGGAACTCATCCGGTGCCCTGGCCTTCCGTTCGGCATCCGACCGGTCCCAGGTGTAGAGCATGAGGTAGAGGACGTGGGCCGACTGGACGGTGAGCAGAATCGAGACCACGATCAACACCAGGTAGATGATGGAGACAATCATCGGCTCCGCCTCCCCCAGACCCAGCCGGTACTCGACGCGAAGTTGACCGCGAAAGCCGCCGCGATGCCGAGGCAATTCGCCAGCAGCAGATGCGTTCCGCCGCGCACCAGTGACCAGACGATGAGCACATTGACCCCGAGTCCGCCCAGGACCGAGACATTGAACTTGATGAATCGACGGAGGGACGGAGTGCCGACCGCGAAGGTCCACCGGTCGTTCAGCAGATAGTTGTGCACCACGGCCAGTTCCACCGCTATCGCCGACGCCGCCAGGAGCGGAAGTCCGGCCCAGTGATAGAGAACGAAGAGGACCGCCGTGTTCACGAGCACACCGCCCCCGCCGACGACCGCGAACCGAAGGGCCAGCCCGGGCATACCGGCCATCGGGTTCCGGACCGGGAGGGCTCGCGAGAGCATTCCGGTCCGCTTACGGGCGTTGCCGGCGGAGGTATCCGCCTCTTCGTCCGGCTCTCCGGTGCGCTCGCTGAACGTTCGGAAACGCTGCATCGCGACTCCCTCGACAGGAGGCTCTTATCGCCGTTGACCCAAGAGTGCGTCACCCGAAAAGGAGGTAGTACCCGCGACCGGGGGAGCGGGTGGTACACCTTCGGCGGACCCCTCCGCTCCCCCGTATTGGGGAGAGCCCGGCCCGGGGTATCCCGACCGGTCCCCCAAAGAAGGGACGGGTCGCTCACCCTCTCGCGGGTGTCAGTACCTGCGGGGGATGCCCAAGATGAAATGGGCCCGACGGCCTTGCGTCCCGTGCGAAGAGAGTAGGTGACGTAATGTCAGGTCACGTGATGTCACGCCATCCATTCGCCGGCCGGGCCGGAGCGGTCATCGCAGCGATGACGCTCGCACTGGCCACGCCGGCTGCGGCAAGTGATTCCCATTCCGGTGGGCTGCACGATTCCGAATGGGCGCTGACCGCGCTCAAAGCGGAACGCGCCTGGAAAATCAGCAAAGGTGCCGGAGTGACCGTGGCGGTCATCGGCACCGGGGTCGACGCAACACATCCGGATCTGCGCGGGCGCGTGGTCCGCGGAAAGGATTTCGCGGGCGGTACCGGCGGCTTCGGCACCCGGGACGGCGGCAAGGCGGCCGAGCAGTCCACTCATGCCGCCGGAATCATCGCCGGCACCGGCCGTAATTACCGCGGCGACGGGGTGTACGGCCTCGCGCCCCAGGCCAAGGTGATGCCGCTCGGCGTCTACCGCGACGGAAAGGCGCTCCCCGACCCCACCGCGAAGGCCATACGCCACGCGGTCGGCCAGGGCGCGCGCGTCATCGATCTGGCCGTCTCCTTCAAGCGTCCGACCCCCGCGCTGCGGTCCGCGGTGAAGTACGCCGTCGCCAAGGACGCCGTGATCGTGGCCGGCGCGGGCGACAACGGCAAGGAAGGCAACAAGCCCACCTACCCGGCCGCCCTCCCCGGAGTGGTCGCCGTGGTGGCCACCGACAAGAAGGGCGCCGTATGGACCTCCTCCCACCACGGTGGGAAGACCCTCCTGGCCGCCCCCGGCGTCTCCATCCTCACCACCTCCGGCAACAACGACTACTGGACCGGCGACGGCACCGGCTTCGCGGCGCCCTGGGTCGCGGCGGGCGCCGCGCTGCTGCGCTCGGAGCACCCCCGCTGGAACGCCAACCAGGTCGTCCAGAAGCTGATCGACACTGCCGACCGCAAGGGCTCCGCGGGCCACGACCCACGCTATGGATACGGGGTGATCGCCCCGGCCAAGGCGCTGGCGGACCGGGCCGCGCCACCGGCCTCCGCCGAGCTCTCCGCCCCCCGCCGCCATCCGGCCGCCATCCCGGCCGCCTCCGCCGACAAAACCGACGGGGATGAATCCGCGCTGGTCACGATAGGGGTGGTGGCCGGAGTCCTGGTGGTGCTCGCGGTCCTGGCGGTGGTGCTCATCAGCCGGCGCAGGCCCCCGCCCGACAACTCCCGCAACGGCTGAGGCCGGGCTGGATTCGCCATGATCACGAAACTGTGCGCACGTGTCCGCCGCCCCCGCCCGCCGGCCGGCGGACGTAAGCCCAGGTGGGCGGGGCGGGGCATCGCCCAGCTGATCGTGATGGTGCTGGTGGTCGAGGTGGTGATGGCGGCGACCACCGTGCAGGCCCTGTTCGTGGGCCCGGTGCGGCAGCCGAACGGCAAGCCGTCACTCCCCGTGGCCAAGCCGTTCTTCCCGGCGACGACCCGCTTCTACACCGACCCCCACAACCCGGCCGCGACCTGGGTGCGGGACCACCCGCACGACCGGCGCGCGTCGGCCATCGCCGAGCGGATCGCCGCCGAGCCCCAGGCCGCCTGGCTCACCGAGACCAATGAGTCCCTGGTCGAGGAGCGGACCCGCTCCCTGGTCCGCACCGCCGCCGCCCAGCGACGGCTGCCGGTGCTGGTCCCGTACACCATCCCGCAGCGCGACTGCCAGCAGCTGAGCTCCGGCGGCGCCGGGGACACGGCCGCCTACGGGCGCTGGAGCGAGGCCCTCACCCGGGGGATAGGGGGCGGGCGCGCCATCGTCATCCTCGAACCGGACGCGCTCGCCCATATGAGCTGTCTCAAGCGGCGGCAGCAGGCGGAGCGGTTCGCGGCGCTGTCGTACGCGGCGCGGGCGCTCCAGCGGGGGGCGCCACGGGCCCGGGTCTACTACGACGCCGGGAACTCCGGATGGCAGCCCGCGCGCACCATGGCCGATCGGCTGCGGCGTGCCGGTATAGAGCGGTACGGGGACGGGATAGCGGTCAACGTCTCCAACTTCAACGCCACCGCCGACGAGGTGCGCTACGGACTCTCCGTGATCAGGGAGCTGCGCAGGCCACGGCTGGGGGTTGTGGTGGACACCAGCCGCAATGGGGCGGGGCCCACGCGGAAGCACAGCTTCTGCGATCCGCCGGGCCGCAAGCTGGGCAGGCCCCCCACCGCCGCCACGGGCATCCCCGGCATCGACGCCTTCCTATGGGTCAAGCAGCCGGGGCAGGCGGACGGCTGTGCCGCCGGTGCGGGCATGTTCCTGCCCGGCTACGCGTACCGGCTGACGCGCTGACCCCGACCCCCCTGCCCCTCTGAGCCCTGCCCCGCTGACCTCCTCAAAGGCGCCGGTCACCCCGTGACCGGCGCCTTTCGCATGCCCTGAGCACCTCCCACCGGCCCCCATATCGGACATAACCCCCATAAAACGGCCGAATTCTCCTACCTCAATTGAGGTAGGCGGAATTCGGTCGTTTGGTGTGCCCGGAATTCCTGCAATTGAGGTACGCAGATTTCAGTCAGCCGTACGGCGATTCGGACCGCGGTCAGTCCCTAATGTCGGTGAGCGAAAGGACAAGCCACGAAGGAGCTCCGATCGATGCACAGAGTTCTCGTCGTGGAGCACCACCCACTGGTGTTGAGTGCTCTCGCCGATCTCGTTGTCGAGGAGCCCGGACTGGAGCTATCCGGAATTGCAGGGTCGGCCCGAGAGGCAATTTCTCTGGCCAACCACATGCAGCCGGATGTGGTGCTGATCGACGTGGATGAGCCCAGCTGGCAAACGCAGCGGTTGGTCCGCCTGATCGGCGAACTTCTACCGTCCGCGCGGATTGTCCGGCTGACCGCAGTCTCCGACCCGCAGATGGAATGTCTGGAATCTCCGACGAACAACCCCAGCATCCTCAAGACCGCAGTACCCGAATTCCTCAGGAGCATCACCGAATGAATTCCCCCATGGACCAGAACAACGCCCCGACCACCGAGACCAAGCGCACGCCGCGCTCGCAGCGTCTCCGCTTCGGTATCGCCGCGGCCGTCGTCGCTGCTGCTGCCGTGGGTGGCACTGTCACCGCTTTCGCGGTGAACAACACCGATGGCCAGTCGGCCACCACCTCCGCCGCCGGGGCCAAGGCCACCGGTGCGGGCGCCGAGGGTCCGCTGTCCACCAAGAAGAGCGAGATCGTGGACTCCGACGGCAAGAAGGTCGTCCTGACCGGTGTGAACTGGTTCGGTTTCGAGACCGGCACCTACGCGCCGCACGGCCTGTGGACCCGTAACTGGGAGTCGATGCTGGACCAGATGGCCAAGCAGGGCTTCAACACGATGCGTCTGCCGTACGCGAACGAGATGTTCAAGTCGTCGGCCAAGCCCAACGGCATCGACTGGCACAAGAACCCCGATCTGAAGGGCCTCACCCCCCAGCAGATCATGGACAAGATCGTCAAGGGTGCCACCGACCGCGGCATCCGCGTGATCCTGGACCAGCACCGTCCGGACCAGTACGGCCAGAGTGAGCTGTGGTACTCCCAGAGCCTCACCGAGAAGCAGTGGCTGGACGACTGGGTCAAGCTGGCCAAGCGCTACAAGAACAACGACCGGGTGATCGGCGCCGACCTCCACAATGAGCCGCGTGGCCAGGCCACGTGGGGCGACGGCAACCCGAAGACCGACTGGCAGCTGGCGGCCACCAAGGCCGGTAACGCCATCCACAAGGTCAACAAGGACTGGCTGATCTTCGTCGAGGGTACGGACCGCCACAAGAACGAGCAGTTCTGGTGGGGCGGTGACCTCCAGGGTGTGAAGAAGCACCCGGTGAAGCTCAAGGAGCCGAACAAGGTCGTCTACTCGGCCCACGACTACGGTCCGGGTGTCTACAACCAGAACTGGTTCATGGCGAAGGACTTCCCGAAGAACATGCCGGCCATCTGGGACAAGCACTGGGCGTACATCAAGAAGCAGAACATCGCCCCGCTGCTGATGGGTGAGTTCGGTGGTAAGAAGACCGCCGGTAAGAGCTCCGAGGCCGTGTGGCAGAACGCCCTGATGGACTACCTCAAGAAGCACCAGATCAGCTACACCTACTGGACCTGGAACCCGGACTCGGGTGACACCGGCGGTGTGCTGAAGAACGACTGGAAGACCATCGACCAGAACAAGATGAAGATGCTGTCCAAGTACCAGACGCCTCTGCTGGAGGCGAAGAAGGGGAAGTAATCGTCGGAGTGACCCCTTCGGTACACCGCCGATGACCACCTGGAGGTCATGGGCAGTGGGCAGCAGCGAGGGCCCGCAGGCAGCCGCCTGCGGGCCCTCGTCTTGTTCCCGGCGGCCCGCGGGCCCGGGATCTGCGCCGGGCCCGCTGTTCGCTCCGGACTCGTTCCGCCGGAAGGGAAGCGGGGCGGACCCCCGGCGGGTTTCCCTCCCGGGCCGCGGACCGCGCCCGCGGACCGGCCCCCCACCCCCAGGGAGGCCGATGATGAAGCCCCGTCCGGCGACCGGCCGGCTGTTCTTCCCCCTGGTCGCGCTCGTCGTGATCGTGGCCGATCAGCTCAGCAAGGCCATGGCGCTGGCCGCCTGGAGCGGCACCGCGGGGCCACAGGCCCGGTTCGGGCCGTTCTGCGCGCTGCTGGTGCGCAACACCGGGGTGGCCTTCGGCCTGGGCCACAGCCGGCCCGCGCTGATCGTCGTGATCACGCTCGCGGGCGCGGTGGCCACGCTGGGTGCGGCCGGCGCGGGGCTGCGGGTCCGCGGCCGGGGCGCGGCGCTGGGTCTGGGGCTGATCGCCGGGGGAGCGATGGGGAACGGCGCCGACCGGATGATCCGGTCGCCGGGCCCGCTGCGCGGTGCCGTCATCGACTGGATCACGCTGGACGCCCGCGGGCCGGTGTTCAACCTCGCCGATGTGGCCCTGATCACCGGGACCCTGCTCACCGCGGCCCTGCTGCTGCGCAGAACCTCGCGCGAACGGGCCGTCGCACTGCCCGGTGAGGGTGTCGGGCCCGACCCGATCGTCAGCCTCCGGCCTTGTGCACCGCGCCCTGATCCGCGTCCCGATCCGACCCCGGGACCCTCCCTGGGACCGGCTCCGCCTCCGCCTCCGTCGGCACCGTCCCGGGCACCGTCTCCGTCCCCGGGACCGGCTCCGTCGGCGTCGCCCCCGTCCTCGGCTCCCGGCTCTCCCGCTCGGCGAGGGACTCCGCGAAGTCCCTGAGCCGGTCCAGCACCGCCTCGTCGGTCACCGGGCGGGCGGCCAGCGCCTCGCTGATGCGCTGGTAGACGGCGAGCTCCCGGGCGCAGCGGTGGCACTCGGCCACATGGGCCCGCACCCGGGCCGCGGCCGGCGCCTCCAGCTCCCCGTCCAGATACGACTGGAGCATCGGCGCGCCCAGGGGACACCGCGCGCCCCGGAGCTCTCCGGTGGTCTGCGTGGTTCGAGTGGTGCGTGTGGTCCGCCACCATGTCCATCTGCTCATGCGCCACCTCGCTCCGATTCCACTCCCGCGGCCAGCAGCTGGTTCCGGATCCGCTTACGCGCCCGGTGCAGCCTGCTCATCACCGTCCCCTTGGGGACGTCCAGCACCTGTGCGGCCTCCGCGTACGACAGTCCATCCACATGCACCAGCCGCACCACCTGCTGGTCCCGCAGCGGAAGCGCCGTGAACGCCGCGTCCACGGCCTCGTCGAACGTCGTGTCGACCACCAGTTCCTCCGGTGTCGCGTCCCGGGCCGGGACCAGTCGCTCCAGTTCCGTATCCGGATCGTCGAGCAGCCGGGGTCGGCGCTGGCGGCGCCGGCTGACCTCCGCATGCCGCATGATCGTCAGCAGCCAGGCCCGTGGATGTCTCCCGTCAAAACGGCCGACTGCCCGGTACGCCCGTAGTAACGTGTCCTGCACGAGATCCTCGGCGTCGGCTCTCTGGGTGGTCAGTGACATGGCCACGCGCAGCAGTACCTCGACCTCGGGCAGCACATACTGAGCGAACATGCGCTGCTGATGGGCGTCCCGGTCAGCCACGGAGTGCCTCCTCGGATCCGGACCCCCCGGGGACGCGAAGCACGGCATATCACACTCTGTGTAACATCTCGCTCACCGCGCCGCACGGGATGATCGGCGATCCGAGTGGCGGATCAGACGTTCCGGCGGACCGGACGTTCCGGCGGACCAGGCGTTGACGTCAGACGTTCAGGGAGACCAGGCGCTTTCCCTCGGCCGTACGGACCTCGAAGCGTTCGATGTCGGCACGCTTCATGCCCGCGCCGCCATGGGCCCACAGCGGCTCTCTCGCCTCCGCCTTGGGGCTGTCCTCGATCCCGTACCCCCACTCGGGCACGGACCAGGTCATCATCGTCTGCTCGTGGCCGTCCTTGGAGATCGCGATCAGACTGCAGTCCAGGGGACCCTTGAGGTTCTTCAGCCGCAGGACGGCGTCGGTGCCCCACATCTTGTCCTCCAGCGCGACCGCCGCGTTCACCTTGGTGTCCGGGTCGGTGCCCTGCATCTTGTCGGGCATCCCGGAGAAGAGGGCGCTCTCGTTGGGGGCGGCCGTCACGGCGCTGTCCGAGCCGCCGGAGGTGACCGCGATGGTGCCGACCGGACCGCCGACGATCAGGACGGCCGCCGCCGCGACCAGGTACAGCCCGCGCCGCCGCCGCTTGGCGCGGAACGTGGCGACCTCGCCGACCATGCGCTGGAGCAGCGCTGGGCCGGGGCGCGCGGTGAGGGTCTCGATGGCGTTGGGAGTAGCGCTGAAGGCATGCGGCGTGTGGCCCGTGAGCTGGGTCCGCCCGGGGCTGCCGTGGATCCCGGGGATGTCGGCCGCCAGATCCGCCAGCAGGGGTTCCAGTCCGGTCAGCTCGTCGAGCTGCCGTCCGCACTGATCGCAGCCGGCCAGATGCTCCTCGAAATAGCCGGCCTCCGCCTCGTCGAGCACGCCGAGCACATACGCGCCAACGGCGTCGTGTCCCGAGTGGTGCGTCTGCGCTGTCATGCCGTTACTCCTCTCTCCTCGAGCGCGAGCTTCATGGAGCGCAGCGCGTAGAAGACCCGGGACCGTACCGTCCCGCTGGGTATGCCGAGGGTCTGGGCCGCCTCGTTGACGGTCCGGCCCTTGAAGTAGGTCTCGACGAGCACCTCGCGATGGGCGTCGCTGAGGTCCTGCATCGCGTCGGTCAGGGTCATGAGCCGCAGTGCACGGTCGATCTCGTCCTCCGCAGGCATGAGTTCCAACGGGGAGGGGTCGACCTCCTGCGGCCGGGCCTGCCGGCTGCGGTGTCCGTCGATCACGATCCGCCGGGCGACCGTGACCAGCCAGGGCCGGATGGAGCCGGTGGCCCGGGACAGCTGGTCGGCGTTCCGCCAGGCGCGCACCAGGGTTTCCTGGACGACGTCCTCGGCGCGGTGACGGTCACCCGCGACCAGCCGCAGGACGAACGCGAGCAACGGCCCTGCGTGCTCCTGGTAGAGCGCGCGCATGAGGTGCTCGTCCGGCGTACCACGCCGGGATCTTGACGGACGCTCATCGGCCACGGCGGCGTCGTCGTGCACCTGAACCTCCAGGACCTGACCTGAGTTGGACATCTACGGACGCTCCCGGTCTGAGCCCCGGGGGGGATCGGCGGCCATGTCGGCCTCTTCCCCCTTCACTACGCAAGGGGGGAGGCAGCCGCTCAACGCGTCGTGAAGAAATTCCGATCAGGTGTCAGGGGGCCCGGCGGGCCAGGGGGCCGGTCCGGGTGCGGGCGGGGCGGTCAGGAGACCATCGCGCCCAGCAGCAGGGGCTGTACCTTGCCGTCGAGCATCGCGCCGAGCCCCTCGACCGCGCAGACGTCGGGGTGGTCGGCGATGTTCAGCGGCATACCGGTGGCTTCCCGCAGCATCGTGTCGAACCCGGGCAGCACCGCGCTTCCGCCGGCCAGCATGATGCCGCGGTCGGCGAGGTCGGCCACCAGATCGGGCGGACAGCGGCGCAGCACCGTGCCGATGGCGTCCAGCACTCCGGTGAGCGGGGTGCGGATGGCGCTCCGCACGCTCCCGACATCGATCCGTACGGTCCGGGCGAGCCCCGTGGCCACGTCCCGGCCGTGCACCTCGGTGCTGGGCACGGCCGGTGCGCCGTCCGCGCTGTTCTTGAGCAGCAGATGCAGCGGGCGGACGGCCTGGCTGGGCAGCATCAGCGCGTGCTCATTGCGCAGATACTGGACGACCGCGTGGTCCACGGTCTCCCCGCCCACCGGCACCCGCTCGGCGGCCACGATCGAGCCCAGCGACAGGACCGCGACCTGGGTGGTGGCCGCGCCGCACACCACGATCATCGTCGCCTCGGGCCGTTCCACCGGCAGACCGCAGCCCACGGCGGCGGCGATCAGGGTGTCCACCAGCTCGACCCGCTTGGCGCCGATACCGGTGAGCGTCTCCACGGCGGCGCGCTGGGCGAGCGGGTCGGCGTCGTGCTGTACGCAGACGGCGGCGCTCACCAGCGGGCGGCGCCGCCAGGCGCGCCGCAGCTTGTTGCCCAGCAGCAGCCGCAGCATCCGCTGGGCCATGTCGATGTCGACGACGGTGCCGTTGGAGACCGGCCGTACGACGCGGATGTGCTCGGGCGTCCGCCCGGTCATCCGCTCGGCCAGCGCGCCGACCGCGATCAGCCCGCCGGTGTGGGTGTTCACGGCGGCGACGGTCGGCTCGTCGACGATGAGCCCGGTACGCCTGAGGTAGACACGTGTTCTGGCCGCGCCGAGGTCGACGGCGATGGAGCAGCGGCGCAGTGCCTCGAGGCTGATGGTCATGGCAGGTCTCCCCTGTGGGCGGCGTGGCGGGCCGCCGCCCGGCGGCCCTCCGCTCTCATCGTGTGGGGACGATCAGCGCCGCTGCCTGCGGGGCTGAGCCGGTCGGGGGAGCCACTGCCCCCTGGGCTCTGTGCGGTGGATATTTGCGGGCCCGCGACGCCTCGCACGGCGCGCCCCCGGTTACGGCTGACCACTGGGGCTGCACCCTGCATCGGATGCCGGATGCCCCGGGGCGTCAGCCGCTGATGCCGCAGGCGCGACGATTCACCGGACAGGACCTGGGCGCCTACTTCGCGTCCGCATAGCACTCCACCGCCGCCATGGTGAGGGGGAACCGCACCGGTGTCGGTCCGAAGGCGATCCGGCCGGCCGTCTCGCCCGCCTCGGCGATGGCCTCCCGGACCGTGTCGGCCTCCTCCTGGGGGCAGTGCACGATCACCTCGTCGTGCTGGAAGAAGACGATCTCCGCGCGCAGCCCGGCCCCGCTCAGCGACCGCCGCAGCGCGGCGAGCATCAGCAGGGCCCAGTCGGCGGCGCTGCCCTGCACCACGAAGTTCCGGGTGAACCGGCCCCGCGCGCGGGCGCTCGCCGTGCTGCCGTACGACGGCTCCTCCTGCTCCCGGGGCAGCCCCGCCTCGTCGGCCGGCTCCTCGGCGGCGCCGCCCACGGGCGGGCAGGTGCGGCCGAGCCAGGTGCGCACCAGCCGGCCCTCCTCGCCCGCGCGGGCCGCCTCGTCCACATACGCCACCGCCGCCGGGAAGCGCCGCCGCAGGGCGGCGAGATGCTTCAGGCCGTCGCCGGAGGTCTGGCCGTACACCGCGCCCAGCAGCGCCAGCTTGGCCAGCTCGCGGCGGCCGGAGAAGGCACGGTCGGACAGCGTCGCGTACAGATCCCGGCCGCTGCCCGCGACCTCCATCAGCCCGGGGTCGCGGGAGATCGCGGCCAGCACCCGGGGCTCCATCTGGTCGGCGTCGGCCACCACCAGCCGCCACCCCGGATCGGCCACCACCGCGCGCCGCACCACCTTGGGGATCTGCAGCGCCCCGCCGCCGTTCGTCGTCCAGCGGCCGGAGACGGTGCCGCCGGGCAGGTACTCCGGGCGGAAGCGGCCGTCGCGCACCCAGGATTGGAGCCAGGCCCAGCCATGGGCCGTGTGCAGCCGGTAGAGCTTCTTGTAGCGCAGCAGCGGCTCGACGGCGGGGTGGTCGATCCGCTCGAGCTCCCAGGCGCGGGTCGAGCCGAGCGCGATGCCCGCGCGGGCGAACGCCTTGACGACCTCGGTGGGCAGATCGGGCCGGACCCGGGTGCCGAAGGCGCGCGAGACCTCGTCGGCCAGCTCGACCAGGCGCTGCGGCTCCAGACCGCCCGGATAGCGCTCGCCGAGCAGCTCGTCCAGCAGCTCCCGGTGGCGGTCGGCGCTCCAGGGCACCCCGGCCCGCCGCATCTCGGCGGCGATCAGCATCCCCGCCGACTCGGCGGTGGTCAGCAGCCGCATCCGGTCCGGGTGCTCGGCCGCCTCCGTACGGACAAGCTGCTCCGCGTAGACCGCCAGCAGCGCCTCCAGCGGGTCGGCGCCCGGCGGCAGCGGCGGCGGACCGGGCTCGAACAGCGACGGCTGGCCTCCGGCCGCCCGGGGCGGCGGATCCTCGGGGACGGGCAGCCCGTGCAGCCGCGCCCAGGCGGCGGCGAGCGAACGCGGTGCGCCCGAGTGCCCCTCATGGCCGAGGAGCAGCGCCTCGGCCGCCTCGATGTCATAGGCCCGCTCGACCCGGACCCCGGCGGCCAGCAGCCGCGGATAGACCTCGGCGGTGGACCGCCACACCCACCGGTCTGCCTCGGGGCGGGATCGCACGGCCTCCGCGATCCCGCCCTGGGCCGCCGTGACCTCGACTACCGGCCCGGCGGCCTTTCCCTGGGGGCCGAGCGGGCAGAGACGAACACCCCCGTCGTCCGTCTCCGCCGCCGCCCACCTCATGCCGTGAGTCTCGCAGGGGGGTCTGACAACGCTCCGACAACGAGGTCCGCTCAACCCGGAGGGGGACCCGAACGTCATACATGACGACTGCTCTTCTTCACTCCGGGCAGGAGATGCCGGTGTCGGGTGATCACGCAGATACACATGGTGCACGTGCATCTGCCTGTGCATCTACCTGCGCATACGCAGATGCATTTGCCCATGCGTTTGCAAAGGAACGCAGCTATGATCCGAGGCAGTTGACAGCTGCACGCATGCACGAACAGTGGAGAAGCCCTGTGCGCGACCACCCCTACAACGGCATGGCGGCCGCGGACCTCCAGGGGGTCGTCTGGCAGAAGAGCAGACACAGCAACTCCCAGGGTTCCTGTGTCGAGTTCGCCAAACTGCCCGGTGGGAACGTGGCTGTCCGCAACTCCCGGTTCCCCGACGGGCCGGCGCTGATCTACACCCCGGCCGAGGTCGAGGCGATGCTGCTCGGTGCCAAGGACGGCGAGTTCGACCATCTTGCGCATGATTCGGCCGGTCTGGGCTGATCGCCGCGGACGCGCGACACTGGTAGTGGCGAGCGGGGGCACCCGACTGATGTGAGACGGCGATGAGCGGCTCGGTCCGGGTCGGACGCATACTCGGGGTTCCACTGCGGATGCACTGGAGCGTCCCGGTGCTGATCGTCCTGCTCGCTTACGGGCTGGGCCGCGAGACGCTGCCCGCATGGACCCCCGGCCGCACCAGCACCGTCTACGCCCTCGCCAGTGTCGTCGGCGCCGTGCTGCTGATGGGCAGCCTGCTGCTCCACGAGGCCGCGCACGCGGTCGCCGCCCGCCGAAAGGGCGTCTCGGTGGAGGACGTGACGCTCTGGGCGCTTGGCGGCATGACCAAGATGGGACGGCCCCGCACCGCCGGGGTCGCGTTCTGGGTGGCCGTCATCGGGCCGCTCACCAGTCTGGTCATCGGCGGTGTCGCCCTCGGCGTGGGCATCGGGGTGCACGCGCTCACCGGGTGGGGGGTGCCGACCGCCGTCCTGATCTGGCTGGGCTGGGCCAATCTGCTGCTGGGCGTCTTCAATCTGCTGCCGGCCTCGCCGCTGGACGGCGGCCGGGTGGTGCAGGCGGCGATCTGGTGGCGCACCGGGGACCGGGAGCGCGCCGACCGGGCGGCGGGGCGCAGCGGCCAGATCCTCGGCGTGGCGCTCATCGCCCTCGGCTGGATCTCCTTCCTGCGCGGGAACACCGGCGGGCTGTGGCTCTCGCTCATCGGCCTCTTCATAGTGATCATCGCCAACGCGGAGCGGCAGCGGGCCGGGGTCAACACGGCGCTGCGCGGGGTGCGGGTGGCGGACGCGATGTCGGCGCCGGTCGCCGCCGGGGCCGACTGGCTGACCGTGGGACGGTTCATCGACGACGTGGCGGCCCACTCCCGGCATTCGGTGATGCCGCTGCTGGACTTCGAGGGACAGCCCAGCGGGGCCGTCCAGCTGCGCGCGCTCGCGGCGGTGCCGACAGAGGCCCGGGAGGCGCAGCGGGTGCGCGATGTGGCGACGCCGCTGTCGCGGTGCACCGTGGCCGAGCCCGGTGAGCTGCTGAGCGAGGTGCTGGAGCGGGCGCGTCCGGGTGGCGGCGGTATGCCGGTGCTGGTGGTGGACCACGGGCAGCTGGAGGGGATCGTCACGATGCACGATGTGAACCGGCTCTTCCAGCTGCATGGCCTGGGCATCACCACGGCCCCGCCGGAGTCCACCAGCCCGTGACCGCCGCCGCGGAGGGGGCCGCGTGCGCTCAGGCGTGGGGGAGGCGGCTCACGCCGGGGGGAGGTGGAAGACGGCCCAGACGATCTTTCCGTGCGGGGTGCCCGGCAGCGGCTGCCAGCCCCAGCCGTCCGTGAAGGACTCCACGAGCTGGAGCCCGCGTCCGGATTCCTCGCCGCAGCCCGCCTCGCCGGCCACCGGGCCCGCCTCACTGGGGTCGCGTACGGCGCACACCAGCCGTGAGGGGCCGCGCATCAGATGGAGCCGCACCGGCCGCTCCGGCTCACCGGCCGTCGCCGCGGTGCCGGGCAGGGCGTGCCGCAGCGCGTTGGTGACCAGTTCGGAGACGACGAGCGCCACTTCGTCGAGAAGTTCGGGGATGTTCCACTGCCGCAAGGTGGAGCCGGTGAATTGCCGGGCACCCTTGACAGCCTCGAAGCGGGCGGGAAGGGCGCAGGAGACGGATCCGGAGACGGTGGAGGGATCGATCGCGCTAAGCCCTTGCCACAAGGGTTCCAGCAGGGCCGAACCTTCGCTCCCCATGCGAGCACTCCTGCATCCGTGGCCGTGACGAACTCTGGCCAGATTTCGTACCAGCTAGCACGTGCGCACAGCCTATGGTTCCGAATGCGCACGTCGGATGCAAGGGCAAATGCACGTGCACGCACATCACTTGGTCCGAAACGATCGGTTTTAGTCGGATATCTGACTCCGTACACTGACGTACAACCTCGGGCTGAGTAACGACACGCCTACGGCGCGGAGCCCGAACAGTGGCAGACTTCACCCTCAGAGGCTGCGGGGGCGCCGTTCGCAAGGATGCTTTCCGTACAGGGAGGATCGCGGAAATGGCCGCAGGCGAGTCGAGTGGATCGGTCGTGCGCCGTATCCTCCTGGGCTCTCAGCTCAGACGGTTGCGCGAGGCTCGCGGCATCACCCGCGAGGCGGCGGGCTATTCGATCCGGGCCTCCGAATCCAAGATCAGCCGCATGGAGTTGGGCCGGGTGAGCTTCAAGGCGCGGGACATCGAGGATCTGCTCACGCTGTACGGAGTCACCGACGACGCGGAGCGCGCGGCACTTCTCGGGCTTGTCCGCGAGGCCAATGTCGCCGGGTGGTGGCACAGTTACGGCGATGTGCTGCCCGGCTGGTTCCAGACCTATGTCGGCCTGGAGGGCGCCGCCTCCCATATCGCCTGCTACGAGGTCCAGTTCGTGCACGGTCTGCTGCAGACCGAGGGCTACGCCCACGCCGTGGTCACCCGCGGCCAGCCCCAGGCGTGCACCGAGGAGGTCGAGCGGCGGGTGGCGCTGCGCCTCGAGCGGCAGAAGCTGCTGGTCTCCGAGCGCGCCCCGGCGTTCCATGTGGTGCTGGACGAGGCCGCGCTGCACCGCCCTTACGGCGGGCGCGGCGTGATGTCCGCCCAGCTGCGCCATCTGATCACGGTCTCCGAGCATCGACACGTGACGCTCCAGGTGATGCCGTTCGCCTTCGGCGGGCACGCGGGGGAGAGCGGGGCGTTCACCCGGCTGCGCTTCCCGGAGTCCGACCTCCCCGACATCGTCTATCTGGAACAGCTCACCAGCGCGCTCTATCTGGACAAGCGCGACGAGGTCTCCCAGTACGAGCGGGTGCTGGAGCGGCTCAGCGCGGACAGCCTCTCTCCGGAGAAGAGCCGGGATTTGCTCCGAGGGCTCCTTCACGACGCCTGACTCGTCAGTAGGATGACGTTCTGTCAGGAATACCCCCCACCCGTGCGCGGCTGTCGGAGCGCGGCACCGCGTCCTGCAGATAGGGATGGCATGTCCTACTTCTCCGAGTTGGCCCTTCAGTTCATCGACGGTGAGTGGCGCGGCGGAAGCGGTTCCTGGGACATCGTCGACTTCAACCCCTACAACGGGGAGAAGCTGGCCTCCATCACCGTGGCGACCGTCGAGGAGGTGGACCTGGCCTATCGGGCGGCCGAGCGGGCACAGCCGGAGTGGGGCGGCACCAACCCCTATGCCCGGCGGGCGGTCTTCGAGCGGGCGCTGCGGATCATCGAGGACCGCGAGAAGGAGCTCACCGAGACGATCATCGCGGAGTGCGGCGGCACTCATGTGAAGGCGGGCTTCGAGCTGCATCTCGCCAAGGAGTTCCTGCGTGAGGCGGTCCATTTGGCGCTGCGGCCCGAGGGCCGCATCCTGCCGTCGCCGGTCGACGGCAAGGAGAACCGCCTCTACCGGCTGCCGGTGGGCGTGGTCGGCGTCATCAGCCCCTTCAACTTCCCCTTCCTGCTGTCGCTGAAGTCGGTCGCCCCCGCGCTGGCGCTCGGCAACGCCGTCGTCCTCAAGCCGCATCAGAACACCCCGGTCTGCGGCGGTGGCCTGGTCGCCAAGATCTTCGAGGAGGCCGGGCTGCCCGCCGGGCTGCTCAATGTCGTGGTCACCGACATAGCGGAGATCGGCGATGCCCTGATCGAGCACCCCATACCGAAGGTGATCTCCTTCACCGGCTCCGACAAGGTCGGCCGGCATGTCGCCACCGTGGCCGCCTCCCACTTCAAGCGCACGGTCCTGGAACTGGGCGGCAACAGCGCGCTGGTCGTGCTCGACGACGCCGACCTGGACTACGCGGTCGACGCGGCCGTCTTCAGCCGCTTCGTCCACCAGGGGCAGGTCTGCATGGCGGCCAACCGGGTGCTGGTGGACCGGGCGGTGGAGCGGGAGTTCACCGAGAAGTTCGTGGCCAAGGTGGAGACGCTGAAGGTGGGCGACCCGGGCGACCCCACCACCCACATCGGCCCGCTGATCAACGAGGGCCAGGCCGAGGCGATCGCCTCGCTCGTCGAGCAGACGATCGCCGATGGCGCCACCGCGCTGGTGCGGGGGCGCACCGAGGGCACCCTGATGGGGCCGACCGTGCTCAGCGGGGTCCCGGAGGGCGCGGCGATCCTCGGGCAGGAGATCTTCGGCCCGGTGGTGACGCTGATTCCGTTCGACGGCGACGAGGAGGCCGTCCGGATCGCCAACGACACGGACTACGGGCTCAGCGGTGCCGTGCACACCGGCGACATCGAGCGCGGGGTGCGGTTCGCCCAGCGGATCCACACCGGCATGATCCATGTGAACGACAGCACGGTCCACGACGAGCCGATCGTGCCGTTCGGCGGGGAGAAGCACTCCGGTCTCGGGCGGCTCAACGGGGAGTCGATGATCGAGGACTTCACCACCACCAAGTGGATCTCCATCCAGCACGGCCGGAGCCAGTTCCCGTTCTGAGCCGGGGACGAAAACGCGCGCCGACACGCGGACAGAAGCTGACCGCAAGCCTTCCTAACGTGGGGTTCATCGAAGGGCGCCGGACCCGGGCGCCCTCCAGATGAGAGGCGGCAGCCATGCCCGTGATCGTGAACCCCGAGGCATGTAACGACGAGCGCGGTGCGCTGCTCGCGTACCTGGACGCGCAGCGCGGTGGCATCCGGCGCTCGGTGCACGGCCTGACCGAGGAGCAGGCCCGCAGCACCCCCAGCGCGAGCGCGCTCTCGCTGGCCGGGGTGCTCAAGCACGTGGCCACGGGCGAGCGCGGCTGGCTGCGCGTCCTCCAGGGCAAGGTGGGGGACCCCAAGGACATGATGGCCGAGTGGGAGCACACCTTCGAGCCCACCGAGGACGAGACGGTGGAGGCGATGCTCGCCCTGTACGAGGAGGTGGCGCGCGAGACCGATGAGGCGGTGCGGGCCCTGCCGTCGCTGGACGCGACCTTCGAGGCTCTCCGGCTGCCCTGGGACGAGGGGGGCACCCGCACCTGGCGCTGGGCCATCCTCCATCTGATCGAGGAGCTGGCCCGGCACGCCGGTCACGCCGACATCATCCGCGAGACGATCGACGGCAAGGGCGCCTTCGACCTGGTCTTCGAGACCGGGGCGATGCCGGAGCCGGACTGGTCGATCCTGGAGGGGTGATCCGCCGGGCCCGGCGACGGCCAGGGGCGCCCCCGGATCATGTCAGGCCCCGCGAGCGCGGCATGATCCGGGAGACACCCTCTAGCCTGGTCACGGCGGGGCCGGGACCAGGATGGAGAAGAGCGGGCGATGTCAGCGATCCGGTTGCTGGTGCTGGGGGCCGTGCGCCAGCACGGGCGGGCGCACGGCTATCAGGTCCGTAACGACCTGGAGTTCTGGGGTGCGCATGAGTGGTCCAACGCCAAACCCGGCTCGATCTACCACGCCCTCAAACAGATGGCCAAACAGGGCCTGATGCGCGCGCACGACGTCGCGCCGAGCACGGTCGGCGGGCCGCCGCGGACCGAGTACGAGCTGACCGAGGCGGGCGAGGAGGAGTACTTCCGGCTGCTGCGGGATGCGTTGCTGCGCCATGACCAGAAGATCGACGAGCTGACGGCCGGGGTGGGTTTCATCGTCGACCTGCCCCGTACCGAGGCGATCGCCCTGCTGAAGCAGCGGGTGGCGGCGCTGGAGGAGTGGCGGGCCGAGGTGACCCGGCACTGGACGCCGCCGGATGGCACCCCCGAGGAGTGGGGCCATATCGGCGAGATCATGAAGTTCTGGGTGCACTCCGCGGACAGCGGCGCGGAGTGGACCCGTGGGCTGATCGAGCGGCTCGAGGGCGGGGCGTATGTGATGGCGGGCGAGGGGGAGCGCTCGGTGGAGGTGCTGCCGGACGGCGTCCCCAACCCGTTCGCCGTGCCCGACGCGGACTGAGAAAGGCCATGCCGGGGGAGGACGGCTGACGGCGGTCCTCGCTATTAATCAAGTTTGACTAGCGGCAGTCGCGGGCAGTACGTTCCGGGCTCCGTAGTCAAACTTGACTACGGGATTCGGGGAAGCACAGAAGGCCCCGGAGAAGCACAGAAGGAGAGGGGAAGACCTTGACCGACAGCGATCCCGCGATCGTCGTCGAGGGACTACGGAAGACCTACCGGGACAAGCAAGCCCTCGCCGGGCTCGATCTGACCGTCCCGCAGGGCACCGTGCACGCCGTGCTCGGCCCCAACGGCGCGGGCAAGACCACCTGTGTACGGATCCTGGCCACCCTGCTGCGGCACGACGGCGGCCGGGCCGAGGTCGCCGGGTACGACGTGCTGCGCGACCCCGACCAGGTCCGCTACCGCATCGGCCTGGTCGGGCAGCACGCCGCGGTGGACGAGGAGCTGAGCGGACGGCAGAACCTGGAGATGTTCGGCCGCCTCTACCACCTGGGCGGTCGGCAGGCGGCAGCCCGCGCCGACGAGTTGCTGGAATGGTTCGGCCTGGACGGCACCGGCACCAAGGCCGTCAGCCAGTACAGCGGCGGGATGCGGCGCAGGCTGGACCTCGCGGCGAGCCTCGTCATGCGGCCGCGGATCCTCTTCCTGGACGAGCCGACCACCGGGCTCGACCCCCGGGGCCGTACGGAGGTGTGGAACGCGGTCCGTTCACTGGTGGACGGCGGTACGACCGTGCTGCTCACCACCCAGTACCTGGAGGAGGCGGATCAACTCGCCGACCGCGTCTGCGTGATCGACGGCGGGCGGGCCATCGCCGACGGGACCGCCGACGAGCTCAAGGCCCGGCTCGGCGGGGACCGTATCGAGGTGGTGCTGCGCGACGCGGGGCAACTGCCCGCCGCCGCCTCGGTCGTGGGCATGGCGACCCGCGCCGGTGAGGTCGAGACCGACCCCGACCGCCGGCGGCTCGGCGCGCGGGTCACCGACCGGGTCGCCGCGCTCACCGAGACCGTACGGGCGCTGGCGGCGGCCGGGATCGAGGCGGAGGACATCGTGCTGCGCCGCCCCACCCTCGACGAGGTCTTCCTGCATCTCACCGGGGAACAGGCGGACACGGACAAGAAGGAGGAGACCCCCGTATGACGACCGCGACCCTCATCGACTCCTGGACCATGACCCGCCGCGGACTCGCCCACTGGGCCCGGCAGCCCGTTCAGGTGGTCGTTCAGCTGGTCTTCCCGGTGATGATGCTGCTGATGTTCGCCTACTTCCTCGGCGGCGGGATGACCGTCCCGGGCGGCGGTGACTACAAGGACTTCCTGGTGCCGGGCACGCTCGCGCTCACCATGGTGTTCGGTCTCGAAGGGACGATGCTCGCCATCACCCAGGACCTCAACAAGGGCGTCATCGACCGCTTCCGCTCGATGCCGATGGCCCGCTCGGCGGTCCTGGCCGGGCGCAGCGTGCTGGACATGCTCCAGTCGGCGCTCGGTCTGTTCGTCCTGCTCGGGGTCGGTCTGGCGATGGGCTGGCGGTGGCACGGCGGACTCGGCGACGGGCTTCTCGCCGTCGGGCTGCTGCTGTGGCTGCGCTTCGCGATGCTGTGGCTCGGGATCTTCCTGGGCATGGCCGCCGGACGCCCGGAGATGGTGCAGGCCGTGCAGATCCTCGTCTGGCCGGTGGGCTTCCTCTCCAATGTCTTCGCCTCGCCCGAAACCATGCCCGGCTGGCTCGGCGCCCTCGCGGTCTGGAACCCGATGTCGGCGACGGCCACCGCGATCCGCGATCTGTTCGGCGGCCCCGGTGGCGGCGGCGAGGGCTGGGCCGCGGACCATGCCCATCTCCTCGCCGTCTGCTGGCCACTGGGGCTCATCGCGGTCTTCGCGCCGCTGGCCGTGCGGTGTTACGGGCGGCTCAGCCGCTGACGGCGGCCCGGGCCCGGACCGCCGGCCCCGGCCGGACCCGGAGCCGGCCACACCGCTGCTCGACGCCCGGCGGGTCACACCCCCCACCGGTCGTCGCCGGTTGCGGATACGGTGCATATATGGGGAACGACAGGTCGGGCACGGGGGCGGAGACGGCGAGCGGGCCCGGATACGCCCTGCTGCTCGCCGCCGGCCCGGCCGGCAAACAGCGACTGATGGACGCGGCCGCCGCGCTGCCTCAGCTCGCCGCCGTACCGCCGGCGGCGCTGCTGGGCACACCGGGCGGCGCCAGCGTCGTCCAACTCGTGGACCCGGCCGACCCGCAGACCGTGCTGACGCATCTGCGCACCGCCGCCGCCCACCCCGGCCCGGTGCTGGTCCATCTCGCGGGCCAGCTCACCCTCGACGCCAAACAGCGGCTGCCGCACCTGGCGTTGGCCCGTACGACGCCGAGGACCGCCCGCTATACGGCACTGCCCTGGCACTGGCTGGCGGCCGAGCTCGGCCGGCGGCCGCCGGGCAGCACCGTCGTGGTCGCCGATCTGGTGGCCGACGAGACGGCGTGGCCGCCGCTGAGGGCAGCCGGGCCGTCCGGACTCGCGGCCGGGCTGACGCTGTACGGCACGGTGGCGCCCCCTCCGCCCAAGCGGGGAGCCCCGCCCAAGCGGGGGATGGCGACGCCGGACTACAGCCGGGCGTTCGCCGGGTTGCTGCGGGGCGCCGCCGAACGTCCGCCGCTCGCGCTGCTGCACCAGCGGGCCGCGCTGGAGGCAGGGTTGGGCAGCGGCCCCGAGCTGCTGCTGGACGGCGCCGGGCCGGATGAGGCGTATCCGGCCCCGGATGCCGCTCCTGGCCCGGAGGCCGCCGGATGGGCCGGGCAGACCGGCCCGGCTGGGGCAGCCGGGCCGGTGACGGTCACGCCGCCGCGCATGCCGCCGGGCCCTCCCGAATCGTTCCTCTCCGCCGATCCCCGACCGGCGCCACCATCACCGCGCCCGCCCCAGCCGACGCACGCCCCCCTGCCCCCGCCGCCCAGACGGGCGCCCGTGGCCGATCCGCTCGCCGCCACGCACGCGGCGATATTCGAGGCGGCCAACTCGGGACGGCACAGCGAGGCCGCCTCGATGGCGGCCGCCTGGGAGCAGGAGGCCCTCCGGACCGCCGGTCCCCGTTCCGACGAGGCGATCCACTGGCTGGAGGTCCGCGCCGATCTCTCCCGTATCGCCGGGGACCCGGCCCGCGCCTGTGAGCTGTGGCTCGCGGTGGCCGACGCGCGGCTGGGCAACGGGGAGCCGGTCGGCCACCCCGAGGTCGAGGGGGCCGTGGACCGGGCGCACCACCAGTGGCAGTTCGTCCAGGACCGGGTCAGGGCCAGCGCCCTCGCCCCGCCGCTGATGGAGCTGCGGAGCAGGGTGCCCGGCCGCAAGCCCGGCGCGCTGGAGGCGGTCCGGCGCCGGGCCGAGCTGCTCCGGGCCCCGGCCCGCACGCGCTGACCGCCGTCGTGCCCCGGACCGGAGACACCGGGCTCAGTGGTGGAACGCCTTGACGACCTTCCCCAAGGGCGCGGGCTGCGACCGCAGCTCCGGCAGCAGCGACCCCAGGTCGTTCAGGAAGAGATCGGCGAGGTCCTCCGAGAAGCCGTTGCGGCACACCACCCGCAGCACGGACAGGTCCTCCCGGTTGGGCGGGAAGGTGTACGCGGGCACCAGCCAGCCGCGTTCGCGCAGCCGCCGGGAGACGTCGTAGACATCGAAGGTGCCGACCCCCTCCGCCGTGGTGAACGCGAACACCGGCAGCTGGTCGCCGCGGCTGAGCATGGTGAAGTCCCCGAACGCCTCGATCCGCTCGGCGAGCGAGCGCGCCACATCGCGGGTGTTCTGCTGGACGGCGCGGAAGCCCTCCCGGCCCAGCCGCACGAAGGTGTAGTACTGGGCGGCCACCTGGGCGCCGGGGCGGGAGAAGTTGAGCGAGAACGTCGGCATGTCGCCGCCCAGGTAGTCGACGTGGAAGACCAGGTCCTCGGGCAGCGCGTCCGACGTTCGCCACAGCGCCCACCCCACCCCGGGGTAGACCAGGCCGTACTTGTGCCCCGAGGCGTTGATGGAGGCGACCCGCGGCAGCTGGAAGTCCCATACCAGGTCCTGGTCGAGAAACGGCGCGATCATCGCGCCCGAGGCGCCGTCGACATGCACCGGGATGTCCAGGCCCGTGCGCTCCTGGAGGTCGTCCAGCGCCCGGCACACCTCGGCGACGGGTTCATAGGAGCCGTCGAAGGTGGACCCCAGGATCGTCACGACCCCGATGGTGTTCTCGTCGCACAGCTCGGCGGCGGCCTGGGGGTCGAGGTGGAACCGGTTGCCCTCCATGGGCACCTGCCGCGCCTCGACCTCCCAGAAGTTGCAGAACTTCTCCCAGCACACCTGGACATTGGTCCCCATGATCAGGTTGGGGCGGGCGGTCGCCGGATAGCTCACCGGGTTCCGCTTGGCCCAGCGCCGCTTGAAGGCCATTCCGGCCAGCATGCACGCCTCGCTCGACCCCGTGGTGGAGCAACCCATGACCGTGTCCGGGTCGGGTGCGTGCCACAGATGGGCGAGCATGGCCACGCACCGCCGCTCCAGTTCGGCGGTGCGCGGGTACTCATCCTTGTCGATCATGTTCTTGTCGCGGCAGTCGGACATCAGCTGGCCCGCCTGCGGCTCCATCCACGTGGTGACGAAGGTGGCGAGATTCTGGCGGGCGTTGCCGTCCAGCATCAGCTCGTCATGGACGAACTGATACGCGGTCGTGGCCGCCATCGGCCCGTCCGGGAGGCGGCGGCGCGGGGGTTTACCGGTCATGCCGCTGACCGGATTGGCCTCGCCGTAGAGCGGATTGATGGAGAATTCGGGGCGTTCTTCCCTGTCGTGCCGGCCACGAGTGCCTTGATGAAGAGCCATCTTCGTTAAATTAGGGGCATATCGGCCATAAGTCCTGATCCCGCGCCGTGCCCCGCGCCCCGTCCTCGCTACCCCGCGCTGCTGAGCGACAGCTTCGCCGCGAAGCCGAGGAACGCCGCGCCCGCGGCCGCCGAGAGTCCTGCCCTCAGCCGCCGGCGCCGCCGGAAGGTGGCCGCCAGATACGTACCGCTGAAGATCAGCACCGACAGATAGGTGATGCTGAACAACTGCGCCCAGGCGCCCAGCGCCAGGAAGGACAGCGCGGGATGAGCGTAGTCCGGATCCACGAACTGCACGAAGAAGGAGATGAAGAAGAGGATCGCCTTCGGGTTCAGCAGGCTGATGACCAGCGCCCTGCGGTACGGGCGCTCGCCCTCCGCGGACCCCTTGGCCGCGTCCGCGGGCCCGTTGGCCGCATCCGCGGACTCCATGGCCGCGGCCCCGACCGCGCTCCCCGCCCGGCGGCGCCACAGTGCCCGCGCCCCGCGCAGCATGCCCACCGCCAGCCAGGTCAGATAGCCCGCGCCCGCGAACTTGACCACCGCGAAGAGCACCGGGCTGGCGTTCAGCAGCGAGGCCACCCCGCCCGCGGACAGCGCCATCAGCACGGTGTCCCCGCACAGCACCCCGGCCGCCGCCCGATAGCCGGTACGGGGGCCGCGGCGGGCCGCGACCGACACCACATACAGCGAATTGGGGCCCGGCAGCAGGATGATCAGGGCCAGACCGGCCAGATAGGTCGAAAGATCGGTTATCCCCAGCACAATCGGCAGGATGGCAGCCGCCCGCCGCGCCGCCCAATGGGTTTCGCCATCCGGACTTGCACCTCACGCGACGTAAGGGCGCACCGTGGAACCCGTACCGAACTGAAGGAGAGCGGACCAGGTCATGAGCTATTCCGTGGGACAGGTCGCGGGCTTCGCCGGCGTCACGGTGCGCACGCTGCACCACTACGACGAGATCGGGCTGCTGCGCCCCGGCGCCCGCAGCGCGGCCGGGCACCGGCGTTACGACGACGCCGACCTCGACCGGCTGCAGCGGATCCTGTTCTACCGGGAGCTCGGCTTTCCGCTCGAAGAGGTGGCGGTGCTGCTCGACGACCCGGATATCGATCCGCAGGCCCACCTGCGGCGTCAGCACCGGCTGCTGACCGACCGGATCGAGCGGCTGCGGAAGATGGCCGCCGCCGTCGAACAGGCCATGGAGGCGCGGAAGATGGGCATCAATCTGACCCCCGAGGAGAAGTTCGAGGTCTTCGGGGACTTCGACCCGGACGAGCACCAGGAGGAGGTCGAGCAGCGCTGGGGAAACACCGAGGCGTACAAGGAGTCCCAGCGCCGGGCGGCCTCGTACACCAAGGAGGACTGGAAACGGATCCAGGAGGAGGCGGACGAACTCAGCAACCGCTTCCTCGCGCTGATGGGCGCGGGCACCCCGCCGACGTCCGAGGCGGCGATGGACCTCGCCGAGGAGCACCGGCAGGGGATCAGCCGGAACCACTACGAGTGCGGCCATGAGATGCACGCCTGTCTGGGCCGGATGTATGTCTCGGACCACCGCTTCACGGAGAACATCGACAAGGCCGGGCCGGGGCTGGCCGTCTACCTCCGGGACGCGATCCTCGCCAACGCGGAGCGGCACGGCTAGGGCCCTAGGGGCATCCCTGGAGGGTGGGGCCGACGGCGGGCGTCCTTGCGGTGGGAACCAAGGGCAGGCACACGGCGTTGATAGCTTTGGGCGGCACACTGCGAAGAACGAAGAACACTGTCGATGTTCTCCGTGAATCAGTCCGCCCCGACCCTGCGGCCGGGCCTCGCACGAGCCTGCTTCCCTCGACCCAGGAGCCTCCCACCCGTGAACACCCTCGCGCTCGGCCCTCAGTGGCTGGACCCGGACTATCTGATCGAAACCTTCGGTCTGCTCGGTGTCCTGGCCATCGTTTTCGCGGAGTCCGGTCTGCTCATCGGCTTCTTCCTGCCGGGCGACTCGCTGCTCTTCACCACCGGCCTGCTGGTGACCACCGATGTGATCAAGCAGGATCTGTGGCTGGTGTGCGTGGCCGTCGCGGTCGCCGCGATCGTCGGTGACCAGGTCGGATATCTCTTCGGCCGGAAGGTGGGGCCGTCGCTGTTCCGGCGCCCCGACTCCAAGCTCTTCAAACAGGAGAACGTGGAGAAGGCGCATGAGTTCTTCGAGAAGCACGGGCCGAAGTCGCTGATCCTGGCCCGCTTCGTGCCCATCGTGCGGACGTTCACGCCGATCATCGCGGGCGTGAGCCGGATGAACTACCGCTCGTTCATCATCTTCAACATCATCGGCGGCGTGCTGTGGGGCACCGGCGTCACCCTGCTGGGCGCGGCGCTCGGGAAGGTCGACTTCGTCCATGAGCACATCGAGCTGATGCTGATCGCGATCGTGCTGCTGTCGATCATCCCGATCGTGATCGAGTTCCTCCGGGCCCGCGGCAAGGCGAAGAAGGAGGCCGCCGCGGAGCCGGATCCGCAGGGCCCGGCCTCGGGTGCCCCCTCCCAGGGGCCGCGCGGACGCCACGCCAAGCGCTGACGCCGAGCGCCGGGGCCGCTGAGCGCCCTGGCGCCCCGCCGCCGTGGCGTTCCCCGCCACCCCCGGCGTTTCCCGTCTCGCCTGTACCTCGTTCACCTGCATTCACGCCCGTCACGCACACCCGCCCCCACTCCCCCTCGGCGGTCACCGCCCCGCACAATGGGCTCCGGTGGCCGCCGATGCTGCATCCTTGGCTGCTGGGAACCGTACGGGGAGGGCTGGTGAGGAGCGAGGAGACGTGAGGCCGGACCGTCAGCAGGTGCCGCGCGGTGCGAGCGCGGTGGACACGGACACGGGGGAGAACCAGAAGCCCCAGTCCGACGAGGCGCACAGCGCCTTCACCCCTCCCCTCGGCATACCCATGCCGCCTCCGCCCGAGGACGAGCACCCGACATCGGAGTTCGCCGTGCCCAACGGGCTGACGGCGGAGACCTCCGTTGAACCCGAGGGTTCGGCCTTCGTGCCGCCCCCCGGGGTGAAGACCCAGAACAACCAGACCACCGGCGGCTTCCCCGCCATCACCCCGCCGAACGGCTTCCCCGTCGTCCGGCTGACCAAGGACGCCCCCTGGCAGGACCGGATGCGCACGATGCTGCGCATGCCGATCAGCGAGCGTCCGACGCCCGAGCGCGTCGAGCAGCAGGACGAGACCGGGCCGGCCGTGCCGCGTGTGCTCGACCTCACCCTCCGCATCGCCGAGCTGCTGCTCGCGGGCGGCGAGGGGGCCGAGGACGTGGAGGCGGCGATGCTCGGCGTGGCGCACGCGTACGGGCTCGACCGCTGCGAGCCGACCGTCACCTTCACCCTGTTGTCGGTCAGCTACCAGCGCTCGCTGGTGGACGACCCGGTCACCGCCAGCCGGACCGTGCGGCGCCGGGGCACCGACTACACCCGGCTGTCGGCGGTCTTCCGGCTGGTGGACGACATCACCTCGCAGGAGGAGTTCACGCTGGAGGAGGCGTACCGGCGGCTCGCCGAGATACGCCGTAACCGTCACCCCTACCCCGGCTGGGCGCTCACGGTGGCCGGCGGAGGGCTGGCCGGCGCGGCGAGCATGCTGGTCGGCGGTGACTGGCCGGTCTTCTTCGCGGCGGCCATCGGCGCGATGCTCGGCGACCGGCTGGCGTGGCTGGCCTCGGGGCGCGGGCTTCCGGAGTTCTACCAGTTCGTGGCCGCGGCGATGCCGCCGGCCGCGATGGGCGTGGCGCTCAGCCTCATGAACTCCGGACTCCAGGCGTCCGCAGTGATCACCGGTGGGCTGTTCGCGCTGATCCCGGGGCGAGCGCTGGTCGCGGGCGTCCAGGACGGGCTGACCGGCTACTACATCACCGCGGCTGCCCGCCTTCTGGAGGTCGGCTATCTGATCGTGGGCATCGTGTGCGGGGTGCTCACGGTGCTCTACGGGGGCGTCCAGCTCGACGCCAAGCTGAACCCGGAGGCGGCGCTGCGCCATGTGGAGCGGCCGGTGATCCAGATCCTGGCGGCGATGCTGCTCGCGCTGACCTTCTGCATCCTGCTCCAGCAGGAACGTCACACCGTGCTGTTCGCCACGCTCAACGGCGGGGTCGCCTGGGTGGTCTACGCCGCGCTGGCCGATACCGCCGACATCCCGCCGGTGGCCGCCACGACCGTGGCCGCCGGGCTGGTCGGCCTCTTCGGCCAGTTGCTGTCGCGCTATCGGTACGCCTCGGCGCTGCCATACGTCACGGCGGCGATAGGGCCGCTGCTGCCCGGTAGCGCGACCTACTTCGGCCTGCTCGCCCTGGCCCAGGGCAACCTGGACCGCGGCATTCCGTTCCTCACCCAGGCGGCGGCACTGGCCCTGGCGATCGCCATAGGGGTGAACCTGGGAGGCGAGGCCGCGCGCCTCTTCCTGAAGACCCCCGGCGCCACCGTCGACCCCTCCGGCCGCCGCGCCGCCAAGCGCACGAGGGGCTTCTGACGGGCACGCTGCCCGGGGGTCGCGCTCGCCCGGGGCCGCCGCCGTCCCGGGCCCAAAAACGGCGGAGGGGGGGGCCCCCCCCCGGGGGGCCCCCCCCCCCCCGGGGGCGGCCGCGCTTGGCGCCGGGGGGCGCCGGGCGCGGGGTGGTCGCCGCCCCCACCGGCGCGGGCGCGGGGCGGGCCCCCCCCCTGGGCCCCCCCGCC
>NZ_JBIADZ010000001.1:728897-845577 GCF_042868035.1 Streptomyces sp. NPDC007875 | reverse complement strand
GGGGGGGGGGGGGGGGGGGGGGGGGGCGGGGGGGGGGGGGGGGGGGGGGGGGGGGGGGGGCGGGGGGGGGGGGGGGGGGGGGCCCGCCGCCCCCCCCCCCCACCGCCGCGGTCGGGCAGGTGCTTACTCGTGGGCGCTGATCACACCGCCGGCGCTGAGCACGATGTACACGCCGTTGGCGTCCATCCCGGCGTCGTGCTGGTTCGCCTCCAGCGTGCCGTCCACCGAGCCCTCGTTGCCGATGATGTCCGCGCGGAAGTGGGCGTCGCCGACCTTCGTGACCTTGGCCGTCCAGCCGCCCGCGAGCTTGAAGGTGCCCGGTCCGCTGTGCTCGCCGCCCATCCAGGAGTGGACCTCGCCGCTCTGCGTGAACACGACGTACATGCCGTTGGCGTCGAGCCCGGCATCGCGCTGGTTCGCCTCCAGCGTGGCCAGGACGGCACCGTCGTTGATGATCTTGAGGCGGTAGTGCTGGGTGCCGAGCTTGTCGATCTTGGCCGTGCTGCCGTCCGCCAGGGTCTGGTCGCCGGCCGAGGATGGCGCCTTGTCCGTATCGCCGGTCTTGGCGTCGGGCTTGGCGTCGGAGCCCTGCGCTCCGGTGGAGGAGCCCCCGGTGCTGGACTCGGCGGAGGCCGCGGGCTTCTTCGTGCCGGTGTCGTCCGTGTCGTTGTTGCAGGCGGTCAGGCTGAGACCGGCGGCTGCGATCAGGGCCGCGGCGGCAATGCGCATGCTGCGGCGACGAGCGGTGCGGACCGTGGTGTGGGCGTTCATGTCGAGTCCCCCCAGGGGCAGTCGGTGACGTTGTTCTCGGTACGTCACCCACTCTGGTCGGGGCCGCTACCGCAAGCCTGCCGCTCCGCTAACACCCTGCTAACACGGGTGTTAGCAGGGCAAGGACGCGCACGCATGCTCATCCGCAAGGCGTTGGCGAACCGCGGCTCTTCCCGGGTCAGCCCGTGCGCCGCCGTACCGAACGCCCCGCCAGGACGTCCGTCCGCCGGCCGTTCTCGATGACGAAGCGGCCGTCGATGAGGACGTGGGGGATGCCGGTCGGCAGGGTGCGTGGGGTGTCGAACGTCGAGCCCGCCGCCACCGTGTCCGGGTCGAAGAGGACGAGGTCGGCGCGGTAGCCCTGGTGGATCCGGCCGCGGTCGGGGAGGCGGAGGCGGGCCGCGGGGCGGGAGGTGAGGTGGGCCACGCACTCCTCCAGGGTGAGGACGCCCAGCTCGCGGACGTAGCGGCCGAGGTACTGCGGGAAGGTGCCGTAGGCGCGGGGGTGGGGCTTGGCGCCGTGGAGGATGCCGTCGCTGCCGCCCGTGTGGACCGGGTGCTTCATGATCGCCTGGACGTTCTCCTCGTGCCCGACGTGCTGCAGGATCGTGGGGCCGAGGTGGTCCTCCAGGAGGAGGCGGCGGGCGGTGGTCCAGGGGGCCTCGCCCCGTTCGCGGGCGCTCGCGGCGATGGTCCGGCCGACGTAGCCGGTGAGGGACGGGTCGTTCACGCCGGAGATCTCGATCGTGTCCCAGTCCATCGGTACGCCGTGACAGCCGTCCGCTCCCTCCACCTCCATGACGTGGCGGATGCGCTCGGCCGTCGCGTCGTCGCGCAGCCGCGCGAGCGCCGCGTCGGGGCCGCCCTCGGCCGCCCAGCTCGGCATCATCGCGGCCAGCGTGGTGCAGCCGGGGAGGTAGGGGTAGGTGTCGAGGGTGATGTCGGCGCCATCGGCGAGGGCGGCGTCGAGGAGGGTGAGGAGTTCGGGGGCGCGGCCCTTGTTGAGGCCGAAGTTCATGGTGGCGTGGGCGAGGTGGAGCGCGCAGCCGGCCTCGCGGGTGAGGGCCACCATCTCCTCGTAGGCGCGCAGGGCGCCGGCGCCGTAGGAGCGGTGGTGCGGGCAGTAGTAGCCGTCGTACGCGGCCACGACCCGGCACAGCTCGGTGAGTTCGGCGTCGGAGGCGTACATGCCGGGGGTGTAGGTGAGGCCGGAGGAGAGGCCGACGGCGCCTTGCTGAAGCCCCTCGGCCACCAGCTCCTTCATCCGGGCGACCTCCGCCGGTGTCGCGTCGCGGTCCTCCCAGCCGACCGCGAGCATCCGCACGGTGCCCTGGGGGATGAGGTAGGCGGCGTTGACCGCGATGCCCTGGCCGTCGAAGCCGTGGTCCAGGCGGTCCAGGAACTCGCCGACGGTGCGCCAGGTGAAGTCGATGTCTGTACTCCCGGGCGCACCGCCGTTCCAGCCGGTGATGGCCGTGCGGATCTGGGCGAGGGTCCGGTCGTCCACGGGGGCGTAGGACAGCCCGTCCTGGCCGATGACCTCGAGGGTCACGCCCTGCGCGGCCTTCGCCGAGTGGTCGGGGTCGCGGAGCAGCGCGAGGTCGCTGTGCGCGTGCATGTCGATGAAGCCGGGGGAGAGGACGAGGCCGTCCGCGTCCACGGTGCGGCGGGCGGTGGGGCGCGGCCCGCCGCCGTCCTCACGGACGACGGCGGCGATCCGGCCGCCGTCCACGGCCACATCGGCCCGGTAGGCGGCACCGCCGGTGCCGTCGATGACGCGTGCGTCGCGGATGACCAGGTCCATGGGGTGCGTCTCCCTGTGCGCAGAGTGGGGCGGAGCCCCGGAGGGGTCAGAAGAAGGTGCGGATGTAGTCCGTGACCGTGCCGTCCGCCTCCGCCACCGGAATGAGCTGCCACTTGTCGAAGCTGGTGCACGGATGCGAGAGCCCCAGGGCCACCCAGTCGCCGACCTCCAGCTCCGTGCCGTCCGCGACGGTGACCCAGGCGTGCTGGTCGGAGAGGGCCGTGATGGCCAGGCCCGTGGCGGGGCGGGTGGAGCCGTCGCGGGCGGAGCGGATGAGCTGGGGCTCGGGCATATCGAGGTCGTACGCCGCGTCCCGCTTGCCCGCGTTGAGGAACGCCTGGCCGGGCTCGGGGCGGGAGACGACCTGGGCCCACAGGCGGAAGGCCGGGTGCAGCTCGCCCTCCTCCGGGACGCGGTTGAAGGGCGTCAGATGCCGGTAGTGACCGTCGTCGTGGGAGACATACGCACCCGAGCGCAGCAGCTTCAGCACCGGCCGGGACAGCGTGGGCAGCTCCGCGAGGACGTCCGCCACCGCGTCGAACCACGCGCTGCCGCCCGCGCTGACGACCACCTCGTCCACGCCCTCGAAGCGGCCCGCCGCGTCGAACTCCGCGGCCAGTGCGGTGAGCCGGCGCAGCCATGCCCGCACCCGCTCGCCGTCCGCCTTCGGCACCTCGCCCTCGTAGCCGGCCACGCCTACCAGCCGCAGGGTCCCGGTGGCCGCGACCGCGTCGGCGACCGCCGCGCACTCCGCCTCCGTACGGACCCCGGTGCGCGCTCCCTCGCCGCCGCCCAGCTCGACCACCACCTCGACCGGCCGCCGCGCGCCCGCCTCGCGCAGCGCCGCGTCCATCAGCTCGACGCCGCGCACCGAGTCGACGTAGGCGATGAAGCGGAAATCGGGGTCGGCGTCGAGCTCGGCCGCGAGCCAGTGCAAGGCGGCGGCGTCGACGACCTCGTTGGCGAGGAAGATCCGCTGGATGCCGAAGGCCCGGTAGACCCGCACCTGGGTGGGGACGGCCGCGGTGATGCCCCAGGCCCCGTGGGCGAGCTGGCGCTCGAAGAGCTGGGGGGCCAGGGAGGTCTTGCCGTGCGGGGCGAAGGCGAGCCCATGGGCGGCGGAGTAGCGCTCCATCGCCACCAGATTGTGCTCCAGCGCCTCCGCCGACAGGGCCAGGACGGGCGTGGTGAAGCCGCCGGTGAACAGGGAGCGCCGCTCGGCGGCGAGCTCGCCGACCGTAAGGCCCTCGGCGCTCGGAGGCAGCCCCTTGAAGCGGTGGTCCACGCGCTCCCGCGCGAGAGCGGCGACGGCCCGGTCGCTGTGGTCGGTGGCCATGGAGGCGCCTCCATTACGGATTCCGGTTGCAATCTATGCAACGTTCATTGCGCATATCGCTTAGCGCTGTCTAACATCCCGCCCAGCACCGGGTCAACGGTGTGTGGCTGACCCCCATCCGTCCATCCCCGAGGAGCGAGACCAACCGTGCCCCCTCTCCCCAGCGTCGAGGCCGCCGATGGCGTCGCTGATGTCGTCGATGACATCGACGTCGTCTGCCTCGGCGAGTCGATGGTGACCTTCGTCCCGTCCCGCCCGGGCCGGCTGGCGGACGTTCCCTCCTTCGCCCGGGGCATCGGCGGCGCCGAGTCCAATGTCGCCTGTGGCCTGGCCCGCGCCGGGCACCGCGCACGCTGGATCAGCCGGGTGGGCACGGACGGCTTCGGCGAACACCTGGTGCGGGAGATCGCGGCCACCGGCGTGGACACGGCCTACGTCCAGCGCGATCCGCACCGCCCCACCGGCATCTACTTCCGCACGGCGGGCGAGCGCGCCGTCGGCTCCGAAACGGTGGACGGGTCCGGCGCCGCGGACGGGGACGGCGCCGCGCAGTCGCCGGAGCCGCTCGCCGAGGTGGTCTACTACCGGGCCGGATCCGCCGCCGCGGCCATGTCCCCGGCGCTCATCCCCCGGGAGCGGGCCTGGTCCGGCCGGGTGCTCCATCTGACCGGGATCACCCCCGCCCTCTCCGCCGACTGCTGCGCGCTGATGCGTGAGCTGACCGCCCGCGCCCCCGGCCGTCCTCTCGTCTCCTTCGACCTCAACTACCGCGTCTCCCTCTGGCAGCGGGAGGACGACGCCGAACAGGGCCCCGCCGTCCTGCTCGGCCTCGCCCGCGGCTGCGACCTCGTCTTCGTCGGCGAGGACGAGGCCGAGGCGGTCTGGGGGCTGCGCGGCCCGGCGGCGATCCGGGCGGCGCTGCCCGAACCGGAGATGCTGGTCGTCAAGCAGGGCGGCGCCGGGGCCACCGCCTACGCCCGCCGCCCGGACGGCACCGACGCCGTCACCTTCGAACCCGCCCCGCGCGTCGATGTCATCGCCCCCGTCGGCGCGGGCGACGCGTTCGCCGCCGGCTTCCTCTCCGGCGCCCTGCGCGGACTGCCGGTCGCCGAACGGCTGCGCCACGGCCACCTCATGGCCGCCGCCGCCCTCACCGTCCCCGGCGACCTCGGCACCCCGCCCTCCCGTGAGCACGCCGACCACCTGGTGGCACTCGATGCCACGCAGTGGGGGACACTGCGATTCGGCCCCGGCTGGACAGATCTGCCGTCTCCCGCCGAAAAGTGGGCCGAGACCGCAGCGGTGGAGGTATCCGACCCATGAGCCAGACCGTCGACCGAGCGCTGAGCATCCTGCCGCTGCTGGCGGAGGGCCCGGCCAATCTGGAGCAGGTCGCCACGCGGCTGGGCGTGCACAAGTCGACCGCGCTGCGGTTGCTGCGCACCCTCCATGAGCACGGCATGGTCTACCGCCAGCAGGACCAGCGCTACCGCCTCGGCGCCCGTCTCTTCGCGCTCGCGCAGGAGGCGGTGGAGAACCTCGACGTCCGCGAGATCGCCCACCCCCATCTGATGGCGCTCAACGAGCGGTGCGGGCACACGGTCCATCTCGCGGTGTACGAGGAGAACGAGGTGCTCTACATCGACAAGGTGGAGAGCCGCTACCCGGTGCGGATGTACTCGCGGATCGGCAAGCCCGTCGCCATCACCGTCGCCGCCGTGGCCAAGCTGCTGCTGGCCGATCTGCCCGAGCCCGAGCGGCGGACGCTGGCCGAGCGGCTCACCTACCCCGCGTACACGCCCCGTTCGACGCCGAACGCCGCCGCGTTCCTCAAGGAACTGGCGACCGTGCGCGAACAGGGCTGGGCCACCGACTTCGGCGGCCACGAGGAGTCGATCAACTGCGTCGGGGCGCCGATCCGGGGAACGGACGGGCGGGTCGTCGCCGCCTGTTCGGTGTCGGCGCCGAATGTCGTCGTCAGCGCCGAGGAACTCCTCTCCCTGCTGCCGCTGGTGCGCCGCACGGCGGAGGAGATCAGCCGGGAATACTCGGGCGGCGCCGCGGTGTCCCCACCGGTGTCCCACGCCTCGCAGAACCCCTCCCAAGTAACAGCAGAAACACCCGAGAAGAAAGCCGAGGAGCCCTCCTCATGACCGAGAAGCTGCAGAAGACCGCGATCACCCCGGCCACGCACACCACCCCGCCCGCCAAGTTCTCCCACGGCGTGAAGAAGGGGAACGTCCTCCAGGTCGCCGGTCAGGTCGGCTTCGGCCCCGCCGTCCCGGGCCAGGCCCCCACCCCCGTCGGGCCGACCCTGCGCGAGCAGACCCTGCAGACCCTGCGCAATGTGCAGGCCGTGCTGGAGGAGGGCGGCGCGAGCTGGGAGGACGCCATGATGGTGCGCGTCTACCTCACCGACACCGGCCACTTCGCCGAATTCAACGAGATCTACAACGAGTTCTTCGCCGACCTCAAGGAGGCCCCGGCCGCTCGTACGACGGTCTACGTCGGCCTCCCCGCCGGTCTGCTCGTCGAGATCGACGCCCTCGCCGTTCTGGGCTGACCCCGAAAGCCCCGCGGCGGGCGGGAGCGCCTTTCGCCCGCCGCGGGTTCCACCCCTGACTCGTCCTCACCGTCCCCGTCGTCGGAAGCTCGAGCCCTGATCAACCGCACCCACGCTCTCCCAGCGCGCGGCCCCCCGCCGTGCGGCGGTACCCCCTACCCACACCCGGAGTTCCCCATGTTGCTCGCGGCCGCTCCCGCTGCCGAGACACCACCCCACACCGGTGGTCTGCTCGCGCTCATCGACGGCACCGCCGGTCTGCTGACCGTCGCCGCCCTCGGCATCGCGCTACTGCTCTACCTGATCATCAAGGTCCGGCTGCAGCCCTTCGTGGCACTGCTCGGCGTCTCCATCGCGGTCGGCCTGGCCGCCGGTCTCTCGGTCACCGAACTCTTCGGCACGGTCCAGAAGTCGGACGCCGTATCGCTCATCGAATCCGGTATGGGCGGCATCCTCGGCCACATAGCCATCATCATCGGCCTGGGCACCATGCTCGGCGCGATACTCGAGGTCTCCGGCGGTGCGGAGGCGCTCAGCGCCCGGCTGCTCGGCATCTTCGGGGAGAAGCGGTCACCGCTCGCGATGGGGCTGACCGGCCTGATCTTCGGCATACCCGTCTTCTTCGACGTCGGCATCTTCGTCCTCGCGCCGATCGTCTACGCGGCCGCCAAGCGCAGCGGCAAGTCGATCCTGCTCTACGCGATGCCGCTGCTCGCGGGCCTGTCCATGACCCACGCCTTCCTGCCGCCGCACCCCGGCCCGGTGGCCGCGGCCGGACTGTTCCATGTCGACCTGGGCTGGGTCATCCTGATGGGCATCGTCGTGGGCATCCCGTCGGTGCTGGCCGCGTGGGGCTACGCCGCCTGGATCGGCAAGCGCATCTTCGTCCCCGTACCGCAGGACATGGTCGAGGCGGCCGAGGAGTCCCGGGAGGCGGTCGCGGCCCAGCAGCGCGCCTCCGGCGTCACCCCGGCCGAGCGGCCGGTTTCGGTGGCCACGGTGCTCGCGATCATCGGCACCCCGCTCGTCCTGATCCTCTGCGCCACCTTCTCCTCCGTCGCGCTGGACCCGAGCACCGGCCGCTCGGTCATCGAGTTCTTCGGCCACCCCTTCGTGGCGCTGACGATCGCCCTGCTCCTCGCCTACTACCTGCTGGGCATCCGGCGCGGCTGGTCCCGCAAGTCCCTGGAGACCGTCTCCACCGCCTCCCTCAAGCCCGTCGGCAACATCCTCCTGGTCGTCGGCGCGGGCGGGGTCTTCGGCGCGGTCCTCAAGGGCAGCGGTGTCGCCCAGGCCCTGGCCGACGCCTTCGACAGCGCGGGCCTGCCGGTCATCGTGCTGGCCTGGCTGATCTCGGTGGTGCTCCGGGTGGCCCAGGGGTCGGCGACAGTCGCGATCGTCACGACGGCGGGCATCGTCACCCCGATGCTCTCCGAGGGCCACTACTCCCAGGCCCATCTGGCGCTGGTCATCATGGCCATCTCGGCGGGCTCGATCTTCGCCTCGCATGTGAACGACGGCGGCTTCTGGATGGTGGCGAAGTACTTCGGCATCTCCGAGAGCGACACGCTGAAGTCCTGGACGGTGCTGGAGACGGTGCTGTCGGTGGCCGGTTTCGTGGTGGCGGCCCTGCTGAGCATCGTCATCTAGCGGACGGCGCCCGCATGACAACGGCCCCCGAATCTCGGCAGAGACTGCCGAGATTCGGGGGCCGTCGCTTCTAGCTCAATTCCGCTCCCTGCCCAGTTGGCATCTCCGCAACATTCACCATTGCAACTCATTCATGAGAGCATCCAACTTTGCTCAAGTGATGGCAAAGAATTCCGGTCGAAGAGGGGGCGGATCCCGCTCGGCGGCACGTCGCGAATGCCAAGTCGTTTTATGTTCTACATACATTCAGCTCTTCATCCCCATGAGCGGCATGATCAATCCATAGGGTCCTTGAGGCATGTGAAGGAAAGGGACCCATGGAAGAACTCCGCGCAATCCGGGCTCGCGGTATCACGAAGAGCTTTGGTGATGTCGTCGCCCTGGACGGCATCGATCTCGAGGTAACGCAGGGTCAGATCCACGGCCTGGTCGGACCGAACGGCGCCGGAAAAACGACGTTGCTCGGCCTTCTGCTGGGGCTCGCGGTGGCCGACAGCGGTCGCCTGGAGGTCCTGGGTACACCGGTCGAGCGGGCACTCGACGCTCCCGACGGTGTCGCCGGCTTCGTGGACGGCCCCGCTCTCTACCCCTCGCTCACCCCACGGCAGAACCTCGCCGCGCTGGCCGCACTCCGCGGCCACGACGCGCGCACGGCGGCGATCGACGACGTACTCGCCGAGGTCGGTCTCACCGACGTCGCCGACGACCGTACCCGCGGCTTTTCCCTCGGCATGCGCCAGCGGCTCGGGCTCGCCGCCGCCCTGCTGACCAAGCCCCGGCTGCTCGTGCTCGACGAACCGTCCAACGGCCTCGACCCGGCGGGCAAGAAGCACGTGCACGGTGTCCTCAACAAGCTCGCGGCCGACGGAACCGCCGTCGTGCTCTCCAGCCACAACATGGACGACCTCGAGGCGCTGTGCTCCGAGGTGACCATCCTCGCCGCCGGACGCGTCGTCTTCTCCGGCCCGCTGTCCAAGCTGGCCACCGAGAACCGTGAACTCGACTACCGGCTGCTCACCTCCGACCCGCAGGCCGCGCGCCGGCTGGCGGACGACGCGCCGGGGATCCAGGTCTTCGACGACGCCGGGGTACGGCAGGACGCCGAACTGCTCGTCGTACGGGCCCTGATGCCCGCCCTTGACCAACTCGTGGTGCGGCTCGTGGAGGGGGGCGTCGCGCTGCGCGAGCTCACTCCCGTGGTGTCGCCGCTCGAAGCCGCGTTTCTCGATCTCACCGAGCGGCAGGAGGCCGACAGATGACCGAGCCTCTCACCCGGAGCCGGGAGCAGGAACACGAGCAGGTGACCGGGGGCCGTCGCGTCCCCGTCACCCGTGCCTGTCGCTTCGAGTTCGTCAAGCTCGTCTCCCAGTGGCGGATCCGCCTGTTGGTGCTCGCCTGCTGGATCGTTCCCGCCCTCTTCGTCGCCGGGGTGAGCCAGCAGAGCACGCTTCCCGTCGACACCCTCTTCGGGCGCTGGATGCTCGCCTCCGGGTGGGCCGGGCCGCTGGTGATGCTGGGTTTCGCGGGGACCTGGGCGCTCCCGCTGCTGACCTCGGTCGTGGCCGGTGATGTGTTCGCCTCCGAGGACCGGCTCGGCACCTGGCGCCATCTGCTCGTCGCGGTCCGCTCGCCTCGGCGGATCTTCGTGGCGAAGGCGGTGGCCAGTCTCACCGTCCTGCTGCTGCTCGTGGCCGGGCTCGCGGTCTCCAGCACCGTCGGCGGCCTCCTCGTGGTCGGCGACCAGCCGCTGGTCGGTCTCGACGGCCATCTCCTGGCACCGTCGGACGCCGCCGTTCAGGTCTTGCTCTCCTGGGTCTGCGTCCTCGCTCCGACCCTGGCGCTCGCCGCACTCGGCTTTCTCGGGTCGGTCACGCTGGGACGGTCCCCGATGGGGCTGCTGGTGCCCGTGTTCGTCTCGCTCGCGATGGCGGTCGCCCAGATGCTGCCGCTTCCGGTGGCCGTGCGCGTCGCCCTGCCGAGCTACGCCTTCATCTCCTGGAACGGTCTGTTCACCAGCCCCCAGCAACTCGGCCCGCTGCTGATCGGCATCGTTGTCAGCCTCGTATGGGCCGTGGTCGCGACGGCGCTGGCGTATGTGCTCTTCGTACGGCGCGACTTCACCAACCTGGCCCACGACGGTTCGGGCCGCCGTGCGATCACCATCGGAGTCCTGCCGCTCGTCGGGGTGGCCGCCGCGTCGTTCGCGGTCGTCGCCGCGACGACCTCGGCGACGGGCTCCGGCATCGAGCAGGACAAGGTGCAGCGCTCGCTCGCCACGGCGTTCGCGCACCTGTATCGCATGCAGACCGACCAACTCAACCGACCCGCCATCACCGAGGCCCAGCTGAAGGCCACGGCGTCGTGCAACAAGGGAAGCGTCAGGGTCGCGGCGGAAGGTCCGGGCAACGACTGGCGCTGCGTCGTGACCTGGCATCTTCCCGGCGTCGAGGCCACCGGACAGGCCATCTACCAACTCGACGTCACTCCGGACGGGCGGTTCATGGCCGATGGCGATGGACCGAAGGAAGTGAACGGCTACTTCCTGGTGCGGACCCCCGATGGGGACGCACCGAACCCGCTGTGGCAGTTCGACGGCAACGTCGAACTGCTCGACACCACCCCGAAGGGATAACCTCAATGCAGGTAACTCGCCGCCGCAAACTCGTCGAGGAAGCCCGGATCAGCCTCATCAGCAGACGCATCGGCCGCCGGATACCGCTGTTGACGGCGGGCACCACCGCTGTCGCCCTCGTGGCCGCCGGCACGGCGCTCGCGCAGACCCACCAGTTCGGCACGGACCAGGTCGGTCAGGTCACCGAGAATGGCCAGGTCGTCTCCAGCAACCAGTACATCGCCCCGTACGGCGACCGTCTCGTCATCAACCAGGGCAAGATCATGTCCTCCTCGGTCAGCCCGGACGGCACGCACATGGCCGCGTCGGTCACCGACGGTGGCGCGGCCCTGGCCATCGTGGACCTGAAGAACTGGAAGACGCAGCAGCTCGTCAGCAACGCCGCGTCGTCGAACCCCCGCATCAGCAGCAACAACGTGGGCCAGGAAGGCCCGACGTACTCGCCCGACGGCAAGCAGCTGTGGCTGGGCCAGCCGGACGGCTACACCGTGTTCACCGTGAACGCGGACGGCAGCGTCTCCAGCCCGCGGACCGTCGGCATCCCGGCGCAGGGGTCCAAGCACGCCCTGGTGGGCGCGGTGGCGTTCTCGGCCGACGGCAAGACCGTGTACTCGGCGGTCAACGGCCAGAACCGGGTCGTCTCCATCGACGCCGCGACCGGGACCATCAAGCAGAGCTGGAACGTGGGCAACGCCCCGCGCGGCATGGTCGTCGTCGGCGACAAGCTCTACGTCAGCAACGAGGGTGGCCGCCCGGCCAAGCCCGGCGAGCCCACGATCAACTCGTATGGTACGCAGGTACTCGCCGATCAGAAGACCGCTGCCACCACCAGCGGCACGGTCAGCGTCATCGACCTGGCGGACCAGGACACCGCGGTCTCCAGCATCGGGGTCGGTCTGCACCCGACCGCCGTGTACGCCAAGAACGGCGTGGTGTTCGTCACCAACACCGCCGACAACAACGTGTCGGTCATCGACACGGCGAAGGACAAGGTCGTCCAGACCATCTCCACCCAGCCGTGGGCCAAGGCCCGGGTGGGCTACGAGCCCGACGCGGTGACCCTCACCGACGACGGTCACCTGCTGGTGACCCTCGGCCGCGCCAACGCCGTCGCCGTCTACAAGTTCACCTCCGCGCAGGAGCCGGTCAGTTATGTCGGCCTGCTCCCCACGGACTACTTCCCCTCGGAGATCACCACCTCCGGCCACCAGGTGTACGTCTCCAACACCCGTGGCGTCGACGCCCGCCGTAAGGCCACCGGCGGGCACGGCACCCACGACACGACGTCGAGCGTGCAGAAGTTCACCCTGCCCGACGACAGAGTGATCAGGTCCTACACCGGCAAGGTCTTCAAGCAGAACGGCTGGAACGGCGAGTCCCTCAAGAAGACCGACGGCACCCCGGCCAAGCCTGTGCCGGTCCCGGTCAAGCTCGGCGACCCCTCGACGATCAAGCACGTCTTCCTGCTCGTCAAGGAGAACCGGACCTACGACCAGGTCTTGGGTGACGTGCCGGAGGGCAACGGCGACCCGTCGCTGACCGAGTTCGGCGAGAACGTCACGCCGAACCAGCACGCCCTGGCCAAGCAGTTCGGCCTGTACGACAACACGTACGACATCGGTACCAACTCCGCCGAGGGTCACAACTGGCTGATGCAGTCCGACGACCCGGAGTACACCGAGTCATCGGCCGGTGAGTACACCCGCAGCTACGACACCGAGGACGACGCCCTCGGCCACCAGAAGACCGGTTTCATCTGGACCGGTGCGCAGGCGGCCCGCAAGTCCGTCCGGAACTTCGGTGAGTTCCAGCAGTTCCTGACCAAGCCGTCGGGCGCAAGCTGGCAGAACCTGTACTGCGACACCAAGAACATGGCGGCGACCGGTCAGGACACCGCCTACCCGCTGAACTCGACCTCGCCGATCCCGTCGCTCAACGACGTGTCGGTGCACGGCTTCCCGAAGTTCGACACCAGCGTCCCCGACATCTACCGGGCACAGATCTGGAAGCAGGACTTCCAGAAGAACGGTCCGGCGAACCTGAACATGTTCTGGCTCTCCAGCGACCACACCGGCGGCCCGGTGAGCCCTGCCTCCCAGGTCGCGGACAACGACCTCGCCGTGGGTCAGATCGTCGACGAGATCTCGCACAGCAAGTACTGGAAGGATTCGGCGATCTTCGTCGTCGAGGACGACTCCCAGGCGGGTCTCGACCACGTCGACGGCCACCGTGCCCCGGTCCAGATCATCAGCCCCTGGGCCAAGCACGCCACGGTGGACAGCCACTACTACTCGCAGATCAACATGATGCGGACCATCGAGCAGATCCTCGGGATCCAGCCGATGAACCAGAAGGACACCGCGGCCACCCCGATGGCCGCGGCGTTCACCCAGCACCCGGACTTCACGCCGTTCAAGGCGCTGCCCAACCGGACCTCGCTGACCGACGGTGTGAAGACCGCGCCGTCCTGTGGTCTGGACACCCCCGCGGCGCAGAGCCTGAAGGCGGCGGCCGTGCCGTCGGCCTCGGTGCCGACGGACATGAAGAACGTCGCCGCCCAGTGGAGCCAGTGGAAGTCGAAGCAGCGGCTGACCGGTCCCCATGCCGTCCCGGACTACGCTCCCCCCGCCCAGATGAACCACCTCACGTGGTACGAGACGCACAACTGGGCGAAGCCGTACCCGGGTGAGAAGAAGATCTACGCTCCTCAGGACGTGCCGGGCGCCTACATCCCGTCGGCGGAGAACGACGGCTGACGCGCACTCACGTGCAGGGCGGCCCCTGGTCGGCATCATCGCCGGTCAGGGGCCCGCCCGCGGTGTGGCCCGCACCCTGGGTCAGATGGTGGGGAGCTCACCGCGCTTGACGGCGGAGACAGACGCCGACCACGCGGACGGCTCGAATACGAGCGCCGGGCCGCGCGGGGTTTTGCTGTCGCGGACGGGGACATCGGCGTATCCCCGGGCTATTTCGAGGCAGTCGCCGTTGCTGGGCCCCGCTGTGGCCGGACCTCGCGGCGGCGGAGCAGCCGCACGCGGCCCAGTGCTACGCGCTCGGTGAGCGGCCCCCGCCTCCCGATGCGCCCGAGTGCCGTCAGCCTGTCCGCTACCCGGGCGGCCGACAGCGTTACTGAAGACGACCGCACTCGCGGCCTTCGCGAGGTGCCGTCCCGGAGGTCTCCCGCCGGGACGGCGCCCGCGTCGTGGCGTACGGCCTCGGCTCAAACTCAGGCGCAGTACTGCGCTTCCTTGCCGATCGAGCGGTACATGCAGTCCGCGTTCTCCACGAGTTGGAGCACCGCGTCGCGGTTGCGGCTGGTTTCGCGGTCGATGACCTCGTCGGGCGGGTAGAAGCCGCCGCCGCCGGAGCCGGTCGGGTACATCTCGAAGGTGTAGGCGAAGACCTTCTGGGTGCCCCACAGATAGTCGTCGATCGCGCCGTCGGTGATGTAGAGCTCACTGGACTGCTCGGGCGTGTAGCCGTTGCTCGCGGCCATCTTCTTGCCGACCGCTGCGAAGGCGTCGTAGTCGTCCCGCGTCATGCCGGTGGTGGTTTCGTCGTACGTCCAGCCGAAGGGCCACAGCACCAGTTCGCTGTAGGTGTGGAAGTCGATAGCGGCCTTGAGCTGCTGCTTGCCGCCGACGACGCGGCTGCGGGCGAAGTCGGCGACGACCTTCACCTCGGGGGCGGAGCCGGCGCTGGGGCCGCGGTAGGTCTCCGAGCCGGGGGAGCCGGAGGAGCCGCCGCAGCAGCCCCATTTGAAGTCCCAGTTGCGGTTGAGGTCGGTGCCGACGGACGAGGAGCCGGAGTTGGGCTGGCGGTTCTTGCGCCAGCTTCGGTAGGAGCCGGTGGCGATGTCGTACTCGCCGCCGTCCGGGTTCACATCCGGGACGATCCAGATCTCCCGGCCGTTGACCGCGCCCGTGATCCGGGAGTCGCTGCCGTAGCCCTCGGTGAACTGGCGCACCAGATAGAGCGCCATCTCGACCGTCAGGTGCTCACGGGCGTGCTGATGGGCGGTGAAGAGGACCTCGGGCTCATTCTCGTCCGTGGCCACGTTGTCGCTGATCTTGAGGGCGACGATGTCGCGACCCTCGTACGACTTTCCGATGACGCGCTTGCTGAGGATCGACGGATACTTGGCCACCGCCGCGTTGATCTCGGCGTTCGCTTCGGCGTAGTTGTGGTACTTCGCATCGGCCGACGGGAAGTCGAACGGCTTGGCGGACCTGCCCTCGGTGCGGTCGGGCGGGCCCTGGAGCGCGGTGAGCCGGTAGCCGAGTGCGCGCAGCCGTTTGGCCTGCGCCGCGTCGGCGGTGACGACCAGGGAGCGGGCGTCCACCTCGTCGATGGACACGCCGGTGGCGGCGACGGCGGAGCGGTCGGCCCGGGTGGCGGGGCCGGAGACCTCGTACTGACGCACGCTCTCGTCGGCGCCCTGGGCAGTGGGTGACGCGGTGCGGTCGGTGCCGGGCCGTGGAGCGGGATCGTCGGCCTGAGCTGCCATGGGGGCGGCGAGTGCGAGGGTGAGCAAGGCGGTGAGGGCGGTGGCCCGTCTGCCGCGGATGCGACGTCGCATGACATCTCCTGGGGGGTGAAGGGCGAGCGACTGCTGCGCCAGTGTTCGGCCATGCGCATGACATGCGCAAGGGTGGGAAATGGTCGAAGCCGAAGGAATCTCTCATCGAGGGAAGGAACCCCCCGCATGAACAGATCTCTCGTCGGTGCGCTCTCGGCCCTGTTGTTGGGCGGCGCGACCCTCGTCGGCGCGGGCGCGGCGCCCGCGGCGGCCGCATCCCCCGCCAAGGCCCCGAACGCCGTCACCTTCGCGGGCACGGTGGCGCTCAGCAACTGCTCCGGCTCCGTCGTCCGGACGCCGGGCTCGGCCGACACCGACCCCGCGCTCGTGCTCTCCAACGGCCACTGCCTGGAGAGCGGCTTCCCCGGGGCGGGAGAGGTGATCGTCGACCAGCCGTCGAGCCGGAGCTTCACCCTGCTGACCGCTTCGGGTGGCAGCGCCGGCACCGTACGCGCGAGCAAGGTCGCGTACGCGACGATGACCGACACCGACATCTCGCTGTACCAGCTGACGTCCACATACGCCCAGATCCAGTCGGCGTACGGCATCAAGGCGCTGCAACTGTCGGACAGCCACCCGACCCAGGGCTCCGCCATCAATGTGGTCTCCGGCTACTGGAAGAAGATCTACTCCTGCAATATCGACGGATTTGCATACCGCCTTAAGGAGGGGGACTGGACCTGGAAGGACTCGGTCCGCTACACCTCCGCCTGTAACACGATCGGCGGAACCTCGGGCTCTCCCGTCGTCGACCCGGCGTCCGGCAAGGTCGTGGCCGTGAACAACACGGGCAACGAGGACGGCGGCCGCTGCACCCTCAACAACCCGTGCGAGGTGGACGAGAACGGCACGGTGACGGTGCGCCAGGGCATCAACTACGCCCAGGAGACCTACGGCATCACCAAGTGCGTGACCACCGGCAACAAGATCGACTTGAACCTGGCGGGGTGTGCGCTGCCCAAGCCGTAGCGCACACCAGTACGCCGGTGCGCCCCGCATGGTGTGAGCGGGGCGCACCGGCGTACGTCGAACTGTCGTTCGCGTCCTGGGGGTCTACAGCCCGTGGACGTGCGCGCCGACCGCCTTCGACCAGGCGTTGCCGGCGGCCGCGTCCCAGTTGGTGGACCAGGTCATCGCGCCGCGGATGCCGGGGTAGGTCTTCGACGGCTTGAAGGAGCCGCAGCCGGTGCCCTTGGCGAGGCAGTCGAGGGCGTCGTTGACGACACCCGGCTCGACATAGCCGGAGCCGGCGCCGCTGGTGGAGGCGGGCACGCCGATGCCCACCTGGGACGGGTCGAGGCCGTTCTCCAGCTGGATGCAGGCGAGGGCGGTGAGGAAGTCGACCGAGCCCTGGGAGTAGACCTTGCCGTCGCAGCCCAGCATCGAGCCGCTGTTGTAGTACTGCATGTTGACCACCGTCAGGAAGTCCTTGATGGCCAGGGCGGTCTTGAAGTACTCGGTGGACGCCGACTGCATGTCGATGGTCTGCGGCGCCATGGTGACCACGACATCGCTCTTCTTGTCGTGGATGGCCTTGAGGGCCTTGGTCATGTACGTGGAGTTGACGCCGTTCTCCAGGTCGATGTCCACGCCGTTGAAGCCGTACTTGTCCATCAGGCCGGTGATGGAGGAGGCGAAGGCGTCCGCCGAGGCGTCGTCGCTGACCGAGATGGAGCCCTTCTCGCCGCCGACGGAGACGATCACGGACTTCCCGGCCGCCTGCTTGGCCTTGATGTCGTCCTTGAACTGCTGCTCGTCGCTGTAGCCGGTGGCGGGGTCGAGCTTGAAGTCGACCGCACCGGGGGAGCCGGTGGCGTCCGCGAAGGCGACCGCGATGATGTCGTAGTCGTCCGGGACGTCCGAGAGCTTCTGCTTCGTCGCGCCGTTGTCGAAATTCTGCCAGTACCCGGTGACGGCGTGCTCGGGGACGGCGGCGGCGTGCTGCTTGGCGTCGGAGTGGTCCTCCGACGCGTTGGCCGAGCCGGCGGATATCAGCCCTCCGGCGGCGATGGCGACGACTGCGGCGGCTCCGAGCAGCCGCTTGGTGAACTGTGCGCGTACCACGACAGCCTCCGTACGTGGGGGGAGATGTGGGGGAGGTGGTGCGAGTGCGCGTTCAGGGGCCCCTGTGGCGTGCGTATAAGGTGGTCCAGACCAATGCCGTTGTCAACCCCGCGCGACGTCTTCCCTGCCCATGAGGGTGAAAAATGCGGATGAGGGGGCCGAGCGCTTGCGCCCCGGCCCCCTTGGCCCATCCCCGCGAGAGGGGCCGCGTCACGCTACGGCAGACCGTGCACCTTGGGGCCCACCGCGTTCGACCACGCGTTGCCCGCCGTCGCGTCCCAGTTGGTGGACCAGGTCATCGCGCCGCGCAGACCCGGGTAGGTACGGGACGGTCTGAAGGAGCCGCAGTTCGTGCCGCGCGCCAGACAGTCCAGGGCGTTGTTCACGACCGTCGGGGAGACATAGCCGCTGCCCGCGCCCCGCGTCGAGGCGGGCAGGCCGAGGCCGACCTGGGACGGGGAGAGTCCGCCCTCCAGTTGGATGCAGGCCAGGGCGGTGAGGAAGTCGACCGAGCCCTGTGAGTAGACCTTGCCGTCGCACCCCAGCATCGAGCCGCTGTTGTAGTACTGCATGTTGACCACCGTCAGGATGTCCTTGATGTTCAGTGCCGTCTGGAAGTAGGCATTGGACGTGGACTGCATGTCGATGGTCTGCGGGGCCATGGTGATCACCAGGCCGGACCCGGCCTTCGCCGACAGGGAGCGCAGTGCCTGGGTCATATAGGTGGCGTTGAGGCCGTTCTCCAGGTCGATGTCGACGCCGTCGAAGCCGTACTCGCGCATCAGGGCGTAGACGGAGTTGGCGAAGTTGTTCGCGGAGGCCGAGTCGTTGATCGAGACCGTGCCGTTCTGGCCGCCGATGGAGATCACGACGGACTTCCCGGCCGCCTGCTTGGCCTTGATGTCGTCCTTGAACTGCTGCTCGCTGCCGTAGCCGACCGCGGGGTCGAGGGTGAAGTCGACCGCTCCGGGGGTGCCGGTGGCGTCCGCGAAGGCGACCGCGATGATGTCGTACTGGTCCTGGACCTCGCGCAGCTTCTGCACGGTCGCGCCGTTGTTGAAATTCTGCCAGTAGCCGGTGACCGCGTGCTTGGGCACGGTGCCGCCGTCCCCGCCGTCTCCGGCGGAGGTGGTGCCCGTGACGGCGGCCGACCTGGGCGACTCGCCCGCCGCGTTGGTGGCGGTGACCTGGAACTGGTACGAGGTGGTCGGCGCCAGCCCGGTCACGGTCGCGGAAGTCCCGCCGACCGACTGCACCTTGGAACCGTCGCGGTAGACGTTGTAGCCGGTCGCGCCGGTGACCGGGGACCAGGACAGATCGACGGAGGACGAGGTGACGGCGCCGGTCTTGAGGCCGCTCGGGGCGCCCGGCACCGGGTCGCCGGGGTCGCCGCCGGGGCCGGTCAGGGTGATGTCGTCGGCGTAGTAGGCGGGCTGGCCGTACCAGCCGTGGGTGTAGACGGTCACCGAGGTGGTGCCCGCGCCGGTGGTGAAGCCGGTGCTGAGCTGCTGCCAGCCGGGCGCCGACGGCGTCCAGGCCGAGACGTCGGTGGTGCCGGTGCCGCTCGCGCCGAGGTAGACATAGCTGCCCTGGACCCAGGCGCTGAGGGTGTACGAGGAGTTGGGCTTGACGGCCACGGTCTGGGCGCAGCGGGCGTTGTCCGTGCCCGCCGGGGTGGCCTTCAGGGCGGCCGAGCCGCTGTGGACGGGGCTCGCGACGGTGGTGCCGCTCCCGGCGGAACAGGTCCAGCCGCTGAGGCCGGACTCGAAGCCGGGGTTCTGGGCGAGGTTGGCGGCGGCGCCCGCGGCGGTGCCGCCGAGCGCGACCAGGCCGGTGGCGCCCAGGGCGATTGCGGCGAATGCGCTGGTCAGCCGCGCGAAGCTGCGTCTGAGTCGGGTGGGGCGGGGGTGTGGGGCACGGTCCATGACTGCCTCCGTGGGGGAATCCGTTGGGAAGCCGGTGTGAAGGAGGAGATTGCGGACGGTGGCCACCGTATGAACGTAAAGTGGTCCAGACCAATAACCTTGTCAAGGGGATGCGCGGACTCCGCATCGGACCCGGGTGGCGTAACCCAGAGGAACTGTTCTCTCACGCCGTTTTCGTGGATAAAGTGACGACGCACCAGGACAGGGGCAGTAATGAGACAGGGGCAGTAACGACCTGCGGCCGCCGCCGCTCGGCGCCGATGTGAGACGGGGTAGCCGACGTGCCCACCGCGATAGCAGTCACCGGCCGTGAGCTGGTGCTTCCGCCGCCCGACGGGCAGACCCCGTCGGCCGTCGTGCTCCGCCCGCCGGACGCACAGTCACTCGACGACGCCCTCGCCGAGGTCGGGAACCTCCTCGACCAGCAGGGCTATCTCGTCGTGCTCTATCCCGCCGCGACCCCCGCGGCCGTGGTCCGCCGGCTCCATGTCGTGCGCTCCGTCCTGGAGAGCGACCGGATGGCGCTGCTGCCGCTCGAACTGCCCCCGCTGGCCGTGGCCGTACTGGCCCGTCAGTTACGTCAGCTTTCCATTTCCGACTTCAGCCCCGGCGTTCTGGCGTGCGCCGCCCGGCTGCTCTCCCACTACATCCACGCGGGCGCCCTGCTGGGCAGCGTCGCCCGGCTGGACCGGGTCCCGGTCAGCCTCACCTCGCACGTCAAGTCCTGGGTGCCCGGCGCCCACTTCGGGGTGCTCGCCCACCCCACCCCCCGGCTGGTGAAGGTCGGCGGCGGCGCGTCCGAACTGCCCGCCCCCGGGTATGCCACCTCCATGACCGTCGCCCGGGGCCAGCTGAACAGCCATGGCTACGGGAGCGGCGGCGCGGGCCACGACGACTGGGTCACCGGCGCCCTCGCCCCCGCCTGGGGCGTGCGGGGCGTGGAGGAGGTGCCGCTGCCCGCCGAGTCGGCGCGCTGGTGGGGCACCCCGAAGCTGATCGAGTTCGCCGCGGCCATCCCGGACCTGTCGGTCCTCTACCAGCTCGTGGCCTCCGTACGGAGAGAGGAATGCCACTGGTGCGGTTTCGAACTCATCGGCGACCGCTGTGCCTTCTGCTCCTGCCCGGTGGCGCGCGGCGATGAGATCCCCGCACTGCTCACGTCCCAACGTCCCGCCCTGACCAGCCGGTAACGTCCCCGAACGAGGTTGTGCGTCCCATGAATTCACGCCAGCGCCGCGGAGTCATCCTGCTGCTCCTGTCGGTCCTGTGCGCCGTCGGCGCCTTCGCCGGAGTGCTCTCCGTCGTCAACGACGTGGAGTCGAAGGTCGGCCCCGAGACCACCGCCTACAAGCTCACCTCGGACGTCAAGCCCTACAAGGCGCTGGACGCGGGGGAGTTCGAGAAGGTCTCGATGCCCAAGCGCTATGTGCCGTCCACCGCCGTCACCGATCTCGCCGAGCTACGCGGGAAGATCGCGGTGACCCAGCTGACCAAGGGGTCGCTGCTGCAGCGGGACATGATCGCGAACCGGCCCGCCCTGAAGCCCGGGCAGCAGGAGATCGCCATCATGATCGATGCGGCCACCGGCGTCGCCGGGAAGATCACCCCCGGTGCGAAGGTCAACATCTACGCGACCTTCGAGGGCAACTCCCAGGGCGAGGAGGCGGTCTCCAAGCTGATCGTCGCGGGCGCCGAGGTGCTCGACCTCGGCAAGATCACCGCCCTGGAGCCCAACCAGGACGACAAGCGGCGGATCGACGAGGCCGTGCCGATCACCTTCGCGCTCGACACCAAGAACGCACAGCGCGTGGCCTATGCCGAGTCCTTCGCCTCGCATGTGCGGCTCGCGCTGGTCGCCCCCGGCGGGGGCACCTCCATAGGCCCCGGCGACCGCACCTACACCCTCGACGGCGACAAATGAGTGAGGAGGTGCCGCGGTGACGATCAGGATTCTGCCGGCCGCCGGCGACCCCGACGCCGCCCGCTCCCTGAGCGGGCTGCTCGGCCAGCTGCCCGGTGTCGAACCGTCGGCGCCGGTCGGCGACTCGACCCTGCTGCTCGACACCCTCGCCTCGCTGGCCGCCGCCTCCCTGGAGGAGCTGCCGGAGGTCGTCCTCGTCCATGAGCGCATCGGCCCGGCCCCCGCGCTGGAGCTGATCCGCGAGATCGCGCTGCGCTTCCCGGCGGTGGGCGTGGTGCTGGTGACCGCCGACGCGGGGCCCGCGCTGTACTCGGCCGCCATGGACGCCGGGGCCCGCGGCATCGTCGGGATACCGCTGTCGTACGACGAGCTGGCGGCCCGCGTCCAGGGCGCCGCCCAGTGGGCGACGGGCGTGCGGCGCCATCTCGGGGGCGGCGGCGATCCGTTGGCCGCCGGGCCCGGCGGCAAGCTGGTCGCGGTCGCGGGCGCCAAGGGCGGCGTCGGCACCACCGTGACCGCCGTGCAGCTCGCGCTCGCCGCGCGGGCCGCGGGCCGTAAGGTCGCGCTCGTCGACCTGGACCTGCAGTCCGGGGACATCGCCTCCTACCTCGACGTCCAGTTCCGGCGCTCGATCGCCGATCTGGCGCAGATCAGCGACATCTCGCCCCGGGTGCTCCAGGACGCGGTGTTCACCCACCAGACCGGGCTCGGGCTGCTGCTCGCGCCGGGCGAGGGCGAGCGCGGCGAGGAGGTGACCGACCGCACCGCGCGCCAGGTCATCGGCGCGCTGCGGTCGCGCTTCGAGCTCGTGGTCGTCGACTGCGGCACGCAGATGACCTCAGCGGGCGCCGCCGCCGTGGAGATCGCGGACATCGCGCTGCTGGTGACCACTCCGGACGTGGTCGCGGTGCGCGCCGCCAAGCGCATGGTCCGGCTGTGGGACCGGCTCCAGATCCGCAAGGCGGAGGAGACCGTGACCGTGGTCAACCGGCACACCCGCAGCGCGGAGATCCAGCCGCAGCTCGTCCAGCGGGCCACCGGGACGACCGTGGCGCGCACGGCGATCCCGGCCGGCTTCAAGGAGCTGCAGCCCGCCGTCGACTCGGGCCGGATGCAGGACCTGGACGCCAAGTCGGCCGTCAAACAGGCGCTGTGGGGGCTGGCCGGTGAGCTGGGCCTGGTGGACGCCGCGCCCCCGGGCGGCGGCCGCCGCGCCGCCCACCGCGGCGGCCACGCGGCCGGGGGCGGCGGCGAGCGCGCCCTGCCGGGGCTGCGGCGGCGCCATGCCATAGAGGCCGGCGGCGACCCGGCGCAGGGCAGCGTGGGCGACGGCACCGACGCGCTCAATGAGATCGCCCCGCCGTCCGCCAAGGGCTTCCTGCGCAAGCGGGGCGGCGACCGCGGCCAGGTGACGGTCGAATTCCTCGGCGTCCTGCCGCTGGCCCTGATCGTGCTCGCGGTCGTCTGGCAGGTGGTGCTGGTCGGCTATACGTATTCGCTGGCGGGCAACTCGGCCGACAAGGGCGCCCGCGCGGGCGCCACCAAGGGCGCGGGCGCCTGCCAGGACGCGGCGAGCAAGGACATCCCCGGCTCCTGGAGCGCCGAGATCGACTGCTCCGGCGACGACGGCTCGGTCTACAAGGCCACGGTCAAGCTCCACGTCCCGATCCTCTTCCCGGGCGCCGCCGACTTCCCGTGGACAGTCACGGGTACGGCGGGCGCGGCGGACGAGAGCGATCTGGCGGGCGGAGGGGAGTGACATGAGCCGTCGTCACCGCGCACGCACGCGGACCGGCTTCGCGGGCCTCGCGACGGCCCCCCGCCGCAACGACCCGGGGGTTTCCACGGTGCCGGGCGACGGACTTGTGCCTCCGGGCGGTCGGCCCGCGGCCCCCGGGCCCGCCGTGGCCGCCGCCTGGCGCCGCGGCCCGGGTGCGGTGCTCGGCCGGGCCGTGCCGGTTGGCCCGTCGAGGGCCGTCCGATGGCGCCCTTCCGAGGCGGGAATCCCACCGCGGAGGCGTGACGGGGCCGCCTCCCCGAACGCGGCGCGGCACCGTCCCGAGGCGGTCGGTTCGTCGCGGAGGCGCCGGGCGGACGGTCACGCGTCGCCGCTTCGCGCCGTCGCCGTGCGCCGGGGCGGGGCGACGGACCGGCGGGGAGACCGCCCCGCGCCCGCCGCCGCGCGGCCCGGGGACCAGGGCTCGTCATCGGCGGGACTCCGCAGTGCGGCGGAGGCGCCCGAGCGGTGGGGCCGTTGGGTCGCGGCCGTGCCGCGCGCATTTCGGGGGGCCGCCGGGGCGGCGGCGAGCCACCTGGCCGCCGGGTCTTCGCGTGCGCGTCGCCGCACGGCCGACCGCCCAGGGACGGGCGCGCCGTTGGGCGAGCGGGCGAGGGCTCGGCACCGGCCCGGCGGGATCCTCGGCCGGGCGGGCCGACGCCCCGGTGCGTCGCGCCGGTGGCGGGCCGACGCCGGGTCGGCGTCCATCGAGTTCCTGGGCTTTCTGCCGATCCTCATCCTCGTCGCACTCGCCGCCGTGCAGCTCGGCATCGCCGCGTACGCCGCGCAGCAGGCCGGGACCGCCGCGCGGGCGGCGGCGCGCACGGCGTCGCTGGACGAGCCGCGGACCAGCCCGCAGGCCGCCGGGGAGGCGGCGATAAGCGGGTGGCTGGCCGACGGCACCGGTATCAGCAGCGGCGGCTGCGGCGGCGGGAAGGCGCGGGCCACCGCGACCGTGGAGATCCCCTCCGTCATCCCCGGCTTCGACTTCGGCAGCGCCGAGAAGAGCGCCACGATGCCCTGCGACGACGGCGACGGCGGCACGGACAGTCCGGAGGCGGCGGCGATGGGAGGCGAGCGATGAGCCTGCGGGCCCGTATCACCGCGCCCGAAGGGCCCGGCGAGGGCGGCGGCGGACGCCAGGACGGCCACCTCGTCTCCGCCTACCGCGCCAAGCTGCTCGAGGAGATCGACCTCGCGGAGATGTCCTCGCTCTCCACCGCCGAGCGCCGCTCCCGGCTGGAGCGCGTGCTCGGCCACATCATCAGCCGCGAGGGCCCGGTGCTCTCGACCACCGAGCGCTCCCAGCTGATCCGCCGGGTGGTGGACGAGGCGCTCGGCCTCGGGGTGCTCGAACCCCTCCTCGAAGACGCCTCCATCACCGAGATCATGGTCAACGGCCCGGACCAGATCTTCGTGGAGCGCTCCGGCCGGGTCGAGCAGGTCCCCGTCCGCTTCGCCTCCGAAGAGCAGCTGATGCAGACCATCGAGCGCATCGTCTCCACGGTCAACCGCCGGGTGGACGAGTCGAATCCGATGGTCGACGCCCGGCTCCCGTCCGGTGAGCGCGTCAACGTGATCATCCCGCCGCTCGCCCTCACCGGCGCCACGCTCACCATCCGCCGCTTCCCCCGCGCCTACACCCTCCATGAGCTGATCGGCATGGGCACACTGGACGAGCAGATGCTGATGCTGCTCGCGGCGCTGGTACGGGCCAAGTTCAACGTGGTGGTCTCCGGCCCCACCGGCTCCGGCAAGACCACGCTGCTCAACGCGCTCTCCGGGCTGATCCCCGACGGGGAGCGCATCATCACCGTCGAGGACGCCGCCGAGCTGCAGCTGCAGCAGACCCATGTCATCCGGCTGGAATCCCGGCCGCCCAACGTCGAGGGCAAGGGCCGTATCACCATCCGCGACCTGGTCCGCAACTCGCTGCGGATGCGCCCCGATCGCATCATCGTCGGCGAGGTGCGCGGCGGTGAGACCCTCGACATGCTCCAGGCCATGTCCACCGGCCACGACGGCTCGCTGGCCACCGTCCACGCCAACAGCGCCGAGGACGCGCTGATGCGGCTGCAGACGCTCGCCTCCATGTCGGAGGTGGCGATTCCCTACGAGGCGCTGCGGGACCAGATCAACAGCGCCGTGGACTGCATCGTGCAGCTCGTCCGCAACGCCGACGGATCCCGGCGGATCAGCGAGATCGCGCTGCTCGACAGCCACGGCCACGAGGCGTACCGCATCGCCACCGTCTGCCGCTTCGACGCCCAGCCCATGGGCGCGGACCGGGTGGTGCACGGCCGGTTCGGCTACTTCCCGCTGCCGGAGCGGGTCGCGGAGCGGCTGCGGCTGGCGAGCGAATCGGTGCCGCCGGCCTTCGGCGTGGCCGCCTTCCCGGCGCAACTGGCCACCCGCGCGGCCGGATACGACCCGTACGACGGACCGCCGTACGACCGGCCGCCACATGACCGGCCGCCGTACGACCGGCCGCCGCATGACCGGCCCCCGTTCGGCCGGCCTCCGCACGACCGATCCTCGTTCGACCCACCCCCGTTCGACCCCAGGGACCGGAGGTAGCAGGGCCCATGGACCATCTCGCGACGGCCGCCCTCGGCGCGACGCTGGTGTGCGGCGCGCTGGGCGTCGTGGGCGTGCACACCTACGTGCGCGGCAAGGAGCAGCAGCGCGCGCTGATCGACCGGCTCTCGGAGACCGGCCCGCTGCCGGGCACCGGCCGGGCGCGCCGCTTCGCCGGGGTCGACCGGCGGCTGCGCACCACCTCGCTCGGCCGGAAGCTGGAGCTGCGGCTGGCGGCGACGGGCCTGGAGATCACCCCGGGCGAGTTCGTCGTCTACACGGCGGGGGCGGCGGCCGGGCTCTGGCTGATCGCGGCGTCCTTCCTCGCGGCGTTCTTCGGCCCGATAGCGGCGGTGGTCGCCGTCTGGGGGGCCTTCGCGTTCCTCAGCTGGCAGCGGCAGAAGCGGATAGAGCGCTTCATCAACCAACTGCCCGAGCTGTCACGGATCCTGGCCAACGCCACCCAGGCCGGGCTGGCGCTGCGCACCGCGCTCGGCATGGCGGCGGACGAGATGGAGGCACCGGCGGGCGAGGAGCTGGCCAAGGTCGCGGCCAAGCTGGCCGTCGGCCACTCGATCGACGACGCGCTGGAGGAGCTGGCCGAGCGGCTGCCCTCCCGGGAGCTGGTGGTGCTGGTCACCACGCTGGTGCTGTCCAACCGCGCGGGCGGGACCGTGGTCAGCTCGCTGCGCAACCTCACCCAGACGCTGGAGGAGCGCAAGGAGACCCGGCGGGAGGTGCGCACCCAGCTCTCGCAGGTGACCGTCACCGCCTATGTCGTACCGCTGCTGGGGATCGGGACACTGCTGCTGATGAACCGGATCTCGGCGGGCTCGCTGGACCGGATGACCTCGTCCTTCTGGGGGCAGGCCGCGGTGGTCGTGGCCTTCTGCCTGTACGGGATCGGCTTCTTCCTCATCCGCCGCATGTCCAAGATCGACGTCTGACACCGTTCGAGACCGTCCGAGACCGACGTACGAGCGAATCCAGGTAAACAGGTAAAGGGGACTCAGGGAGATGGCACTGCTGCTTGCGCTGGCGGCCGGTCTCGCGGTGGCGGGCATCGCCTACGGCATCGCGCTGTACCGCAGCGAGGCCAAGCTGCCCAGCGACCTGGCGGTGGCCCTGGAGGTCGGCTCCAGCCGGACGACCGCGGTCGGTTCGGCAGTCGATCGGCTGGGCATCCGCTACGCCCCGCTGGTGCTGCGGCTGATGGGCGAGAAGCGGGTGGCCAGGGTCCGCCGCCGGATCGATCTGGCGGGCAATCCGGGCGGTCTGACGGTGGACCGCTACGCGGCCCGGCGGGCGGTCTACGGGGCGCTCGGCTTCGGCGGGGCGCTGGTGATGCTGATTAAGAGTCAAGTCCTGCTGGCCCTGGTGCTGGTGGCGTTCGGGCTGTTCTGGATCGAGGTGGGCATCTGGGCGGCGGTGCGGGAGCGCAAGGACGCGATCGAGCGGACGCTGCCGGACTTTCTGGACGTTCTGGCCGTCGTGGTGAGCGCCGGATTGAGCTTCCGTCAGGCCCTGGACCGGGTCGCGGAGAAGTACGAGGGTCCCTGGGCGGATGAACTTCGCATCACGCTTCGGCAAATGGACATGGGCGTCAGTCGCCGCCATGCGTTCGAGGAGCTACGTAAACGTAATGATTCCGAACAGGTCGCGCAGTTCGTCACCGCACTCCAGCAGGGGGAGGAGCTGGGCGCTCCGATTGTCGAGACGCTGATCGCCATTGCGAACGACATGCGCCGTACGGACGCCCAGAACGCGCGGCGGCGCGCGGCGCGCGCGGTGCCGAAGGCGACCATGGTCATCACGACCTTCATGGTGCCCGGAACCATGGTCCTGCTCGTCGCGGGGTTCTTCATCGGCTCGGGTACCGACTTCGGCTCGGTGACCGGGGACTGACGGTCTCTTTTAGGTGAAGCTCCTTCGCGGTTGCAATTGAATGTGGGACAGTCGTCGACGGAGAACTCCTCGGTGGCGGGAGGGGGTGAGACGGATGCACGACCGGGGCCGGTCGTCACGTCCACGGTTCGAACGTGGTGAACGGGGAAGGCAATGCTTCCTGGGGCACTGTTCCGAGACGGCTGTTTCGGCGTACTTTGCTCGTGTCGCGAGCGACACCACGGGGGTTGAGTCGCCGGACCACACTGGGACGGCAGCCCATGGAGGGGAACACAATGGGGAAGCGCGTCATGCGGAACGATCGGGGACAGACCTCGATCGAATATCTGGGCATCATCGCCGTGGTGGTGGCCATCGTGCTGGTTCTGTCGACCACGGACTTCGGCAGCATGATCGCGAACGCCATCTCCGACAAGATCTCACAGGTCGTCGGCATCTGACCGGTCCCGTGACAGCGCGCCGAGATCTCAGGAGCGACGCGGGGCAGGCATTTCCGATCTACATCACCGCGGTGGCGGGCCTGCTCTTCCTCGCGCTCGCCCTCTTCGCCGTCGGCCAGGCCGGAGCCACCCGCAACGGCGGACAGACCGCCGCCGACGCGGCGGCCCTCGCGGCCGCCCAGGACTACCGCGACCAGCTGCGCAAGGGGTTCCTGGAGGCGATCGCGAACGGCAGTGTCTGGGACGACCTGCTGAACGGGCGGGGGATCGGCACGGGTGATGCCTGCGAGCGGGCACAGTGGTTCGCCCAGCAGAACGGTGCGGACCTCACGGGTCCGCGGTGCGTCCCGGGCTATCTCCCCACGTCCTTCACCGTCACCGTCAGGACGCAGAAGCCCGTGGGCAAGACCGTCATCCCCGGCACGGAGACCAAGCACGCGACGGCGACGGCCAAGGCGGTCGTCACCCCCCGCTGCACGGCCGAGCCGCCCACCCCGCCGACCAAGGGGCCCGACGACGACGGCCAGGGCGGCGGCGGTAAGGACGACGAGGGCGGGGACGGCGGTAAGGGCGACGGGGACGGCGGTAAGGACGACGGCAAGGACGACGGCAAGGACGACAAGCCGCCCATCGACCTCCGCTGCGACGGACTCGACCTGACCATCGACCCGACGCGTCTCGACCTCTTCCCCGACGCCAAGGACCTCTTCTCCGTGCACCTTGCCGACTGACGGCCGACTGACGAGCGAACGAAGAGCAAAGGACAGCGAGCGATGAGCATTCGGCACACGACGAAGGCCCGGAGGGGGGCCGCCGCGACGGCGCTCGCCGCGGCCCTGGCCCTCGCCGTGGCCGGGTGCGGCAGCGGCGACGGCGACGGCGACAAGAAGCCCGGCGACGGCGCGGACCGGACGTCGACCGCGCCCAAGGACGACGGCGGGGATCAGGAGCCCGCGGCGGACTCCTCCAAGACCATCGGCGAGATGAAGGGACCCGGCGGGATCGTCGTCACCCTGCACTCCGCGGAGCGCGACGACGGCGGGTTCGTCACCGTGAACGCCACCGTCACCAATCACGGCAGCCGGCTCTTCAACGCGATCGACTGGCGCTCGAAGGAGACCGAGGTGAAGTCCCTGTCGTCCGTCTCCGGCGCGTCCCTGGTCGACGAGAAGGGCAAGAAGCGCTATCTCGTCCTCCGGGACACCGACGGCCAGTGCCTGTGCACCACGGGCCTCTCCGGGATCAAGCCCAATGAGAGCCGTCCGCTGTTCGCCCAGTTCCCGGCCCCGCCGAAGAGCGTCACAGAGGTCGACTTCCAGATCCCGACCATGCCGTCCGTCGGCATCACCCTCTCCGGATGAGCCGGGCCATGACACCGCAGACGACGGCCCGCCGTCCCGCGCGCCGCGGCCCCGTGCTCGCCGCGCTGGCCTCCACCGCGCTCCTGGTCACCCTCACCGCCCCGGCGCCGCCCGCCCACGCGGACAGCGGCCCCGGCGCGCCCGCCGACACCACCCCGCCCCTGAAGATCGACGCCAAGGACTCCGATCTGCGGATGCCGGAGGGCGCCAAGCTGGCGCCCGGCCGGGTCCTGGACATCAAGTCCGTGGTCGAGACGGACGACGGCGACGAGCGGCGGGAGGACACCAACGCCAAGGTGAAGTTCGCCCTCCAGGCCGAGGTGCTCTTCGGCAAGGACAGCGCCAAGCTGGGCGGCGAGGCGAAGGCCCGGATCAAGGAGATCGCCTCCGAGGCCGAGCGGCAGAACGCGAAGAGCGTCCGGGTCTTCGGATTCACCGACGACCTGGGCTCCGCGGGCCATGGCATCGTGCTCTCGAAGCAGCGGGCCAACGCGGTGCAGCAGGCGCTCGCCGAGGACCTCGACCCCTCGGTCAACTACGAGATCCGGGGCTACGGCGAGCAGTACCCGATCGCGGACAACGCGAGCGAGGAGGGCCGCAAGCGCAACCGCCGGGTGGAGGTCAGCTTCCCCAGGACCGCCTGAGCGGCCCGGTTCCCGGCCCTCCAGGACGGGCGGGCTCAGCGGTCGCGGCTCCCGGCCCCCCAGGACCGGCTGAGCGGCCCCGGCGGCGCGATGCCGCATCATGGGTGTGCCGATCACACCATCCGCCGGAGTCCGTTCTGAGTACCGCCGTCGCCGAGTCCCTTTCCGTCGTCCTGCTGCTCGGCGTACTGGCCTTCGCGGTGGTGCGCCCCCGGGGGCTGCCGGAAGCGGTCGCGGCCGTGCCCGCCGCCGGGATCGTCGTGGCCATCGGGGCGGTCTCGCCCGCCCGGGCCTGGGCGGAGACCCAGGAGCTGCTGCCCGTCGTGGGCTTTCTGGCCGCCGTACTGCTGCTGGCCCGGATGTGCGCGGACGAAGGGCTCTTCGAGGCGGCGGGACAGGCCGTGGCACGGGCCTGCGCGGGGCGTACCGACCGGCTCCTGGGCGGGGTGTTCGCGGTCGCGGCCGTCGTCACCGCCGTACTGAGCCTGGACGCCACCGTCGTGCTGCTCACGCCCGTGGTGTTCGCCACGGCGGGCAAACTCGGGGCGCGGTCCCGGCCGCATGTGTACGCCTGCGCCCATCTGTCGAACTCGGCGTCCCTGCTCCTTCCGGTCTCCAACCTCACCAATCTGCTCGCCCTGCAGGCCAGCGGGGTCTCCTTCACCCGTTTCGCCGTGCTGATGGGGCCCGCCTGGCTGCTGACCATCGGCATCGAGTACCTGGTCTTCCGCCGCTTCTTCGCCGCCGACCTGGCCGCCGGGACCTCCGAGCCCCCGCCCGCCGACTGGCCCCGGGTGCCGGTCTTCGCGCTGACCGTGCTGCTGCTGACCCTCGCCGGGTTCGTCGGGACCTCACTGGCAGGCCTCGACCCCCAGTGGGCGGCCTGGGCGGGCGCCCTCGTGCTCACCGTAAGGGCGCTGCGGCGCCGCGAGACGACCGTAAGGGGGGCCATCGGCGCGGCCGGACCGCTGTTCTGCCTGTTCGTGCTCGCGCTCGGGGTGGTGGTCCAGGCCGTGCTGGCGGGTGGTCTCCAGGACACGCTGACCCAGGTGCTGCCCACCGGGACGAGCCTGCCCGCGCTGCTCGGGATCGCGGCGGTCGCGGCGGTGCTGGCCAACCTCATCAACAACCTGCCCGCCGTGCTGGCGCTGCTGCCGATCGCCTCCGCGGGCGGGACCGGGCCTGTGCTCGCCGTGCTGATCGGCGTCAACCTGGGCCCCAACCTCACCTATGTCGGCTCCCTGGCCACCCTGCTGTGGCGGCGCATAGTGCACCACCACGAACCGGATACCGGCTCCGACCTGGGGGTGTTCACCCGTCTGGGCGTGCTGACCGCACCGGCGACCGTGGTGGCCGCGACGGCGGCGATGTGGATGATGCTGAAGGTCACCGGAAGCTGAGGAGCACCGGAACGCGAGGACCGCCGGAACGCGAGGATCGCACGGAACGCGAGGGGCCGCCGTCGCGACGCCTGTCGCGGCGGCGGCCCTCAGTCCGCTGTCAGGACGCGATGCGACCCGACGTCAGGCTCCGATACCAGGATTCAGGATCCGCTATCAGGATTCGATCCAGTTGTGCGCCTGGGCGAGCTCGATGACCCGCCTGCGCACCTGCTTGATCTGGTCGGCGGTCAGGCTGCCGCCCATCTCGACCAGCGCCTCGGTGAGCTCCTGCCGGAGCTCGGCGACCGACAGCACATCGCACATGGTGTCGTCGCCGTCCGGCCCGGAGGGCCGTACGACCGGCGCGGCGGCGCGCTCGAGGACGCGGACCTCCGACGCCTTGGGCCCCTTGTCGCCGTACTCGGGAACGAACCGCACCTTGGACCCCGGCTGGAACAGGTGCTTCTCGTCCAGCAGGTCGTTGGCGTGCATGAAGACGTCCTCGCCACCGTCGTCCGGAGCGATGAAGCCGTAGCCGCGGAACTCGTCGAAACGCAGAATCTTGCCCGTGGTCGTCACCGTGCCACCCCTACCCCTACTACCTCTACCTCGATGATCCCGACCGCTACCTCGATGAATCTCGACCGCGATCGAGGGTGTCCCAACCATGACACCGAGAAGTCAGCGTACAGAAGGAGAGAGCGGCGCTGAAGGGTCGGGGGCGATCACGACGCGCACGCCTCGCCGCACGCCCCAGCGCTCCAACGCGCCCGCCTCCGCCTCCAGGACATGGCGGGAGCGCAGCCGGGGGCGCCCGAGCCGGCCGGGGCGCAGGGTGTGGACGTCCACGACGGTGAGCCGCCGGTCCAGATAGGCGACGTCGATGGCGAACCGCATCCGGAAGGTGTGCACCCCGCTCGCCGGGGTGAGGAGAAGCGCCCCGGTCAGGCCGTCCCGGCCGAGCAGACCACGGGCGCGGGCGCGGTAGGAGGCGGCGATGGTGAGCGGAATGCCCGCCGCGCGTCCCGCGCTCAAGCCCTCCGCGCGCCCCGCGCTGCCCTCCGCGCCCTCCCGGTCCTCCTCTGCGCCGTCCGCTCCGTCCGCGCCGCCGACCACGTGCAGCGTCCCCGTACCGTCCCGCCAGTGGCCCACAACCCGGCCCCCCTTCGGCCCTTCCCGCGCCCTTCCGCCCCTCCCGCGCAGTGTTCCACCGGCCGGGCGCTTCCGTAGGCTCGGCCCGTGCAACCGCTGCTGATCGTGCTCGCCGCCGCGTACGGCGCGGCCGCCGGGCTGCTCGTACCGCGTCCGCTCTACCGGCTGGCCGTCGATCCGGAGGAGCCCTGGCGCGGCGCCTGTCCGCGCGGGCACGCGCTCACCGGCCCCGCGCGCGGCTGGCTGGGCCCCGCCCGCTGCGCCGGCTGCCGGGGCGGGGAGCGCGACTACGGGGCGGGCCCGATGCCCGCGGCGCTCACCGCGCTGGTGTGCGCGGGTCTGGCCGCGGCCGTCGGCGCCCGCCCGGAGCTGGCGGTGTGGCTGCTGCTGGTGCCGCTGGGGGTGCTGCTCACCGGCGTGGACCTGGCGGTCAACCGGCTGCCGGACGTCCTCACGCTGCCCATGGCGGGCGGGGCCGCGGTGCTGCTCGGCGCGGCGGCGCTGCTGCCGCACAGCGCCGGGTCGTGGCCGCGCGCGGTGCTGGGCGGCGCGGTGCTGGGCGGGGCGTATCTGGTGCTGTTCCTGATCAGCCCGAGCGGGATGGGGTTCGGCGACGTCAAGCTGGCGCTGACGCTGGGGATCGCCCTGGGCTGGTACGGCTGGGACGTGCTCTTCGTGGGTGCCTTCGCCGGACTGCTGCTGGGCTCCTGCTGCGCCCTGGCCCTGGTGCTGACCCGGCGGGCCGGGCGCCGGACCGCGATGGCGTTCGGCCCTTTCATGATCCTCGGGGCGGGCGCGGGGCTGGTACTGGGGGCGCTCGGGGCCGGATGACACCGGCTCGCGAATTGTCGGCCCCGCCGATGCATGGACATCCCCTCACGAAGCGTTATGGTGGAAACCCCCCCTCGGGCCGGTCCGTACTCCCCCCCCACGGACCGGCCCGCTCTATTTCGGGCATCCGGGGCCCCAGGGGCGGCACGTATCCCGCACGGTCGGCTACGAAGCGTGACGCAGCGCGGTCATTCGGCCGTCCCGGTTAGCCAGCCCCTCCGCCCCGCAGTAGGGTGTCGGCCTTGGGGCGGACCGCCATGGCGAGGCACTGAGGGGCTGGAAGACGTGAAGTTGCGCAACCTGGTGTACGGGCTCTACGCACGCCGGGTGGAAGGCCGCCTCGATCACGCCCAGGTGCCCAAGCACATCGGCGTCATCCTCGACGGCAACCGCCGCTGGGCCCGCGCGGCCGGCGGCACCGCCGAGCAGGGGCACAAGGCGGGCGCCAGCAAGATCCAGGAGCTGCTCGGCTGGTGCAGCGAGACGGACGTCGAGGTCGTGACGCTCTGGCTGCTCTCCACCGACAACCTGGACCGCCCCGAGGATGAGCTGGGCCCGCTCCTGAGCATCATCGAGGGCGCGGTGCGCGATCTGGCCACCGACGGCCGCTGGCGGGTGCACCACGTCGGCAACCGCGATCTGCTGCCCTCCCGGACCCAGACGGTCCTCAAGGAGGCCGAGCGGGACACCGAGCACATCGACGGAATACTGGTCAACGTGGCTGTCGGCTACGGCGGACGGCAGGAGATCGCCGACGCGGTGCGGTCGCTGCTGCTGGACCACGCCACCAAGGGCACCTCCTTCGAGGAGCTCGCCGAGGTCGTCGACATCGACCTCATCTCCGAACACCTGTACACCCGTGGGCAGCCCGATCCCGACCTGGTGATCCGCACCAGCGGTGAGCAGCGGCTCTCCGGCTTCATGCTGTGGCAGAGCGCCCATTCGGAGTACTACTTCTGTGAAGTTTTCTGGCCCGCTTTCCGCAAGGTCGACTTCCTCCGCGCACTGCGCGACTACGCCGCCCGTCATCGCAGGTACGGCAACTAGTTCCGGTCTGTAGCACCGCAGTTCACCGGCCCGGGGCCGGACGCCGCCCGGCGTCCGGCCCCGGGCCGTGTAGCACGCTGGTTTCACAACGTTCATATCCGCGCCGTCATATGCCGTTGCATGCCCCCGCACGTTCGAGGGAATATCCCTTCCAGGTCGATGCCCTGTCCCACCTGTCCAGTTGGGTGTCGAACTGCCAGCGGACGGCATGGGCCGTTCGTCCGGGAGGCCCTTTGCACACGGACGACTGTGCGGATCGTGCGTATGACGCGGAGGGCCGGCGCTCGGCCCTCCCAGTAGGGCCTGAGCCCGGTCCGTTCCCCGTCTACGGCGGGGATACCTCACTCCCGCGACGCCGTCGCACCCCAACCTCTCCCGAGGGGGTACGTCCACCCGTGGTGACCAGCAAGAAACGCCGCGAGCACGACCGGCGCACCTATGTCCTCGACACCAGCGTCCTGCTGGCCGACCCCAATGCCATGGCCCGCTTCGACGAGCACGAAGTCGTGCTGCCGGTCGTGGTGGTCACGGAACTGGAGGCCAAGCGGCATCACCCGGAGCTGGGGTACTTCGCACGGCAGGCACTCCGCCTGCTGGACGAGTACCGCATCCGTTTCGGCCGCCTGGACGCACCGATCCCGATCGGCGATCTGGGCGGGACCCTGCGTGTCGAGCTCAACCATTCCGACCCGGGTGTCCTGCCCGCGGCCTTCCTGAATCACGGCCGTATACCGGACAACGACGCGCGGATCCTCGCGGTCGCCAGAAACCTGCAGGCCGAGGGGTACGACGTCACCGTCGTATCGAAGGACCTGCCACTGCGCATCAAGGCGTCCTCGGTGGGGCTGCTCGCCGAGGAGTACCGCGCGGAGCTGGCGATCACCGACTCCGGCTGGACCGGGATGGCGGAGCTCGCCGTCTCGGCCGAGCAGGTGGACGACCTGTTCGCCGCCGAGACCGCGTATGTCCCCGAGGCGGCCGGACTGCCCGTGCACACCGGTCTGGTGCTGCAGTCCGAGCGTGGCAACGCGCTCGGCCGGGTCACCCCGGACGGCCAGGTGCGGCTGGTGCGTGGTGACCGGGAGGCGTTCGGGATCCACGGGCGCAGCGCGGAGCAGCGCATCGCGCTGGACCTGCTGCTCGACCCGGAGGTCGGCATCATCTCGATGGGCGGCCGGGCCGGTACGGGCAAGTCGGCGCTGGCGCTGTGCGCGGGCCTGGAGGCCGTGCTGGAGCGGCGTCAGCACCGCAAGGTGATGATCTTCCGCCCGCTGTACGCGGTGGGTGGCCAGGAGTTGGGCTATCTGCCCGGCACCGAGGCCGAGAAGATGAGCCCTTGGGCCCAGGCGGTCTTCGACACGCTGTCCGCGGTGACCAGCGCCGAGGTGATCGAGGAGGTCGTGGGGCGCGGGATGCTGGAGGTGATGCCGCTGACGCATATCCGCGGCCGCTCGCTCCATGACGCCTTCGTCATCGTCGACGAGGCCCAGTCCCTCGAGCGGAATGTGCTGCTCACCGTGCTGTCCCGGATCGGCGCCAACTCGCGGGTGGTGCTCACCCACGACGTGGCGCAGCGGGACAACCTCCGCGTCGGGCGGTATGACGGTGTGGTGGCGGTCGTCGAGAAACTGAAGGGGCATCCGCTGTTCGCGCATGTCACCCTGACCCGCTCCGAGCGTTCGCCCATCGCGGCGCTGGTGACCGAAATGCTGGAGGACGGCCACATCTGAGCTGCTTGAGTCGTTTGCGGCCACAGGGCGCCGCGCGGAAAGGCCAATGAGCTTAGCCGCGCGGCGTCTTGGCGCGCGGGGATTTCCAGAAATCCTAGGGCGTAAACGGGATGTGAGCTTTCACACCTGGCGGGGAATTGCCTCGAGGGCTCCGCGTCCGGCAGTGTGTGGGTTCTGTCAGGCCCCGCATACGGCACACCGGTACCCCCAGCGGTACAGAACCACAGCAGCACCAGAATTGAAGAGAGTTCGCCGTATGCCGCCCGAGCACCTCGAGGATCTCCCGCGGGGGATCCCCACCGGGCCCGTGCCTCCCGTGACCAGCCGACCCCACCGTGTACTACCGGGGACGGAACAAGGGGAGGTCAGCGTCAGGGGCACGATTGCGCCCGCGAGGTCACCTAAGCGGGCGAGCTGGAAGGAAACCGAGTGAGCCGGATTTCGGTCCGGGGATTCGCAGTGGCCTCGGCCACCGCGGTCACCACTGTGGGCGCCGTTGTCGGCGTCGCCGCGGGCGGACAGCAGCAGGGCTCGTCCGACCCGATCGAGGCGACAGCCGCCGACTCGACGCTCCTTGCGGACATACCCGCCGGGCAGCAGGCCGTTGCCCAGACCGCATCCCTGACGCAGCAGGCGGACGTTCAGTCCACCGCGGCCGACGCGGAGGCGCGCAAGTCCGCCGAGGAGGCAGCCCGCAAGCAGGCGGCCAAGGACGCGAAGGCCAAGAAGGCCGCCGCGGACAAGGCAGCCGCCGAGAAGCTGGCCAAGGAGCGCGAGGCGAAGGAGAAGAAGGACGACGTCGCGAGCCGTTCGGCCACGCGTGACGCCGGCGACTTCCCCCAGCAGGCTTCGTACACGATCTCCGAGGTCCAGTCGATGGCCCGGCAGATCGTTCCGAGTGGCCAGTTCCAGTGCTTCAGCAACATCGTGGACCACGAGTCCACCTGGAACTACCAGGCCACCAACCCCTCGTCTGGTGCCTACGGTCTGGTACAGGCGCTGCCCGCCTCCAAGATGTCCTCGGCGGGTTCCGACTGGCAGACCAACCCGGCGACCCAGATCAAGTGGGGCGTGAACTACATGAACGAGCGCTACGGCAGCCCGTGTGACGCCTGGGCGTTCTGGCAGGCCAACGGCCACTACTGAGCCGGTCGGACCGGGTCAGCCCGGCAGCGGCGCACGCTCGCACACTTCACGAAACCCCCGGCCCCATGGGTCGGGGGTTTCGTGCATCCCCAGCAGGTAACGTCTCCTTGACGGCCGAGGGGGAACCTGGGGGTAGGAAACGAGAAATGTCCAAATTGCCGCAGTGGGTCGGCAGGCTGGGAACCGGACTGACCCGGCTCGCCCACCGGCTGGAATCCCAACAGGCCGAGATGCGGGGGCGCGAGGGCGACGGCGACGCCGGCCCGAGGCCCCCATCGGGGCCCGAACCATCCGAGGAGCGCCCGCGGGGGGCACGGCCGTCCGGCGGTGCGCCCGGCACCGGAGCGGGCCAGGACCAGGGCGCCGGAGCCGCACGGGGCGGCGCCGAGAGCGCCAAGGGGGCTGAGGGCCGGGAGAGTTCCGCGAGCCCCGAGAGTTCCACCGGCCCGGGAAGTCCGGAGAGTTCCCAGAGTTCCGCGGGCGCCGCGGGGAAGGGCGCGCAGGGCGAGGCCCCCCGGCCGGAGCCGTCCAGCGTGCCCGCCCCGCCCTCCTACGCCCCCGCCGTCTCCGCCAGACCCGATCCGGTGGACGCCGTGCCCTGGGGCGTCCGCGTCGCCGCCGAGGCCGCCTGGCGGCTGCTGGTGCTCGGCGGCACGGTGTGGGTGCTCATGAGGGTCATCAGCTCCGTCCAGCTGGTGGTGCTCTCCTTCACCGTCGCGCTCCTCATCACCGCGCTGCTGGAACCCACCGTGACCCGGCTGCGCCGGCGCGGTGTGCAGCGCGGGCTGGCCACCGCGCTCACCTTCATCGCAGGCTTCGTCGTCATGGGCCTGGTCGTATGGTTCGTGGTCTGGCAGGTCATGGAGAACATCGACGAGGTCTCGGGCGAGGTCCAGGCCGGTATCGACGATCTGCGGCGCTGGCTGCTGCACAGCCCGTTCCATGTGACCGAGAAGCAGATCAACCATGTGGCCAAGAGTCTGCGCGAGGCGGTCGGCGCCAACACCGAGCAGATCACCTCGGCGGGGCTGGAAGGCGTCACGGTCGTCGTCGAGGTGTTGACCGGCATTCTGCTGACGATGTTCTCCACGCTCTTCCTGCTGTACGACGGCCCGAAGATCTGGAACTGGACCCTCAAGCTGGTCCCCGCCCCGGCCCGCGAGGGCGTGGCGGGCGCCGGGCCGCGGGCCTGGGCGACGCTGACCGCCTATGTGCGGGGTACGGTGCTCGTGGCGCTGATCGACGCGATCTTCATCGGCGTGGGTCTGTTCTTCCTCGATGTGCCGATGGCGGTACCGCTCGCCGTCTTCATCTTCCTCTTCGCCTTCATCCCGCTGGTGGGTGCGGTGGTCTCCGGCGCGCTCGCGGTGGTCGTGGCACTGGTCACCCAGGGCGTGTTCACCGGGGCGATGGTGCTGATCGTGGTGCTCGCCGTGCAGCAGATCGAGGGCCATGTGCTGCAGCCCTTCATCCTCGGCCGCGCGGTGCGGGTCCATCCGCTGGCCGTGGTGCTCTCGGTCGCGGCCGGTTCGCTGATCGGCGGCATCGGCGGCGCGGTGGTGGCCGTTCCGCTGGTGGCGGTCGCCAATACGGTGGTCGTCTACTTGCGCAGCTACAGCCAGGAGAACGCGCTGCGCGCCGTCCCGGGCCCACACGGCGCCACCGCCTCCGGCACGGCGCCCACCGACCCGCCAGGTGCCCCGCCGGAGAAGGGCACCGAGCCCCGGTAGATCCGGAACCGGCCCGCGGCCGTTGAACGCCGAAGGGCGCCCCACCGATCGGTGGGGCGCCCTTCTGGTCTCCGCGACCGTTCTGGTCTCCGCGACCGAGCGGTCTCGTGACCGAGGTCAGCCGTTCGCGGCCAGGACGCCCTCGGCGTCCAGGGTGGCGCCGACCGCCTGCAGCACGGAGGCGATCTTGAAGGCTTCCTGGATCGTCTCGCGGTCCACGCCCGCCTTGCGGAGCACCTGCTCATGCGAGTCGAGGCACATTCCGCAGCCGTTGATCGCGGACACGGCCAGCGACCACAGCTCGAAGTCGACCTTCTCCACACCCGGGTTGCCGATGACGTTCATCCGCAGTCCGGCGCGCAGGTTGTTGTACTCCGGGTCGGACAGCAGGTGCCGGGTCCGGTAGTAGACGTTGTTCATCGCCATGATGGCGGCCGCCGACTTGGCGGCGGTGTACGCCTCCGGCGAGAGGTTGGCCTTGGCCTCCGGCTCCAGCTCGGTCAGCACCCGTGCCGAGCGCGAGGCGATCGCGCAGGCCAGCACGGTGCCCCACAGCTGCTGCTGTGGAAGCTCGGAGTTGCCGATCACCGAACCGAGGTTCAGCTTGAGGTCCTTGGCGTAGTCCGGAAGCGCGGACTTCAGCTCATCGAGTGCCATGGGGAATCAGCTCACTCACCGGAGAGGAGGGCCACCGGGTCCAGGGTGTCCTCACCCTTGCTCCAGTTGCAGGGGCACAGCTCGTCGGTCTGCAGGGCATCCAGCACCCGCAGGACCTCCTTGGGGTTACGGCCCACGGAACCGGCCGTCACCATGGTGAACTGGATCTCGTTGTTCTGGTCCACGATGAACACGGCGCGCTGTGCGAAGCCGTCCTCGCCCTCGATGCCCAGGTCGCGCATCAGCTCGTGCTTGGAGTCGGCCAGCATCGGGAACGGCAGGTCGCGCAGGTCCGGGTGGTCCTTGCGCCAGGCGTGGTGGACGAACTCGGAGTCGCCGGAGAAGCCCAGGATCTGGGCGTCACGGTCGGCGAACTCGTCGTTCAGCTTGCCGAAGGCGGCGATCTCCGTCGGGCATACGAAGGTGAAGTCCTTCGGCCACGCGAAGACGATCTTCCACTTGCCCTCGTAGGTCTTGTGGTTGATCTGCTCGAACTCCTTGCCGCTCTCCAGCGACACGCAGGCGGTCAGGTCGTACTCGGGGAACTTGTCACCGACGGTGAGCACGCACACTCCTTGCAGGTTTTGCGTAGGAAAGGCCCGGTCATCCGGGTTTTCCTGGGGTTGGACGGTTCCTACCTTGGCACAGGGTGCATTGATCAGTGAAATAGCTACACTCGGTGGGGTTGATTGGAGGTGGCTATCAGTGGCCGCATCAGCCACACCGCCGGGCAAACCACGGCAGCCCAGCATTTCCCAGCTCAGAGCCTTTGTCGCGGTCGCGGAGCAGCTGCACTTCCGCGATGCCGCGGCCGCCATAGGGATGAGCCAGCCCGCGCTCTCGGGCGCCGTCGCCGCGCTCGAGGAGACACTCGGTGTCCAGCTCCTCGAGCGTACGACGCGCAAGGTGCTGCTCAGTCCGGCGGGGGAGCGGCTGGCCGCCCGGGCACGCACCGTGTTGGAGGCGGTCGGGGAGCTGCTGGAGGAGGCCGAGGCGGCGCGGGCGCCTTTCACCGGAGTGCTGCGGCTCGGGGTGATCCCGACCGTGGCGCCGTATCTGCTGCCGACCGTGCTGCGGCTGGTGCATGAGCGCTATCCCCGGCTCGATCTCCAGGTGTACGAGGAGCAGACCGCCTCGCTGCTGGACGGGCTGGCCCATGGCCGCCTCGATCTGCTGCTGCTCGCGGTGCCGCTCGGCGCCCCCGGAGTGGTCGAAATGCCGCTGTTCGACGAGGACTTCGTCCTGGTCACGCCGCGGGACCACTGGCTGGGCGGACGCGATGACATCCCCCGCGAGGCGCTCAAGGAGCTGGATCTGCTGCTGCTCGACGAGGGCCACTGCCTGCGCGACCAGGCCCTGGACATCTGCCGTGAGGCGGGCCGCACCGAGGGCACCCCGGTGACCACCAGCGCCGCCGGGCTCTCCACCCTGGTGCAGCTGGTCGCGGGCGGTCTCGGGGTGACGCTGCTGCCGCGCACCGCGCTGCGGGTGGAGACCGCCCGCAACGACCACCTGGCCACCGGCGACTTCGCCGATCCGGCGCCCGCCCGCCGGATAGCCCTGGCCATGCGGGCGGGCGCGGCGCGCACGGAGGAGTTCGAGGCGCTCGCGGAGGCGTTGCGGGAGGCGCTGCGGCCACTGCCGGTACGGGTCGCAGGCCGGTCCGCCTGAACATGCCGACGGGGCCGGTCCGCCTGAACCCGCCACCAGGGCCGGTCCGCCTGAACATGCCAGCGGGGGCCGTTCCTGTGGCGGGGAACGGCCCCCGGTGAGGTCGGGCGGTAGGGGTGCCTACTCGGTCCGCAGACCCTCCGGCCGCATCATCCGCCACAGCGGCGGCAGGCTGACCAGGGTCACCAGCAGGATCACACCGCCGCCGATACCGGTCATGGTGCCGAGCCCGGCCCAGTCCACGGCCAGCGGCTGGCCGACCATCTTCAGCAGCAGCACGCCCAGTGCCAGCCCGCCCGCGATCGACAGCGCCAGGCCCAGCACCACCGGGACCGCGGTCTGCCACAGCACCGACCAGCTCAGCGTGGTGCGCCGGGTGCCGAAGGCGACCAGGACGGACAGCAGCCGCTTGCGCTCGCGCAGCTGCTCCAGGGTGGTCACGATCATGCTGGCCCCGATGAGCAGCAGGGTCGCGGTGGCGCCGATGAACAGGGCCTTGCGGATGACCGTGAACTCATCCGACTGCGAGGTGCTGCTGAGCCGCATGACGTCGATCGTCGGGGAGAACACCGCGCTGGTGTTGCGCACGTACTCGGTCGCGTCCGGCACCTTCGGATCCATCCGCATCATGGCCACCGCGTGTGGTTTCGCCAGCTTGGCGACGTCGAAGGCGCCGGGGGTGGCGAAGATACCGGTGCGCTCACTGCCGATCGGGTCCGGCCGGGACTTCACCATCTTGGCCGAGTGGGGAATCGTCCACAGCTTCTTGTGACGCACGTCCGGCATGCTCTCGTCGTCGAAGGCGAGATTGACCTGGGCGCCCGGCTTGACGAACTTGTCCCCGGCCTCGTAGTACTCGGGCGGCGCGTCGACGAGGAAGACATCGCCGTTCTTGCAGCTGGTGATGCGGGCCACCTCGCGCAGCGAGGGGCAGTCGGCGACGGTGAGGGCCTCTTCCGGGACCGACGACGAGTCCTGCTTGCTGTGGCGCAGAGCGGAGACGTAGCCCTCGGTGACACCGAGCATCTCGCGTACGCCCTTGGTCGCGCGGTACCGCTCGAAGGCGTCGCGGGCCTCGGAACCGGTGGACACCGGGACGGTCGCCATCAGCTGGGCGCGGGTCGGGTCCTGACCGGTCGACTGGCTGTCCTGAGCCTCCACGCTGGCGAAGAGCATCTGGAGCGCGAGGGCCCCGGCGACGGCGACCGTGATACCGCTGACCGCGCGCGAAGCGGTGCCGCTGCTGAGCTGGAGCCGGCGGGTGGCGAGCTGCCAGGGCACCGAGCCCCTGCCGCCGAACCGTTCCACCACGGCCTCGACGATCCAGGGCAGCAGCGCGGTGACGCCGACGAGCAGCAGCACGGCGCCGGCCGCGGCCTGGTACGCCTTGACGTCACCGCCCCCGCTGCCCGTCTGGAAGCCTCCCGCGAGCGGCAGCAGCAGGGCCATGCCCAGGAACGGCAGCAGCAGCCGCCACCACAGACGGCGGCGCTTGGGCCTGGCGTTCCGTACGACGCCCAGCGGCTCGATGGCGATACCGCGCAGGGCGAGCAGCGTGACCATGACGGCCGAGGCGGGCACGGCCACCGCGATCGTCAGGGCGAGCGGGGTGGACGGCACGATGTCGGAGGCGAAGAAGCTGATGTCCCAGACCACGACCCCTTCGATGAACTGGCGCACCAGCAGGAACAGTCCGGTGCCCACGGCCAGCCCGAGGAGGGAGCCGAAGAGCGACTCACCCGCGGCGATCCGCCGGGTCATATGGATGTCGGCGCCGACCAGCCGCAGCGCGGCCAGCCGCCGGTCACGCCGCTCACCGCCGAAACGGGCGGCGGTGGCGATGAAGATGAGGACCGGCAGCAGCAGCACCACGCAGCCCACGATGATCAGCAGCAGCAGTGCGGGGTTGAGGGGCTGGGGCTTGCCGGCGTTCTTGGTGCCCCAACGGTCGATGCGATAGTCGCCGCCCGCCTGGTCGAACGCTTTGTGGGTGATCCCCGCGTAGTAGCGCAGGTCGTTCGGGCCGGAGAGTCCGTCGTGGGAGATGGTGCCGATGGTGCGGTAGGGGAAGCGGTCGCGCAGCAGCTTGCCCTCGTCGGAGTCGAGCAGCTTCTTCAGCGCGGGCGAGACCCACATCTGGCCGGGGTCCGGGAGATGGCTGATGCCCGGGGGCTTGGGCGGACTGTCGCCGTCGGGCGCCATCACCAGGCCCTCGATGTCCTGGTCGCGGTAGGTGGTGTTCGCCTGGCCGAGGCGGATGGTGTCGGGGCCGGGCTTGGGGTCCTCCTCGAAGCCGAGCGCGGCGCGCCGGTCGGACCGCTCACCGCGCAGGTCGTACGCGGTGGGGGCGGAGGAGGCCACTAGCAGCAGCACCACTCCCAGACCGACGCCCACCGCGGTCATGATCGTCCTGGCCCAGCTCTCCCGGCCGCCGGTGACCGCGAACCGGGCGCCCATGGCGAGGTCGGCGGCCCAGCGGGCGACGGAGGCGCGGGGGCGGGGCTCCTGCGCCGGGGCGTCCTGGCCGCTCATCGGACCCCTGCCATGTCCCGGGCCTTGCCGTCGCGGACCACGACCTCGCGGTCGGAGTAGGCGGCGACCCGGGCCTCGTGGGTGACCAGTACCACGGCGGTACGGGACTCGCGGGCGGCCTCGGTCAGCAGCTCCATGACCCGCTCGCCGTTGAGCGAGTCCAGCGCGCCGGTCGGCTCGTCGGCGAACAGCACCCGCGGCGCGGTGACCAGCGACCGGGCGACGGCGACCCGCTGCCCCTGGCCGCCGGAGACCTCGCCGGGCCGCTTGTGGGCCACGTCCGCGACCTCCAGCCGCTCCATCCAGGACTCGGCGCGGGCCTCGGCCTCCTTGCGCTTGGTGCCGTTCAGCCGCAGCGGCAGCGCGACGTTCTCCACACAGGTCAACTCGGGGACGAGCTGGCCGAACTGGAAGACGAAGCCGAACTCGCCGCGGCGCAGACCGCTGCGCTCGGAGTCCGACATGGCGGTCAGCTCGCGCCCGTTGTAGTGGACGGAGCCGGAGTCCGGCCGCACGATCCCGGCCAGGCAGTGGAGCAGCGTCGACTTGCCCGAGCCGGAGGGGCCCATGACGGCGACGACCTCGCCGGGGTGGATGGAGAAGTCCGCACCGTCCAGGGCGGGGGTGTGACCGTACGTCTTGTTCAGGGACGTGGCGATCAGCAAGGAGCCTGCCGGGGTCATGAACGCACCGCCTTGGCGAGTTGGCCGAGGCGGGCGGCGGTGAGTTCCAGCCAGCGCAGATCGGCCTCGAGATGGAAGAGGGCGTGGTCGCAGATGAGTTGGTCGCTGAGGTCGCCTTCGCGCTTGCGCTGGGTCAGTTCGCGCATCAGCCGCAGATGTTCGGCGCGTTGGACGTCGAGGAGGTCGGCCGCGTCGCGCCCGGTGAGCAGGGCGATGACGACCTTGGTGTAGAGGACCGACTGGAGATAGGGCTCGGGCTTCTCGGGCTCGGTGAGCCAGTGCTCCACATCGGTGATGCCCGCGTCGGTGATGGCGTAGCGCTTGCGCTCCGGGCCACCGCCGTGCTCGATGCCGTCGACCTCCACCAGGCCGTTCTTCAGCAGCCGGGACATGGTCGAGTAGACCTGCCCGTAGTGCAGCGGGCGGTCGTGTCCGAATCGTTCGTCGAAGGCTCTCTTGAGGTCGTAGCCGTGGCGCGGGCCGCCTTCGAGGAGTCCGAGCAGGGTGTGGCCAATTGACATGCCCAGCACTCTACATCATGCGTATACCTGCAGTGTATAGCTGCGCTGGGAAGTGTGTTATCGCAGGTCAGGGAGGTGTGAGCGGGGTCAGGGCTGATTTGGTGCGCGGCCGGGGCCCTCGGGGGCATCGGGGGGTCCCCCGCCCTCGGCGCCCTCGGCGGGCCGCCGCGGCGGTCGGCCCCGGCGCGGGATCGGGCGCACCGCGCCGGGTAGCCGGCCCGCGTCCGCGAGCGCCTTGCGCAGCAGGAACTCGATCTGTGCGTTGGCGCTGCGCAGCTCGTCGTTGGCCCAGCGCGCGAGGGCGTCATGGATGGCCGGATCGAGCCGCAGCAGCATCTGCTTGCGCTGCCGCGGCTGCCGACCCTTCGGCCCATTCTCGTCCGTCACTGGTACAGCGTGCCCGTGTTCAGAACGGGCTGCGGGGAGCGGTCCCCGCAGAGCACCACCATCAGATTGCTGACCATCGCGGCCTTGCGCTCCTCGTCCAGTGCCACGATCCCCTCCTCGGTGATCCGGGCCAGCGCCGCCTCGACCATGCCGACCGCGCCGTCCACGATCTGCCGGCGGGCCGCCACCACCGCGCCCGCCTGCTGGCGCTGGAGCATCGCGGAGGCGATCTCCGGGGCGTAGGCGAGGTGGGTGAAGCGCGATTCGATGATGCGGACCCCGGCCGCCTCGACCCGGGCGTGCAGTTCGATGGCGAGCTTCTCGGTGATCTCCTCGGCATTGCCGCGCAGCGAGAGGGCGTCCTCGTCATGGGCGTCGTACGGGTACTCGATGGCGATGTGCCGCACCGCGGCCTCGGTCTGGGTGGAGACGAACTCCAGGAAGTCGTCCACCTCGAACATCGCCTGGGCGGTGTCCTCGACCCGCCAGACGACGACCGCGGCGAGCTCGATCGGGTTGCCGTAGGCGTCGTTGACCTTGAGGATCGCGGTCTCGTGGTTGCGCACCCGGGTGGAGATCTTCTCGCGGCTGGTGAGCGGGTTCACCCAGCGCAGCCCGTCGGTGCGGATGGTGCCGCGGTAGCGCCCGAAGAGCTGGACCACCCGGGCCTCACCGGGGGCGATGGTGTTGAGGCCGCACATGGTGAGGATCGCGGCGATGATCACCACGATGCCGGAGACGATCAGCAGAGTGGACCCGGCGCCCTTGTGGTCGGAGGCGACGGCGGCCCCCGTGAAGATCAGGCCGACGCCGCCCGCGAGTCCGGCCAGGCCCCCGAGCAGGGCCAGCCCGCCGCTGACGTTGTGCGCGGGCCGCTCCCGGACCTGCGGCTCCGGAAGGGCCGGTATGTCGGCCTGGTCGGTGATGCCCTCGGTGGAGGTGGCGTCGGACATGGGTGGATCCCCGTTTCCGTTCGGTGGTGCGGGTGCGTCTTGCGTTCTAGCAAAGTGATAGCACATTACGCGTTCCTGGCAACCCTTGGTGCCCGTAAGCCGTCAGTTCCCTTGGAGTGGGTGCTTTTTGTCACCTTCGGAAAAAGCTAGATCGATGAGCATTTGAGGGTTGTTGCGGTGTTAGCTTCATGAGCTGGCCTGGGGGGCTTATGGACTGGAGCGGCGGGAGCGATGGGTAGAGCGGAAGAGCGACGCGCGCGGCAGAAGGGCGCTCGCCGAGCCAAGCGGGCGGCGAAGTCGGGGGGCATACGCCGCTTCTTCACCTGGAAATGGGTGCTCGGCTACGTCCTGGGGTTCTGCGCGTTGCTCATCGGGGCGTTCTTCGTCCTCTATCTGTGGGTCGATGTTCCGCCTGCCAACGCCGCGGCCAAGGCGGAGGCGAACATCTACAAGTACAGCGACGGCACGATCATGGCGAAGACGGGCGACGTCAACCGTGAGTCCGTACCGCTGTCCAAGATCCCCAAGAAGGTGCAGCACACCTTTGTCGCCGCCGAGAACAAGGACTTCTTCAGCGACTCCGGCGTCTCGTTCACCGGCACCGCCCGCGGTCTGATCAACACCGCGCTGGGCCGGGGCAAGCAGGGTGGTTCGACCATCACCCAGCAGTACGTCAAGAACTACTACCTGAGCCAGGAACAGACCGTCAGCCGCAAGCTGAAGGAGCTGGTGATCTCGCTCAAGGTCGACCAGCAGAAGTCCAAGGACTACATCCTCGCGGGCTACATCAACACCAGCTACTACGGCCGGGGGGCCTACGGCATCCAGGCCGCCGCCCGCGCGTACTACGACAAGGACGTCGAGGAACTCAGCGTCGAGCAGGGCGCCTATCTCGCGTCGGTACTCCAGGCGCCCAGCCAGTACGACTGGTCGGCGGCGGGCCCCAACGGCAAGCGGCTGGTGAAGAACCGCTGGAACTACGTCCTCGACAACATGGTCGAGAAGGACTGGCTGCCGAAGAGCGAGCGCGAGGGCATGAAGTTCCCCGTGCCCATCGAGCCCCGCCCCATCCCCGGCCTCGACGGTCAGACGGGCTACTTCGTCGAAGCCGCGAAGAAGGAGCTGATCAAGGCAGGGGTGGACGAGAACGAGTTCGGGGCCGGCGGCTGGACGGTCACCCTCAACATCGACAAGAAGAAGCAGAAGGCGCTGGAGAAGGCGGTCCGCACCGAGCTGACGTCCAAGCTGGACCCGAAGAAGCGCAAGGTCGACGGCGATGCCCAGGTGGGCGCGGTCTCGGTGGACCCCAAGTCCGGTGGCATCGTGGCGATGTACGGCGGCGCCGGTGCGACTGAGCACTATTACAACAACGCCACCCGCTCGGACTACCAGCCCGCCTCCACGTTCAAGCCGCTGATCCTGGCCGCGGGGCTGGAGAACGGCTCCACCACGCAGGACGGCACCCCGATCACGGCGAGCACCGTCTACGACGGCACCAGCAAGCGGCCGGTCAAGGGCTCGCTCACCGGCTTCGCCCCGCCGAACGAGGACAACAAGTCCTACGGCCCCATCTCCGTCCAGAAGGCGATGAACAACTCCGTCAACTCCGTCTTCGCGCAGATGGCGGTGGACGTGGGCCTGGACAAGGTGAAGAGCACCGCCATCGACCTGGGCATGAGCAAGGACGCGGGCGGCTTCGACGTGCGCCCCGCGATGTCGCTGGGCGTGATGGGCGCCAGTCCCAAGGACATGGCCGGGGTCTACGCCACCCTCGACAACCACGGCAAGAAGGTCACCCCGGCGATCGTGAAGTCCGCCGAAAAGGGCGATGAGCGGCCCCAGTTGCCCGATCCCACCAACGGCCAGGCGATCAGCCGGGGCGCCGCCGACTCCGTCACCTCCGTCCTCACCGGGGTGGTCGACGATGGCACCGGTCAAGCGGTGCGGCAGCAGGGCCAGGCGGTCGCGGGCAAGACCGGCACCTCGGACGACAACAAGTCGGCCTGGTTCTCCGGCTACACCCCCGACCTGGTGACCTCCGTCGGTATGTTCGGCGAGCTGAAGGGCGTCGGCAAGCAGGTCTCGCTCAAGGGCACCGCGGGCGGCGGCCGCGTCAACGGCGGTGACTTCCCGGCCCGGATCTGGGCCGCGTACACCCAGACCGCGCTGAACGGTAAGAAGGCCTCGAAGTTCGACCTGGACACCGACATGGGGGCGGCGGTCAAGCCGCCCCCGTCGCCGAGTTCGAGTGACACCTCGGAGTCGCCGTCGTCCAGCCCGTCGTCGTCCCCGTCCAATAGCGAGTCGCCCTCGTCGTCCCCGTCGTCCTCCCCGTCCGACAGCGGGTCGCCCTCCGCCACGTCCTCGGGGTCGCCGTCCGCCCCGGACTCCCCGAGCCCGCCCGACCCGTCGACGTCGTCCTCGGCCGACGACGGCGCCGGCTTCCTCCGCAGAGACCAGTAGTGACGGCCCGGTGCGGGCGTGCCCCTCGGCACGCCCGCACCGGACCGCATGGCCGTAAGGCCGGAAGGCCCCGTGGGTCAGAAGTTCGCCTCGATCTGGCTCTTGAGCATCGCGAGGGCGAAGAACCCGTAGAAGCCGATGGCCAGCAGCATCATGCCCAGCCGCGACCCCCGCAGCCGTACCGCGGCCGGCAGATCGCGGCGGTTGAGCCGGATCAGCAGCGCCGAGTAGACGAGGGTGACGACGGAGGCGGTGCAGGTGGAGATGGTCAGCAGCACGATCGGCTGGTTCACCCCGGACAGCAGGATCGCCGAGCCGATGCCCACCTCGGCCCAGACGACCGCGAAGTACAGCCGCCCCTCGGTCCAGAAGGCGGATTCCCGCAGGTAGTTGCGCTTGGCGAAGTCGCTGACCACCCGTCCGATGACGTCGAGCAGACCGATCGAGGCGGCCCAGAGCGAGACCGTGGCCACCGCGAAGAACACGATCTTGAGCCAGTCGCCCACCTGCTGCCCCAGCAGATCGCCCTGGATCCGCAGGAACGTCGGGCTGTTCTCCACATCGTCGCGTCCGAAGAGGGTTTCGTACGCGAGCATGCTCATCAGCCCGATCGTCACCAGGCAGACCACGAAGAACGACACGATGTGCTCGGTGTTGGCCCGGCGCCACCACACCCGCCAGCGGGCCAGATTCGCCTCGTCCTGCGGAAAGGCGTAGCGGTCGGCGCCCGACGCCTCCGACTGGCCGGTGATCGGGGAGACCAGCTTGGGGACATGGGCGCCCATGCCGTAGCCCTTGTCCCGGATCCAGTTGCTGAGCACCAGATTGTGCACCCCGCCCGCCCCGGCGGCGCCGATCGCGCTGAGGATCATGGTGAAGGTGATGCCGTCCGGGATCCGGCCGGCGCCGGTGACGGTCTTCTCGCCCGCCGTGCTCCAGGTGTGCCAGCCGATGACGGCGACCGCGACGACGGCGAGGAAGAACAGCGTCAGCACGACCTTGACCACCTCGACCTTCTCGATCGTGCGGTAGACCACCGGTGAGACGGTCAGCACCACCCCGAAGCCCACCAGCGAGCCCACGGTGATCCAGGTGACATCGCCGCCGCCGGTCAGATACGTGAGCACCGTCGAGCCGGAGGTGGCCCAGCCCGGCCAGACGTACTGGAACGCGCCGGCCAGGCAGATCAGGATGCCCCACGCCTTGGACCAGCGGGAGAAACCGGCGACCACGGTCTGTCCGGTGGCCAGGGTGTAGCGCTCGATCTCCAGATTGATCACGGTCTGGACGACCAGGGTGACCACCGCGAGCCACAGCAGCCCGAGCCCGCCGATCGAGGTCAGATACGGCCACAGGATGATCTCGCCCGCCGCCATGCCGATCCCGACGGCGACGACCCCTGGGCCGACCATCGTGCGCAGCGGCGGTGGATCGGGCAGATCGAGCAGATCGGGTGGCGCGTCGGCGGGGTGGGCCGGGCGCTCGGCGGACGGTGACGGTGTCGACGACGCTGACGACATGGCGGCTCCTCGGGGGGACGGCGAGGTCGTGACGGGGACGGGGACGGGGAAACAGGGAAAGGGGGCTGGCGGTGTTCAGCCGGTACGGGCGTGCTGCGCGGCCAGGCGTACGGGGGCGTTGGCCGCGCCGTAGCCCTGGTAGCCGTCGATCCGCTGGACGATCTCGAAGAAGACCCGGCCGACGGTGGCCGTGTACAGATGCAGGAAGGTGCCGTTGTCGTCCTGGTCGTAGAGCAGGCCGAGCTCGCGCAGGGTGCGATGGAGCCCGGGGTCGAGCTCATGGCGCGCCTCGAGGTCGTCGTAGTAGTTGTCGGGGATGGGCAGCAGGGGTGCGCCGAGTTCCCGCAGCCGGCGCGCGGTGGCGAGGATGTCCCGGCTGCGCAGCGCGATGTGCTGCCACAGGGAGCCGGAAGGACCCGAACCCGGCCGGACCTGGGCCAGGTTGAGTGCCAGGCGCACCGAACCGTCGGCGTTGGACACGGCCCGGCTGCGCAGCAGCCCGTACGGATCGGCCAGTTCCAGGGATTCGTGCGGCCGCAGCCCCAGGACGGCGCGGTAGAACAGCGACGCCTCGTCGAAGTGGTGCCGGGGCTGGGTGAGCGCCACATGGTCGATATGGGTGATACCGGCGGGGGAGGCCGCGTGGGCGCGCGGGGTGAAGTCGCCGGTCCAGCTCGGGTGGTCGGGGTGTTCGGTGCGGCAGAAGAAGAGCTCGGTGGAGTCGGGTGCGGCGACCGCGTCCAGCGGGGCGTCCGCCACGGCCCGGTGGCGCGGCAGAACGGGGGAGAGCAGGGCCCGCGCCCGGCCCGCGGACGCGGCCGGATCGGGGGTCTCCAGGCCGATGGCGGCGAGCGCGGGTTCGGGGTGTCCGGTGGTGGCGTCGAGGCCGGAGTTGAGGACGATCCGGGCGTCGCCCTGCTCCCACAGCTCCACGGGCTTGGAGTGGTGGCGGCCGGTGCGGGCGAAGCCGAGCCCGGTGAGCAGCGCGGACAACTCGGCTCCACCGGAGGCCAGTTCGGCGAAGGCGAAGCCGGTGGGGACGACGGGGGCGGGCAGATCGGTGCGGCCCGCGGCCTCCTCCAGGGCGATCAGCGAGCGCAGCGCGTCCACGGCGGTGCGGGCCGTATCGCCCTGCCGGAAGACGTCGTTGAAGACCTCCAGGGACAGCGGCCCGTCGTAGCCCGCCCGCAGCACGTGCTCCAGCAGCCCCGCCACGTCGAAGCCGCCCTGCCCGGGGAAGCAGCGGTAGTGGCGGCTCCACTGGAGGACGTCCATGGCCATCAGCGGGGCGTCGGCGAGCTGGAGGAAGAAGATCTTCTCGCCGGGGATCTCCTCGATGCCCTTGGGGTCCGAGCCGCGCGAGAGGATGTGGAAGCTGTCCAGGCAGGTGCCGAGCGCGGGGTGGCCGGCCTCCCGCACGATCCGCCAGGCGTGGTCGTAGGTGTTCACATGCCGCCCCCACGCCAGCGCCTCGTAGGCGATGCGGATGCCGTGGGCGGCGGCCCGTTCGGCGAGTAGCCGGAGCTGCTCGGCGGCGAGGGCGTCGTTGTCGAGGGCGAGGGGGGAGACGCTGGAGCACACCAGCATCAGATCGGCCCCGAGCCGCTCCATGACCGCGAACTTCTTCTCGGCCCGGCGCAGATTGCGGGCCAGCAGGTCCTCGGGGACGGCCTCGAAGTCGCGGAAGGGCTGGAAGAGGTCGATGGCCAGGCCCAGTTCGGCGGCGCGGTCCCGGACCCGCTCGGGGGACAGGGGACTGGCCAGCAGGTCGTTCTCGAAGATCTCGACCCCGTCGAAACCGGCGGCGGCGATGGCGGTGAGTTTTTCCTCGAGGGTGCCGCTGAGGCACACGGTGGCGATGGACTTGCGCATGATCAGCCTCCGGCGGGGAGCTCGAGCAGGTCGGTGAGGTCGGTGAGCATCCGCTCAGCGTCGGGTTCGCGGCCGGTGAAGAGGCGGAAGGCGTCGGCGGCCTGGAAGACGGCCATGCCGCCGCCGTCCAGGGTGCGGCAGCCGGCCGCGCGGGCGGCGGTCAGCAGCGGGGTGACCAGCGGGCGGTAGACCACCTCGGCGACCCACAACCCGGGCCGCAGCAGCCCGGCGGGCAGCGGCAGCCCGGGGTGGGTGGCCATCCCGGTGGGGGTGGCGTGCACCAGCCCGTCGGCGACCTCGACGGCCGCCGGGAGTCCGCCGCCCTGCACGGTACGGACCCGGGTGGCGCCGAACCGTTTGGCCAGCGTCCCGGCGAGCCCGGCGGCCCGCGCCGGATCGGTGTCGGCCAGCGTCAGCCGGTCGGCGCCGACGGTCAGCAGCGCGTGGGCGACGGCGGCGCCCGCCCCGCCCGCGCCGAGCAGCACGATGTCGCCGGTGGGCGCGTCGGGCAGGCCGCGGGCGAAGGAGCGGGCGAAGCCGGACCCGTCGGTGTTGTGGCCGATCGCCCGGCCGTCCTCGCCGAAGACGACCGTGTTGACCGCGCCGAGCAGCGCGGCGTCCTCCGACAGTCCGTCGAGATGCCCGATGACCGTCTGCTTGCAGGGGTGGGTGATGTTCAGTCCGTCGAAGCCCAGCCGGGCGGCGGCCCGCACCAACTCGCCCACCCCGTCCGGGCCGAGCCCCAGCGGATCGATGTCGATCGTGCGGTAGAGATACCGCAGCCCGTGGCGGTCGGCCTCGCGCTGGTGCAGGGCGGGGGAGAGCGAGGGGCCCACGCCGGATCCGATCAGCCCCACCAGACAGGACTCCCGGCCCGCCCGCCCCTCCGGTGACTCCCGCGACTGGTGTGCACTGCCTCGCATACGGGTGACCTCCTGCGTTCGGCGGCTCGGCTAATGTACGAACTGGTTCGTTAGTAGCTGGGACAGTAAAAACCCCAGAACGCCTTCTTGTGAACCCCCTGCACGTAGAGTGGGCCCAGCATGAGCGATCAGCCGCCGAAGAACAGCCGCCTCCGCGACGCCGTCCGCACCCAGGCCGAGATCCTGGACGTCGCGACCCGGGAATTCGCCGAGCGCGGCTACGCCGGGGCCCGCGTCGACGAGATTGCCGCACTCACCCGCACCACCAAGCGGATGATCTACTACTACTTCGGCGGCAAGGAGCAGCTCTACGTCAAGGTCCTGGAGCGCGCCTACACCGGTATCCGCGAGGCCGAACAGGCCGTGGACGTCACCGGTCTGGACCCCGCCGAGGCCATCCGGCACCTGGCCGAGCTGACCTTCGACCACCACACCGCACACGCCGACTTCATCCGGCTGGTGTCGATCGAGAACATCCACCGGGCCGAGCACCTGGTCAAGTCCGAGACGCTGGCCAAGGCCGGTACCCCGGTGATCGATCTGATCTCCGGGATCCTCGCCCGCGGCCGTGAGCAGGGCGTCTTCCGCGACGACACCGACACCGACGCCGTCGACGTGCACATGATGATCAGCTCGTTCGCCGTCTTCCCGGTGGCCAACCAGCACACCTTTGGCACCCTCTTCGGCCGCGACCCCCTGGACCCGGAGCGCCGCGCCCACTACCGCCGGATGCTCGGCGACATGGTCGTGGCCTACCTCAGCGCGAGGTCCTGAACCGTACGGCCCCGCACCGGGCGGCCCGGGACCGTACGCCTCACGACCGTGCGCCTCACGGCATCGCGAGCTCGAACCAGACGACCTTGCCCGTGGACAGCCGGGTCGCGCCCCAGCGCCGCGCCATCCGGTTCACCAGATACAGCCCGCGGCCGCCCTCGTCGGACGGCCGGGCCTGGCGCAGCCGCGGCAGCTGGGGGACGTCGTCCCCGACCTCGCAGCGCAGGACGTCCGTGCGCAGCAGCCGCAGGGTGATCGGCCGCTCGGCGTAGCGCACCGCGTTGGTCACCACCTCGCTGACCAGCAGCTCCACCGCGTCCGTCAGATCGTCCAGGTCCCAGCGGGCCAGCGCCCGGCGGGCCAGCCGGCGCGCCTGCCCGGCGGTCTGCGCCTTCGGGTCCAGGAACCAGTACGCGACATCGCTGGGCGCGATGCCCTCGAAGCGGGCCGCGAGCAGCGCCACGTCGTCGTCGCGGTCGCCGGGGCCGAGCATGTCCAGCACCTCGTCGCACAGCGGCTCCAACGGCGGCGGGTTGGGGCCGGTGAGCCGGGCGGTGGCGGTCAGCCGCTCCCGCAACTGCTCGATCCCGGTCCACACATCGCGCATCCGCGATTCGACCAGCCCGTCGGTGTAGAGCATCAGGGTGGCCCCGGCCGGGGCGTCCAGCTCGACCGCCTCGAAGTCGACCCCGCCGACCCCGATCGGCGCCCCCGGCGGCACCCGCAGCACCTCGGCGCGGCCGCCCCGGTGCAGCAGGATGGGCGGCGGATGGCCCGCGTTGGCGACCACGATGCGGTGCGCGACCGGGTCGTAGACCGCGTACAGGCAGGTGGCCATGCGGTCGGTGCCCAGCCGCTGGGCCTGCTCGTCGAGGTGGTGCAGCACCTCCTGCGGCGGCAGATCGAGCCCGGCCAGGGTCTGCGCGGTGGTGCGGAGCTGGCCCATGATCGCGGCGGAGGTCATCGAATGGCCCATCACATCGCCGACCACCAACGCCACCCGGTTGCCCGGCAGCGGGATCGCGTCGTACCAGTCGCCGCCGACCCGCGCGGTCTCGGCCGCGGGCAGATAGCGGCTGGCCAGCCGGACGCCGGTGGGCTGCGGCAGCGAGTCGGGCAGCATGGTGCGCTGCAGCTCGTCCGCGATGTACACCTCGCGCCCGTACAGCACCGCCTTGTCGACGCCGAGCGCGGTGTGGGTGGCGAGCTGCGCGGCCACCAGCAGGTCGTCCGGTTCGAACGGCGGCCGGTCCGGGCGGCGTACGAACACGGCCGCGCCGATCACCCGGCGGCGGCCGCGCAGCGGCGCCAGCACGGTGCGCTGACCGGTCGCCACCGAGGGGCCCTCGCCGAGCAGTTCCGGCAGCGCGGCGCGGGCGGCCTGCGAGTCGCCGAACACCGGCCGCACCCCGCGCAGCACCTCGGCCAGCGGACCGCCCGCCTCCACCTCGCACAGCTCGGCGGCCGGGCCGCCGCCCACTGCGGGCGACAGATCCGGCTGGGAGGGCAGCAGCGACAGCCGGCCGCTGTCGGTGTCCGGATCCAGCGGGATCCGGTCGGTGCGGCGCAGCCGCAGCACCACCGGGCCGACCGGGCGCTCGTCGCCGACCGGCAGCGGATCGCGCAGATACACCAGGATCGCGTCGGCGAAGGTGGGCACGGTGGCCCGGCACAGGCCCAGCACGATCTCGTCCAGGTCGATGCCCCGGGCGATCCGCCGGGTCGCGGCCCCCACGAACCGCAGCCGGTCGCCGCCCCGGTCCCGCGCGGTGGCGGCCTCGGCGGCGGCGGTGGATACGCCCGCGGGCGGCACCGTGGGCACCCCGCCCTCCGGCCCGCTGTACGCCACCTCGCCCGCGGTGGCGGCCGCCGCGTGGGTCTCACCGGCCCGCTCCGGGTGCTCGCCCGCGCCGGCGCCCCGGCGCGCCGTTCCCCGGCCCCGGTCGCCGCTCGGGGCGGCCGGGAGCTGCTCATCGGGGCCGGTGCCGCCGCTCGGCCCTCCGGGCCGGCCCGACGCGCCTCTTGCGGCATTGCGATCCGCGTCCCACACAGGCTCGCCCTCCGGTGTGCCGTGCTCCGGCTGCGCCGGGTGCTCGCTCTCCGCCGTGTTCCGGCGCTCCCTGCCTCCGCCACCGCGCGCCGCGGCGGCGCCTCCCTGCCCGGCGGCGCCGTCGGTGCCGGTGGCGCCGCTCCGGCCGCGGTTACGGCGCCCGCGCCCCGTACGGTCGGCGCCGTCGCCGCGCTCGGGGGCGCCGCCGCGCTCTCTGGCGCGCGGCACGGGCTCCGCCTCGGGGCCCGGGGGTCCGTCATGGGCCGCCGGGCCCGCGGGGCCGTCCGCGGGGTAGGCAGGACGCGGGCGGCCGCCGCCGGGCTCCTGGCCGGGGGCAGCCGTCTGCCGCACGGCGGTCCGCGGGTCCGGGACCGCGCCGTGCGCGTCGTCGGGCGCGGGCGCGCCCGGGGCGGCGGCAGAGGTGGCCGCCTGCCGCCTGTTGTGGGAGGTGGGGTGCTCCGTCACGCGTGGGTTTCCATCCGTCCGGGGCCGTGCGCCCGCAGGTCGTGGGCGCACCGAGTGTCAGGCACGTCGTCGGCAGTTCAGATAGAGCTGGATCTCGGGTGGTACGTCCGTGCTGGCCGGGGCGTACGCGTGTGAGTCCTCCCCGGCGATCTCGAAGCCCGCTTCGCGTACGACCTGGCGCAGCTCGTCCCGCAGATAACCGGATACCCGGACCGAGTTGCCGAGGAACGGGATGGGGAAGTCGTCGATGTCCGCCTCCACCATCCCCAGCCCCAGCAGCCCCTCGGGTCTGAGCACCGCGTGCAGGGTCCGCAGTGCGTACGGGATCTCCGGGCGGGGCAGCAGCAGCAGTGTGAAGTAGCCGGCGATGCCGTCGAAGGGGCCGAGCTCCCGGGGGCCTCCCGGGCCGTACCGGCCGCCCACCCGCAGATCGACGATGTCCACATGGTGGAAGGTGGCCTCCGGCACATTGTCCCGGGCCAGCTTGAGCATCCCCGCGGAGATGTCGATGCCGACCACCTCGTGCCCCGCGTCCACCAGCTGACGGGCCGTGGGCAGGCCCGTACCGCAGCCGACGTCGAGCACCCGGGAGCCGGGCGGCAGGGATTCGGCCAGCCACTGGCCGGCCGCGATCTGACCCTCTTTGTACGGAAAGGCCTCGTCATAGCGGTCGCCGATGGTGTCGAAGGCGTCCGCCTGACCGCTGCGGTCCAGTGCGAGGCGGTCGAAGTCCTCGTAGCCCTCGTAACCGTCCCCGCACTCGTCCTCACCGCTCACGACTCCGCCCCCTCCTGTGGCAATACGTCAGATCTTGCGCATCGCCCGTGACTTGCGCCGGCATCTGGTGTCCCGCATGGGCAGTGTTCCGGACGACGATCCTACGTTTGAAACACTGGGACACGACAAGAGGTTCATGACCTCGAGTGTGCCGAGGTGTGCTTCTTGTCCGTACGGCCCCAGTCCGCCGGAAGGGCGGGCACGGACCATGCGGGGTCGGGCCGCCAGTTCTCCCACCCGTCCCGGAACGGCGCTCCCCAGGACTCGATGGTCGCCACGGCCGCCCGGCCCGCGGTCCGGACCCGCTCCGCCTGCTCGGGGCCCATCAGCCCGGCCCGCTGCGCCTGCGCGAACTCGTCCTCGTCCTTCCATTCCCAGCTGTGGTCGGGGTAGACCGCGATGTCCAGGAAGTGGTCCTCGGAGTCCACTCCGCGGGCCCGGCGGACCAGCGGCTCCTCCAGGTTCACGTACCAGTTCTTGAACTGCCAGCCCTGGTCCCAGAACAGCCACACCGACCACGGCTCGCCGGGCCGGGCCAGCTTCAGCACCCCGGTGCCGAACCACTGGGACAGCGCCGTGGTCCGCGGCTTGGTGTAACGGGTGGACAGCGGCTCGTGGTGCACCGAGGTGCCGTCGGTGAGCTGCGGTTTGACGCAGGGGGTGCCGGGGGCGAGCCAGACGGCGAGCAGCTCGGCGGTGTCCTCGACGACGGTTACGGGACGGCAGATGTGGATGAGCTCGGAGGCGTTGGCGCGATAGCGCCACAGGATATGGTCACCCGGTGCCCACCGGGCGATGTCCGCCGTCCCCGTCGTCTCCGCGATGTCCGCTGTCATGAGCAGATCTTAGGTGCGCCGGGGCCGCGATGCCGTGACCTATGCCGCAACCGGTGGCCAACGCCCGGCTAAGGATGCGTCATACGCAGGACGTCGAGCGCCTCGTCCAGCTGCTCCACGGTCAGCAGCCCGCGCTCCACATAGCCGGACTCCAGCACCACCGCCCGGATGGTCTTGCGCTCCGCCAGCGACCGCTTGGCCACCTTCGCCGCCTCCTCGTAGCCGAGGTAGCGGTTGAGCGGGGTGACGACGGACGGCGAGGACTCCGCGTACTCCCGGGCCCGCTCGGCGTTGGCGGTGATCCCGTCGATCGTGCGGTCCGCGAGCAGCCGGGAGACATTGGTCAGCAGCCGGATCGACTCCAGCAGATTCTTGGCGATCACCGGGAGCATCACATTGAGCTCGAAGTTCCCGGCGGCCCCGGCCATGGCGACGGTGGTGTCATTGCCGGTGACCTGCGCCGCGACCATCAGCGTGGCCTCGGGGATCACCGGGTTGACCTTCCCCGGCATGATGGAGGAGCCCGGCTGCAGATCGGGCAGGGCGATCTCGGCGAGCCCGGTGCGGGGGCCGGACGCCATCCAGCGCAGATCGTTGGAGATCTTGGTGAGGCCGACCGCGATCGTCCGCAGCTGCCCGGACGTCTCGACCAGCCCGTCCCGCGCGCCCTGCGCCTCGAAGTGGTCCCGGGCCTCGGTCAGCGGCAGCCCGGTGGTGCGGGCCAGCTCGGCGATGACGGCGGCGGCGAACCCGGGCGGGGTGTTGATCCCGGTGCCCACCGCCGTACCGCCCAGCGGCAGCTCGGCCAGCCGGGGGAGCGCGGCGCGCAGCCGCTCGATCCCGTACCGTACCTGTGCCGCGTAGCCGCCGAACTCCTGACCAAGGGTCACCGGAGTGGCGTCCATCAGATGGGTGCGCCCCGCCTTGACCACCTCCGCGAACTCGGCCGCCTTGCGCTCCAGCGCCTCCGCCAGATGGGCCAGGGCCGGGATCAGATCGCCGGTGACGGCCGCGGTGGCCGCGATGTGGATCGACGAGGGGAAGACGTCGTTGGAGGACTGGCTGGCGTTGACATGGTCGTTGGGGTGCACCGGGCGGCCCAGACGCTCGCTCGCCAGGGTGGCCAGCACCTCATTGGTGTTCATATTGGACGAGGTGCCGGAGCCGGTCTGGAAGACGTCCACCGGGAAGTGGTCGTCCCAGCGGCCCTCGGCGACCTGGGCCGCCATCTCCGCGATCGCCCCCGCGATGTCCTTGTCCACCACGCCCAGATCGGCGTTGACCAGGGCGGCCGCGCCCTTGATCCGGGCCAGCGCCTCGATATGCGCCCGCTCCAGCCGCTGCCCGCTGACGGGAAAGTTCTCCACCGCCCGCTGGGTCTGGGCGCGCCACTTGGCGTGCGCCGGGACCCTCACCTCCCCCATCGAGTCGTGCTCGATGCGGTAGCCCTCCCGGGGGCGCTCGTCGCGGTGGCTCTCGTCGGTCATGGGGACACCTCCGTCCAGCACAGCGTCATCACGCCACCCCGTGTTCCCGCGCCCGCCGTGCCGAACGAGTGAGCCCGGTCACCGTACGGCCTCCGGCGCCCGCGGAGTCTCCACCTCGCCGGTGCGCTTGAGCTTCTGCCACGGCAGCAGGGCGCCGGTCGCCGCGGTGACACAGGAGTGCAGCAGCACCAGATACATCAACTGGCGGTAGGCGATCTGCTGCAGCGGCAGTACGGCCAGTGCCCGGTAGCCCTCCCGGTCCAGCCGGAACGCGTACGCCGCGCCCAGCAGCTGCACCAGCAGCAGCGCGCCCCAGGCCAGCAGCGAACGCACCGGGTCCAGGAAGATCACCCCGTAGAGGGTGAAGAGGTCGATCAGCGGCGCGCACAGCGGGGTGAGGATCTGGAAGAGCACCACCAGTGGCATCCCCACCCGGCCGAACCGCCCCGAGGGCCCCCGGTCGATCAGCGAGCGGCGGTGCTTCCACAGCGCCTGCATGGTGCCGTAACTCCAGCGGTAGCGCTGCTTCCACAGCTGGCCGAGGGAGCTGGGCGCCTCGGTCCAGGCGCGGGCGTGCTCCTGGTAGACCACCTGCCAGCCGGCCCGGTGCAGGGCGATGGTGATGTCGGTGTCCTCGGCCAGGGTGTCCGCGCTCATGCCCCCGGCCTCCAGCAGCGCCCGGCGGCGGAAGGCGCCGATCGCGCCGGGGATGGTGGGCATGCAGCGCAGCAGGTCGTACATCCGCCGGTCGAGGTTGAAGCCCATCACATACTCGATGTGCTGCCAGGCGCCGATCAGCTTGCCCCGGTTGCCCACCTTGGCGTTGCCCGCGACCGCGCCCACCCGCGAGTCGGCGAACGGGCGGACCAGCTCACGGATGGTGGTGGGCTCGAAGACGGTGTCGCCGTCCATCATCACGATCAGCTCGTGGCCGGCGTGGGCGATGCCCCGGTTGAGCGCGGCGGGCTTGCCCGCGTTGGCCTGGCGCAGCACCCGCACGTTGGGCAGCCCCATCGCCTCGGCGATATCGGCGGTGCCGTCGGTGGAGCCGTCGTCCACGACCAGGATCTCGATGGGGTGGGTGGAGGCGGACAGCGACTTCAGGGTGTTGGCGATGCACTCCTTCTCGTTGTACGCGGGCACGATCACGCTCACCGGATCGGTCACCTCCTGCACCCGGCTCCAGCGCCGCCGCTCCCGCGAGCGCCGGTGCCACCAGGCGAGGACCACCATCAGCAGCAGCCGCCCGATCACCGAGAAGCCGACCAGGCCCAGCAGCGCCATCAGCGCCGGCAGCGCGCTGTGGGTGAACGCGGCGGCCCAGATCAGCGCCCGGCCCTCCCAGACCGGCAGGGTCTGCGCCGGGTGGTTGGCGCTGTGGGCGCCGAGCGCTCCGGTGACGGTGGTGAAGGAGTAGCCCTTCTTCTGCATCCGCTCGATGTACAGCCCCAGGGCCGTCACGGTCCGCGAGCGGTTGCCGCCCGCGTCGTGGAAGAGCACGGACGCGCCCTTCTTCCCCTCGGGAGTGGCGTTCTGGACGATCTCCTTGACCGGGGGCCGCTGCCAGTCCTCGCTGTCGGTGTCCACGAACGCGCTGATGTAGCCCTTGGAGCCGATGTGCTGCTGCACCGGCCAGGTGCGGTCGTCCAGCGCGCGGACCTTGGAGGCGTACGGCGCGCGGAAGAGCGAGCTGGTGATGCCCGCCGCACCGGCCAGGGCCAGCTGGGACTGGGCCAGTTCGCGGTCCATGCGCCCCTTGTCCTGGTAGGACAGGTCGACATGGGAGAAGGTGTGCACCCCGACCTCATGGCCCGCGGCCCGCATCCGGCGGACCAGCTCCGGATGGCGGACCACCATCTGGCCGAGCACGAAGAAGGTCCCCCGCACCTTGTGGCGGCGCAGCACGTCGAGGATCTCCGGGGTCCAGCGGGGGTCCGGGCCGTCGTCGAAGGTCAGGGCGATGGTCTTGGACGGGATGGCGTGCTCGGTGGCCTTCCCCTTCCGGTCGAAGGTGATCACCGGCCCGCCCTTGCGCAGCCGGTCGGGGACGGTGCGCGAGGCCTGTGAGCGGTACACCCGGGCGTCGTTGCCCACCTCGGCGTGCAGATAGCCGTCCAGCAGCAGGGTGCACACCAGCGCGAGCAGGGTCGCGAGGGCGAGCACCATCCGGGTGCGGGTGCGGAGCTTTCGCAGCTTGAGGGTGCGGAGCCTGGGCGGGCGGAGTGTGGAGGCGGGCGACTTGGGGGCGCGGGCCTCGGCTTTGGTCAGCTTGGGGGTGCGGGCCTCGGCTTTGGTCAGCTTGGGGGTGCGGGCCTCGGCGTGGGGCGGCCTGACGCCGCGGAGCCTGCCCGGGAGCCTGAGCCTGCCCATGACCCGGAGCCTCCTCGTGAGCCTCGCGGCGCGGTGCCCGGAGCCGGTCAGCCGGAACACCGTGCGGGGCGCGCCGTCCTGGCGGGGCGCGGGGGGCCGACGGCGCGGCCGCGGCAGCCTCGGCGGTCTGCCGCCGCTCATGACTCCTCGCCCTCGGCCTCGGGGGCGCCCGGCCCACCGGCCGGGGCGCCGCCGCCGGCGGGCCCCTGGGGGCCTTTCGGGGGCTTGGGCGTGTTGGCCTGCGGGGGCTTCTGGGTCTGGGGCTTCTGGGGGGACTTGGTGTGGCCGGGCTTCGTGGTGCGGCCGGGGGCTTGCGGGCGGCCGGAGCCCTTGGCCGGCGGCTTGGCGGTGGCGGGGTGCTTCTTCGGCGGGGTGTGCGACGCGTCCGCGGGGTGTTTGACGGGCGGGTGGGCAGCCGGATGCGAGGGCGCGTGGGTGTGCTTGCGGTGCCCCGCGGCCCGGTGTCCCTCGGCGGACTCGCGGGTGCCGGGGCGGGGGTGCGCGGGGGAGTGCCGGGGCGCCGCGCGGTGGGCCTTGGGCGGGGCGGGCTGCGGGGGCGCGGGCCGCGGCCGGGTGGTGATGGGGGGCAGGGCGACGGGCTCCCGGGCGGCCCGGGGCGCCGGACGCTCGGAGTCGCGCCGGTGGCGCTGGTGCTGACGGTGAGTCGGGGCGTACGCGTACTCCTGCGTGTCGTCGCGCCGCTCATGCGACTCGGAGGGCCCCGAACGCCCCTCCGGGGTGTGCTTCGGCTGCCGGCCGAACGCCTCGGTGGCGACGGGATGCCCGGGGATCAGCGTCTGCGGCGCGAACGGCGTACCGCCCGCGTAGCCCAGCCCCAGGACCGCCGAATAGCCGAGGCAGGCGGCCCCCGCGACCACGCCCACATGTCGTACCAGTCGGCCACGGCGCCCGGAGAGGTCCACGAACACGGGCCCCTTCCGGGCCACGTCAGCGCGGAGGGGACGCGAGGGCGCGCGCTCGGCCACATCTGACTGAGGATCCATACGGAAGAGGCTAATGCAGAAAATACGACATGCGACATATAAGTCAAACATGCGGTGTGTCATAGTTCAGTAGGCTTCACCGAATATGCGAGGTTTGGCGAGGAGAACGGCACGGGCGGCGCAGCCCCCGGCGCCTCGTACCGGACCGCAAGAAGGAGCCAGAGCCATGAGGGCCAGCCCCCGCATGAGCGGAATCGCCGTGGCCGGCGCGGTGGTCTGCGCCACCATCGCCGTATGGGCGGGACACCACAAACAGTCGCCCGAGCCGCACGCCGCGCCCTCACAGCCGCAGGCGTCGCAGCCCCCCGCGGCGAGGCCACCCGCCGAGTTCGTGCCGTACGTCAACGCCTGGTCGGACTCGGGGTACGACATGGCCGCCGCGGCCGCGCGCGGAGTCAAGGAGTTCACCCTGGGCTTCGTCGTCGCGGGCGACGGTTGCGTCCCGGCGTGGGACGGCGGCACCTCGCTCGACGACCAGGCGCTGGAGGCCCGGGTCGAGGGCGTCCGCCGGGCGGGCGGTGACGTACGGATCTCCTTCGGCGGCGCCGAGGGCACCGAGCTCGCCACCGTCTGCACCGACGTCCCCGAACTCGCCTCCGCCTACGCCGAGGTGATCGAGCGATACCAGGCGCACCGGATCGACTTCGACCTCGAGGGCGAGGCGCTCGCCAACACCGAGGCGGCCGCCCGCCGCGCCCAGGCGCTCGCGCTGATCCAGCGCACCCACGAGGGCCTGAACATCTCCTTCACCCTGCCCGCCATGCCCGATGGGCTGACCGCCGAGAGCGTCGCCCAGTTGGAGGCCGCCAAACAGGAGGGGGTCATCCTCTCGACCGTCAACATCATGGCGATGAACTACAGCGGGGACCATACGGGCGACATGGGCGACTACGCCGTCCAGGCGGCCACCGCCGCACAGGCCCGGATCCGCGAGGTGCTCGGCATGTCCGACGCCGCCGCCTGGAAGGTGCTCGCCGTGACACCGATGATCGGGGTCAATGACGTCACCGGCGAGACCTTCACGCTGGAGGACGCGTCCGGGCTGGCGCGGTTCGCCGCGGACAAGGGGATCGGACGGCTGTCGATGTGGTCCGCCGAACGCGACCAGCCGTGCACCCCGGAAATGACCCAGTCGGCCACCCCCGCCGCCCCCACGGCCGGTGCCGCGGGCCCCGAGACGGTTGAGAACGTCGTCCCGAACACCCGCTGCAGCGGCGTCATCCAGCGCCCCGGCGCCTTCGAGGCGGCACTGAGAGGCTGAACGGCCCAGCCCGCCCAGGCCCCTGTCCCAGCCCGTCCCGCGCTCGAGGACAGGGCTGGTCCCGGGCCCCTGTCCGAGCCCGTCCGGCGTTTGAGGACAGAGCCGGTCCCGGGCCGGGCGGGGGTCCGGGGGCGGAGCCCCTGGGATGGGACGGGTAAGGGCGGCCGGGGGCGCATCCGGCCCCGCCGCCCCGAAGGCGTTACGCCACCCCCGGCCCCCGCACCGGAATACTCGTGAACGTCGGCTGCGGCGCCGGGTCCTGGAAGAAGTCGTTCCCCTTGTCGTCCACCACGATGAACGCCGGGAAGTCCTCGACCTCGATCCTCCAGACCGCCTCCATGCCCAGCTCCTCGTACTCGAGAACCTCGACCTTCTTGATGCAGTCCTGCGCCAGCCGCGCCGCCGGACCGCCGATCGAGCCCAGATAGAAGCCGCCGTGCGCGGCACACGCGTCGGTGACCTGCTTCGAGCGGTTGCCCTTGGCCAGCATGACCTTCGAGCCGCCCGCCGCCTGGAACTGCTCGACGTACGCGTCCATCCGGCCCGCCGTCGTCGGGCCGAACGAACCGGAGGCGTAGCCCTCGGGGGTCTTGGCCGGGCCCGCGTAGTAGACCGGGTGGTTCTTCAGGTACTCGGGCATCTCCTCGCCCGCGTCCAGCCGCTCCTTGATCTTCGCGTGCGCGATGTCCCGGGCGACGACCAGCGTGCCGGTGAGCGAGAGCCGGGTCTTGACCGGGTGCCTGGTCAGCTCGGCCAGGACGTCGTCCATCGGCCGGTTGAGGTCGATGGCGACCGCGTCCAGGTCCGGGCCCGCGCCCTTGGTCAGCTCCTCCTCCGTCGTCTCCGGCAGGAAGCGCGCCGGGTCGGTCTCCAGCTGCTCCAGGAAGACACCCTCCGGCGTGATCTTGGCGAGCGCCTGGCGGTCGGCGGAGCAGGAGACCGCGATCGCGACCGGGCAGGACGCGCCGTGGCGCGGCAGCCGCACCACCCGGACGTCATGGCAGAAGTACTTGCCGCCGAACTGCGCGCCGATCCCGATCTTCTGCGTCAGCTCGAAGACCTTCTCCTCCAGCTCCTTGTCGCGGAAGCCGTGCCCGGTCGGGGAGCCCTCGGCGGGCAGCTCGTCCAGGTAGTGCGCGGAGGCGTACTTGGCGGTCTTGAGCGCGTACTCGGCGCTGGTGCCGCCGACCACGATCGCCAGGTGGTACGGCGGGCAGGCGGCCGTGCCCAGCGAGCGGATCTTCTCCTCCAGGAACTTCATCATCGATGCCTCGTTCAGCACCGCCTTCGTCTCCTGGTAGAGGAAGGACTTGTTGGCCGAGCCGCCGCCCTTGGCCATGAAGAGGAACTTGTAGGCGCCGCCGTCGGTCGCGTACAGCTCGATCTGCGCGGGCAGGTTGGAGCCGGTGTTCTTCTCCTCCCACATGGTCAGCGGGGCCATCTGGGAGTAGCGCAGATTGAGCTTGGTGTACGCGTCGAAGACGCCCCGCGACAGGGCCTCCTCGTCGCCGCCTTCGGTGAGCACGTTCTGCCCGCGCTTGCCCATGACGATCGCGGTGCCGGTGTCCTGGCACATCGGGAGCACCCCGGCCGCCGCGATGTTGGCGTTCTTCAGCAGGTCCAGCGCGACGAAGCGGTCGTTGGCGCTGGCCTCCGGGTCGTCGAGGATGCGGCGCAGCTGGGCGAGGTGGGCGGGGCGCAGATAGTGCGAGATGTCGTGCATCGCCTCGGCCGCGAGCCTGCGCAGCGCCTCCGGCTCGACCTTCAGGAAGGTGCGCCCATCGGCCTCGAAGGTGCTCACGCCGTCGGAGGTCACCAGGCGGTACGGCGTGGTGTCTTCTCCTAGGGGCAGCAGGTCCGAATAGGCAAACTCTGGCATCGCGGCCATTCCTCACTCGACAGGGCTTCGGCTGACTTCGTCGACAGCGCGTCCATAAGCGTAGAACGGGGCGGCGGAACGGGACCTGTGAGGTAAGGCTCAGTAGCGGGCGCGGGGGTGGGTAGGGGAGAGGATCAGGGAGACGTCAGGGATCGTCCCCTAGTCGCGATAGATCGCGACTGGATACCCTGAGTCCGTGGATGAGCAGCAGCCCGTGCCCCTGACCAAATCCGCCCTCGCACCCGCCCCCGCGGCCCCCGGGGTCGCCTCGGCTCCGACCCCGGCTCCGGCCGCGGCCCCGGCTCCGGCCGCGGCCCCGGCTCCGGCCGCGGCGCCCGCGCCCGTCGCGGAGGGGGAGCTCCGCGCGTCCGACGCGGACCGCGACCGGATCGCGGACATCCTGCGGGAGGCCCTCGCCGAGGGGCGGCTCCAGCCCGAGGAGCACGCCGAGCGGATCGACGCGGTCTATCGCGCCAAGATCCTCGGCGAGCTGGAGCCCCTGGTGCGCGATCTGCCCGTCGCCCCCGCCCGCGGCGCCGGCTCGGCGCCGGCGCACGACGCGGAGACGGACTGGGCGCGCACCGTGCCCGAGTCGGAGAACCTGGTGGCGGTCTTCGGCGGTTCGACGCGCAAGGGCCGCTGGCGGGTCAGACGCCGTACGAACGCCCTGGCGGTCTTCGGCGGCGTCGAGATCGATCTGACCGAGGCGGTGTTCGAGCACCGGGAGATCGTCATCAATGTCGTGGCCGCCTTCGGCGGGGTGGACATCAAGGTCCCGGAGAACGTCTCGCTGCGCGGCTCGGGCGCGGGCATCCTCGGCGGCTTCGACGTCAGGACGTACGAGGCGCAGGACCCCGACGCACCGGTGATCCACGTCACCGGGTTCGCGGTCTTCGGGGGTGTCGAGGCCAAGCCCAAGCGGGGGAAGCGGCTGAAGAACCTGCGGGCATAAGCCCTGAAGAACGAGCATGTGCGGGGGAAGTTCCGGGTGGGACAACGGTGTGCATAAGCGCGCGCACAGCGGGTAAGGCTTGGTGCATCGTCTCTCGTACGGCTGATGGGGGTGCTCACGGGGCCGTACACCTCGAGGCGGGCAAGGGTGACCACCGGAGCCGTCGTCAGGAGTAGACCGTGCTGCAACCGCATCAGCCCCTGCTGGAAGCCGCCGTGCCCCCGCAGCGCGTCCCCGCGCGGGATCAGGCCGGCCCCTGGCACTCGGAGGCGGTGTGCCGACGCGACGAGGCCGGGCTGTTCTTCGCTCCTTCCAAGGAGCCCACGGCTGCCAGGCTGTCGCGGGAAGAGGCCGCCAAGCGCGTCTGTGCGCGCTGCCCGGTCATGGTCGAGTGCCGGGAGCACGCACTGCTGCAGCCCGAGCCGTACGGCGTGTGGGGCGGGCTGACCGCGGCCGAGCGCCGGGTCGTGCTGGCCCGCCGCCGGCGCCGGGAGGCGGAGCTGCAGCGCGCGGTGCGGGTCGCCGCCGCGGGCTGAACTCTTCGGGACCTGGGCCGGGCCCGCCGGGAGGCGGAACCCGGCCCTTGTCATGTGCCGTCTGCGCTGGGTGCCGTCGGCATTACGTGCCGTCTGCGTGATGTCCCGTCGCGCGCTCAGCTGGGCCGTTCGAAGTCGACCGCGGCGTAGGCGCGCAGCTTGGCCAGCCGGTGGGTGGAGTCGATCTGCCGGATGGTCCCGGACTTGGACCGCATGACCAGCGACTGGGTGGTGGCGGTCTCCGCGCGGTACCGCACCCCGCGCAGCAGATCCCCGTCCGTGATGCCGGTCGCGACGAAGAACACATTGTCGCCGCTGACCAGGTCGTGCGTCTCGAGGACCTGGTCGAGGTCGTGGCCCGCGTCGAGGGCGCGCTGCCGCTCCTCGTCGTCCTTGGGCCACAGCTTGGCCTGGATGGTGCCGCCGAGGCACTTGATCGCACAGGCCGCGATGATGCCCTCCGGTGTACCGCCGACGCCCAGCAGCAGGTCCACACCGGTGCTCTCGCGCGCGGCCATGATCGCTCCGGCCACATCGCCGTCGGAGATGAACTTGATCCGGGCGCCCGCCTCCCGGATCTCCTTGACGATGCCCTCGTGGCGCGGGCGGTCGAGGACCACGACCGTGACGTCCTCGGGGCTGGACTTCTTGGCCTTGGCGATCCGGCGGATGTTCACGCCGGGGGGCGCGGTGATGTCGACGAACTCGGCGGCGTCGGGCCCGGTGACCAGCTTGTCCATGTAGAAGACCGCCGACGGGTCGAACATGGTGCCGCGCTCGGCGACCGCGAGCACGGAGACGGCGTTGGCCATGCCCTTCGCGGTGAGCGTGGTGCCGTCCACGGGGTCCACGGCCACGTCGCACTCCGGGCCGGTGCCGTCGCCCACGCGCTCACCGTTGAAGAGCATCGGGGCCTCGTCCTTCTCCCCCTCTCCGATGACGACGACGCCGTTCATCGAGACGGTGTGCACGAGGGAGCGCATGGCCTTCACGGCGGCGCCGTCGGCGCCGTTCTTGTCGCCGCGGCCCACCCAGCGGCCGGAGGCCATGGCACCCGCCTCGGTGACCCGGACGAGCTCCAGGGCGAGGTTGCGATCGGGAGCCTCGGGGCTGACCTCGAGCTGGGAGGGGAGATGATGCTCGGTCATCGGAGCGCACCTTTCTGTACGGCGACGGACCGGGATGTCCCTCCTTCCCGCAGGGGGCTAGGAGGGTGAGGGTGTTCATGACTTTATCCGCTGATTGGCTAAGTGAGCAGACAGCCCCACGCATGAGCACGGCCCTGTTGCGAGGTGCGGCGACCGGATGAGGGACGATAGGGGGCGTGGCAGGTATGCGTGGCAAAGAGACGGTCCGGGACATGGTGCTGTCGCTGGCGGCGATCGGCGTCGTCGCGGCGGCCATCTACCTCTTCGGTATCCCGCACGACGAGGGCGCCAAGGGCTCCGGGGTGAAGACGGTGGACTACCGCGTGGAGCTGGACACGGCCCGCCGCGCCGCCCCGTACCCGGTGGCCGCCCCCGAGCCCGGGAGCCTGCCCAAGGGCTGGCGCGCGACGTCGGTGACCTACCGCCCGGCCGCCGAGCCGGACGGCGCGCTCTGGCACCTCGGCTTCCTCGACCAGGGCGAGGAGTACGTCGCGGTCGAGCAGAGCGACGGCAAGCCCGTGCCGTTCGTGGAAGAGGTCACACAGCAGGCGCGGGAGACGAAGCGCACCCAGCGGATCGACGGCGAGGAGTGGGTCCGCTACGAGGGCGACAAGTACGACGCGCTGGTGCGCCAGGAGCCGGGCGTGACCACGGTGGTCACCGGGACGGCGTCGTACGGGCAGCTGACGAAGATGGCCGCCGCGCTCACCGAGAAGAAGGGCTGAGCGCGACGGCCGAAGGGCGTGGTCCGGACCGCTGGTCCGGACCACGCCCTTCGGTCTGTGGTCTGTGGTCTGAGGCCGATCAGACCGTGGTGATGACCTGGTCGTAGTCCAGGCGCGGGCCACGGGGGAACCAGGCGTCCTCGCCCGGCTTGCCGATGTTGATGACCACCAGCGGGGTGTGGTCCTCGTCCAGGAATTCCTTCTGGACCCCGGCGGCGTCGAAACCGGTCATCGGGCCGGCGGCGAGACCGGCGGCGCGGATGCCCAGGATGAAGTAACCGGCCTGCAGCGAGGCGTTCAGCCCGGCGGCCTGCTCACGGGCGGCCCGCTCGGAGAAGAAGACGTCCTTGGCCTGCGGGAAGTGCGGGAAGAGCGCGGGGAGCTCCTCGTGGAACTCGTTGTCCGCGGCGAGGATCGCGACCAGCGGGGCGGTGGAGGTCTTGGCCTGATTGCCCTCGGCCATGTGCTGGACCAGCCGCTCACGGGCCTCCGGGGAACGGACCAGCACGACGCGCAGCGGCGACTGGTTGAACGCGGTCGGCGCGTACTTGATCAGGTCGTAGATCGCCTGCACCTGCTCCTCGGTCACCGGCTCGTCGGTGAAGGTGTTCGCGGTGCGGGCCTCACGGAAGAGAAGGTCCTGAGCGGCGGAGTCGAGTACGAGTGCCATGGAAGAAACCTCTGCATAAGCGGGGATATCGCTGACGGGTCCTACTGTACGGCGCTTAGATTAATGTTCAACTAAAAAGCCGGCGCAGTGTGCGGAAGGTGCTCTGAATCACACAGTGCGCAGCGCGCCCGTGCCGGACGCGGTGGATCGAGTGCGGCCGTACGACGGCGGGCAGCAACCCAGCCCGGCCGGTCGGCGGCGAGTAATAAGCGGTGAGCGGTAAGTTGTGAGCGATAAGCGGTGAGACGTAAGCGGTGAGCGGTAAACCGCCGGCGGTCATCCCTCCGCCGGGCGCTCCGCGCCTTCGGCGCCCCCGCCGTCCCCGTCCTCGTCCGCATCCGTCCCGTCCGCCAGCGCCGCGTCCAGCCGCGCCCGCGCGCCCTCCAGCCAGCGGCGGCAGACCTTCGCCAGCTCCTCGCCCCGCTCCCACAGCGCGAGCGACTCCTCCAGGCTGGTGCCGCCCGCCTCCAGGCGGCGGACCACCTCGACCAGCTCGTCCCGCGCCTGCTCATAGCCGAGCGTGGTCTCCGCCCGCGGTGCGGCGCTCTGCGCGGTCTGCTGGGCCTGCTCGTCCGTCTTCGCCATGCCCCTCACCCTATTCAGCCGGACCGACAGTGACGCGCGCCCGGAACTCGCCCTCGGCGACCCGGGCCCGCAGCTCCTCGCCCTCCGTGACCTCGTCGGCCGCCCGCACCACCGAGCCGTCGGGATGCTGCAGCACCGCATAACCGCGTCGCAGCGTCGCGGCGGGGGAGAGGGCCACCACCCGCGCCTGGGTGTGGGACAGCTCGGAGTCGGCGCGGTCCAGCAAATGGCCCAGGCAGCGGCGGGCGCGCTCCAGCACCGCCGTGATCCGCTCCGCCCGCTCGTCCACCATCCGGTGCGGCTCCCGCATGCACGGCCGGGCCAGCGCGGCGGCCAGCCCCCGCTCCTCCCGGTCCAGCAGCCCGTGCACACTGCGCAGCGCGCGCTCCCGCAGCTGCTGGACGCGCATCAACTCCTCGCCCACGTCCGGCACGATCTTCTTCGCCGCGTCGGTGGGCGTGGAGGCGCGCAGATCGGCGACCAGGTCGAGCAGTGGCGAGTCCGGCTCATGGCCGATCGCGGAGACCACCGGCGTACGGCACGCTGCCACCGCCCGCACCAGCTGCTCATCGGAGAACGGCAGCAGGTCCTCCACACTGCCGCCGCCGCGCGCCACCACGATCACATCCACTTCCGGCAGCGCGTCGAGCTCCTTGACCGCCTCGATCACCTGCGGCACCGCGTGCACCCCCTGCACCGCCACATTGCGCACCTCGAAGCGGACGGCGGGCCAGCGCAGCCGTGCGTTCTCCAGCACATCGCGCTCGGCGGCCGAGGCGCGCCCGCAGACCAGCCCTATCAGCTGCGGCAGAAAGGGCAGCGGCTTCTTGCGGCCGGCCGCGAACAGCCCCTCCGCCGCCAGTGCCTTCTTCAACTGCTCGAGCCGCGCGAGCAGTTCGCCCACGCCCACCGGGCGGATCTCGGCGGCCCGCAGGGACAGCTGGCCCCGCGGCGCGTACCACTCCGGCTTGGCGTGCACCACGACCCGCGCGCCCTCGGTGACCGTGTCCGCGATCCGGTCGAAGACGGCGCGGAAGCAGGTGACGGTCAGCGAGATGTCGTAACTGGGGTCGCGCAGGGTCAGAAACACCACACCGGCGCCCGGGCGCCGGGACAGCTGGGTGATCTGCCCCTCGACCCACACCGCGCCGAGCCGGTCGATCCAGCTCCCGATCAGCCGGGACACCTCGCCGACCGGGATCGGCGCCTCCGCGGACGTGTTGACAGCCATGACCGCGAGGGTATCGGTCACCACCGACAGACCCCGGGGTCATCGCCCCTACCATGGGGGACATGACTGCAACCTCCGCCCGCCGGGTCCTGCTCGCGGCCCCCCGTGGCTACTGTGCCGGTGTCGACCGTGCCGTGATCGCCGTCGAGAAGGCCCTGGAGCAGTACGGCGCGCCGATCTATGTGCGCAAGGAGATCGTCCACAACAAGTACGTCGTCCGGACCCTGGAGAAAAAGGGCGCCATCTTCGTCGACGAGACCGAAGAGGTGCCCGAGGGCTCCATCGTGATCTTCTCGGCGCACGGTGTCGCGCCGGTGGTCCACGAGGAGGCCGCCGAGCGCAAGCTGGCCACCATCGACGCCACCTGTCCCCTGGTGACCAAGGTCCACAAGGAAGCAGTCCGGTTCGCCAAGGAGGACTACGACATCCTCCTGATCGGTCACGAGGGCCATGAGGAGGTCATCGGCACCAGCGGTGAGGCTCCGGACCACATCACCCTGGTCGACGGCCCCGACGATGTGAAGAACGTCGACGTGCGCGACGAGTCCAAGGTCGTCTGGCTCTCCCAGACCACCCTCTCGGTCGACGAGACCATGGAGACCGTGGACGCGCTCAAGGAGCGCTTCCCGCAGCTCATCAGCCCGCCCAGCGACGACATCTGCTACGCCACCCAGAACCGCCAGATCGCCGTCAAGCAGGTGGCCGCCGAGTCCGACCTGGTCATCGTGGTCGGCTCCAAGAACTCCTCCAACTCGGTGCGGCTGGTGGAGGTCGCCATCGGCGCGGGCGCCAAGGACGGCCATCTGGTCGACTACGCGAGCGAGATCGACGAGGCATGGCTGGAGGGCGTCACCACGGTCGGCGTGACCTCGGGCGCCTCCGTGCCGGACGTGCTCGTCGAGGGCGTCCTGGAGTGGCTGGCCGAGCGCGGCTTCGGCGATGTCGAGGTCGTCCAGCCCATGCAGGAGTCCCTGACCTTCTCGCTCCCCAAGGAGCTGCGCCGGGACCTGCGGGCGGAGGCGGCAGCGGCCGCGACGTCCGCCGGTGAGCCGGAGGCCGCGGCGGTCGCCGCCGAGGCGGAGGGATCCCAGCGGTGACGCAGGACCAGGGGGCCACGGGGGTGTCCGCGGCGAAGGTGTTCGGCCTCGACATCGGCGGTTCGGGCATCAAGGGCGCCCCGGTGGACCTGGACCGGGGCGAGCTCGTGGAGGAGCGCCATAAGGTGCTCACCCCGCATCCGTCCACGCCCGAGGCGGTGCTGGACGGTGTGGTGGAGGTCGTCCGGCATTTCGACTGGTCCGGGCGGCCGGTCGGGGTGACCTTCCCGGGCGTGGTGAAGAACGGTGTCACCCTTACCGCCGCGAATGTCGACAAGAGCTGGATCGGCACCGATCTGGCGTCACAGCTCGGCGAGCGGCTGGGCTGCCCCGTCACGGTGCTGAACGACGCGGACGCGGCCGGGGTCGCGGAGGTGGCCTTCGGCGCCGCCCGCGGCGTCAAGGGCACCGTGATCGTGCTCACCCTCGGCACCGGCATCGGCAGCGCGCTCTTCACCGACGGGCATCTGCTCACCAACACCGAGCTGGGCCATCTGGAGCTGGACGGCCACGAGGCGGAGAAGCGGGCCTCGACCAAGGTCAAGGACGATCATGAGCTCAGCTGGTCGCACTGGGCGCGCCGGGTGCAGAAGTACCTCCATCATCTGGAGATGCTCTTCTCACCGGAGCTCTTCGTGCTGGGCGGCGGGGTGAGCCGTAAGGCGGACAAGTTCCTGCCGCTGATCGAGGGCGTCAGGGCCGAGATCGTGCCTGCGCAGCTGCAGAATAATGCGGGGATCGTGGGTGCCGCGATGGCCGCGGCCGCTGCTGCCGACGACGCCGGGTGACCAGCACGGCCCGCCGTACGAGCACGATCACCACGGTCAGCAGCGTGCCCGCGTAGAGCCAGCCGGCCTGCAGCGACAGCGCGGTGAACACCCCCACCGCCTGTCCGCTGAACCCCGCGGAACCGTCGTTGATCGGCAGCAGCCCGACCGTATAGGCCAGCGGCGCCGTCACCGGCGCCGCCAGCAGATCGGCGGGGCGCACCCACATCCCGCAGGCCGCGCAGGCCGGCAGGAAGAGCACGCTGTAGACGGCGGGCGAGCCGGAGAACAGCAGCGCGTCCAGGCAGCCGATGCCCAGCATCGTGAGCGCGGTCAGCAGCCCCGCGCCCAGCCCGGTCAGCCGGGGGTCCGGGAGGGACAGCCCCCGGGCCCGCCGCAGCGCGGCGGGCAGCGCCGCGGCCGGACCGGACGGCCCCGTCCGGCGCGCGGGCGGCCGGGCGTCCCGGATCGGGCCGCCGGGCCGTCCACGGCCCTGACCCGTGCCTCGGCTCCGGCCGGTATACGTGTCGTCCGCGGCCGGGCGGGGCGGCGGGGCCGCCGCGCGGCGCGGCGTACGCGTGCTGTATTGCTCCACCCGACCAACGTAGGCGGCCGGAGGGCGGGAATCCGGTCTTGGACACGCCCTTCGCAGGACCTTGGCAGTGTGTTCGACCGATTGTCAGCCCGGCCGGGTGATCGGCCGGGTGGTCGGGGGCGGCCCCGTAGACTGGTGGACCGGCCCCGCCGGGGTCCGTCCTCTGTCCTCACATCCCGACCACGGGAAGTTACGGGAAGTCGCCAACGTGTCGCTCACGATCGGAATCGTCGGTCTGCCGAATGTCGGCAAGTCGACCCTTTTCAACGCCCTGACCAAGAACGACGTGCTGGCGGCCAACTACCCGTTCGCCACCATCGAGCCCAACGTCGGCGTGGTCGGCGTCCCCGACCCCCGCCTGGACAAGCTCGCCGAGATCTTCGGCTCGGCCCGCAAGCTGCCCGCCACCGTCGACTTCGTCGACATCGCGGGCATCGTCAAGGGCGCCTCGGAGGGCGAGGGCCTGGGCAACAAGTTCCTGGCGAACATCCGTGAGTCCGACGCCATCTGCCAGGTCATCCGCGCCTTCAAGGACGAGAACGTCGTCCATGTCGACGGCAAGATCTCGCCGAAGAGCGACATCGAGACGATCAACACCGAGCTGATCCTCGCCGACCTCCAGACCATCGAGAAGGTGCTGCCGCGCCTGGTCAAGGAGTCCCGGATCAAGAAGGACAAGCAGCCCCAGGTCAAGGCCGTCGAGGAGGCCAAGGCCATCCTCGACGAGGGCCGCACCCTCTTCTCCGCCGGCATCGTCCAGGGCAGCGAGCGCGCCGCCCTCCTCCACGAGCTGCACCTGCTCACCACCAAGCCCTTCCTCTACGTCTTCAACGTCGACGAGGACGAGCTCACCGACGAGTCCTTCAAGGCCGAGCAGCGCGCCCTCGTCGCCCCCGCCGAGGCGATCTTCCTCAACGCCAAGCTGGAGGCCGACCTCGCCGAGCTGGACGAGGACGAGGCCCTCGAGCTCCTCCAGTCCGTAGGCCAGGAGGAACCCGGCCTCGCCACCCTCGCCCACGTCGGCTTCGACACCCTGGGCCTGCAGACCTACCTCACCGCCGGCCCCAAGGAATCCCGCGCCTGGACCATCAAGAAGGGCGCCACGGCCCCCGAGGCGGCCGGTGTGATCCACACCGACTTCCAGAAGGGCTTCATCAAGGCCGAGGTCATCTCCTACGAGGACCTGGTCGAGACGGGCTCCGTCGCCGAGGCCCGCGCGGCCGGTAAGGCGCGCATGGAGGGCAAGGACTATGTGATGCGGGACGGGGACGTGGTGGAGTTCAGGTTCAATGTGTAGCGGCTGACTTATCACCACGTCGCTGATCTTGCGAATGTGCAGGTCGGAAGGGGTCTGACTCTCCGGGGTCAGGCTCCTCATTTATTCCCGTGCTGGGATGGTGCTGGGAAGAGATGAGAAAACTGACCTTGAATCCGCGGGTCAAGGGGATCATCGCATCTGGCGCCGGCATGAACGTGAAGTACCAGGAGACGGCCCGGGGCGGGCTCGCGGTGAACATCATCGAGTGCTGAGGGGCTGGGGCTCCTACCCAGGTCCACGCACCCCGGATGCGATGACGACCGCCCGTGCGGCCGGGTCTCGGCTGCACGGGCGGTCGTCTGCGGCGGGCGCGGGGCCGTCTCAGAGGTGCTGTTCGGTGGCCCGGGTGCGGTGGTACTCGTCCTGGCGCTCGTCGGTGATGTACGCCGGGATCGGGAAGTCCCACCAGCCGGGCACCCAGGGGCCCGCGGCGTCGCGGTCCGTGGGAACCTCGATCACGGCGGGTGCCCCGGACTGGACCGCCTTGCGCAGGGTCGGCTCCAGGGACGCGGCGTCGTTGACCTTCCACGACTCGATGCCGAAGGCCCGGCCCATGGCCGCGAAGTCGGGGCTGTACGGCGAGCCGTCGGGGTGGGAAAACTCGGTCCCGATGTGGCGCGAGGTCTGCTTGCGCTGGCCACCGCGGATGGACATGTAGCCCGCGTTGTTCTGGACGACGAAGATCACCGGTGCGCCGGCGGTGACGCTCAGGGCGATCTCCTGGGAGGTCATGAGGAAGTCGCCGTCGCCGAGGACACACACGACCGGGCTGTCCGGTCGGGCGAGTTTGGCGCCGATGGCCGCCGGGATGGCCCAGCCCATGGAGGAGAAGCCGCCGGAGGTGAGGTGGGTGCGCGGCGAGTAGACGGGGAAGGTCTGCTTGACCGCCCCTTGGGTGTTGCCCGACCCGGCGACGATGATCGCATCGCGCGGGAGCACGGAGCGCAGGGCGCCGAGCGGGCGCTGCGAGGTGAACGGGAAGCGGTCGCTGTCACGGCGGCCGGCGAGCTTCTCCTCCCAGTCCTGCTTGAGGCTTGCGAGTTCGGCCAGGTACTCGGAGCGGTCTACGCCCTTGCTGGGGAGGGAGTCGACGATGGCTGCCACGGCTCGCTGCGCGTCCGCGACGATGCCCACTTCGGCGGGGTAGTTCTTGCCGATCTCGTGCGGGTCGATGTCGATGTGGATGAGCTTCGCGGGCGGGATGGAGAAGCTGATGCCCTTGGCGTAGCTGGAGGCGGACCAGTCGGTGAAGCGGCAGCCGACGGAGATGACGACGTCGGCGGAGCTGGCGATCGCGTTGCCGGTCATCGTGCCGGTCTGGCCGACACTGCCGGCGAACAGCTCGTGGTCCTCGGGGAAGGCGCTCTTGCCGTTCCAGGTGGTGACGACCGGGATCTGCCACCGCTCGGCGAGCGCGAGGACCTGGTCGGACGCCTCGGACGTGATCGCACCGCCGCCGACCACGATGACCGGCCGGGTGGCCGCGCGCAGCACGTCGACCGCACGCTCCACGGCTTCCGGGTCGGGGTGCTGGCGGCCGACCGGGATGCGCCGCTCCAGGTCGTGAAGCTGCACGTCCGCCGCCTCGGCCTGTACGTCCATGGGGACTTCGAGGTGCACCGGGCCCGGGCGGCCGGTCAGCATGGAGTTGAAACAACGGTGCAGGACGAAGGGGAGCTCCTCGACCCGGGTGACGACCCAGTGCCGTTTGCTGACGGCCTCGGCCACCTTGGGGAAGTCGTTCGCCGTGTAGCGGTCGAGTTCCTGCAGCAGTCCGTGGCCGCGCATGTGGGTCGGCGGGCCGCCCGTGACGACGAGGACACTGGTGGAGTCCGTGAACGCGGTGCCCATGCCGATGACGGTGTTGCTCGCGCCGGCGCCGATGGAGGTCACCGCGGCCTGCGGGCGGCCGGTGACGCGGTAGTAGCCGTCGGCGAGGTGGACAGCGCTCTGCTCGTGGAAGGTCTGGATGAAGGGGATCCTGGACTCGTCGTCCAGGAAGGCGTCGGTCAGTGACCAGATGCCGTGGCCGGGGATACCGGCGACGACGTCGACCCCGTAGTTGCGCAGGGTCCGTGCGACGATCTGGCCTCCGGTGAGGACAGGCATGGTGTGTTCCCAATCAGCTCGGATCGGACGGTGGGATCAGGCGTTCTGACGGGCGGCCCAGGCGAAGCCCTGGGTGCACAGGCGGGTGACGTCCGGGTTCTGGAGGTCGTCGAGGTCGTGTCCGACCGCGCTGTAGAAGACGCGGCCCTCGCCCCAGGTGCGGGTCCATGCCTGAGGGATCGTCTTTCCCTCCAGCCACGCCAGGTGTTCGCCGGTGAAGGTGGACTCGGCCAGGACGTGGTTGTTGGGGTCGACGGACATGTAGTACTGCTCCGACGCGACCCGGAAGTCCTTCACCCCGGCGGTGATCGGGTGGCCGGTGTCCGTGACGGTGACCTCGTAGGGGTACTTCACGCCTTCGCCCGCGGGGTGTTCGAGGAAGCTGCCGCCGAGCAGCCAGTGGTACTTGAGGCTGGTGCGGAACGCGGCAGCCGCGCCGTGCCAGGCGGCGATCCCGGTGCCGCTCTCCACCGCCCCAAGCAGGTTCGACTCCTGGGCGGCGGTCAGCCCCTCGGACAGCAGGGCGTTGTTCCAGTTGAGCGCGATGAGGTCGTAGCCGGTGAGGTCGGCGTCGAGCGAGAAGATGTCGTTGGTCTCGTCGACGTCGAATCCGAGGCTCTTGAAGATCGGGAGGGCCCACCCCTCGGCCACCTGGTAGGGCTTGTGCCCCGGCCAGCCTCCGTACAGATACAGGACGCGTGTCATGCGGGGTTCCCTCCGGTCGTGCTCTCAAGGGCCGCGGCGCGGCTGCGCAGGCGCTCGGCCACCTCCATGGCGTCGCCTTCCGGCGCGGTCGACTTGCGGTCCGGCTTCATGGTCAGCAGATACACCAGACCCACGGCCGAGACGACGAGGAAACCGACGAGTGCGATCCACTGGTCCACGAACGAGGTTCCCGAGCCGCCGGTGGGCAGAGCGAGAAGAACCATCCCGAGCACGCCGTAGACCAGGGCCGCCACGTTGACCACGAATCCCCAGCGGCCGAGGCTCCAGGCTCCGGCGGGACGCCAGCCCTTCAGGCGCATCCGCAGCGCGGCCAGTACGACCATCATGAACGCCGCGTATCCGGCCAGCACCTGGAACGACACGATCTTGGTGAGGGAGTCGGGCGAGAAGTAGACGAACACGTAGATCAGCACCGGGACGACGTTCACGGCCAGCAACGCGTTCATGGGGACGCGGCGCTTGCGGGAGATCTGCGAGAAGACGCGGGATCCCGGGAACATGTCGTCGCGGGCGAAGGAGAAGACGATCCGGCTCGCGGCGGCCTGCTGGCTCATCACGCCAGCGATGAAGGACGTGATGGTGACCGCGAGCACCGCCTTCGTGCCCACGATGCCGAGCGAGCTCTGCAGGATCGAGGGGATCGGGTTGGTGTCCTTGCCCGAGAGGATCGAAGCGAGGTCCGGAGCCGCGAGGGCGTAACCGACGAACGCGAGGAGCGCGGCCACTCCACCGACGGCCACGGTCAGCTGCATGGCCCGCGGGATGCTGCGGGAGGGATTGGGGACCTCCTCCGCGATCTCGCCGCATGCCTCGAAGCCGTAGAAGAGGAAGAGCCCGACGAGCGAGGCGGCGATGAAGGCCACGAGGTAGTTGTCGTGGTTGGAACTGCTGGTCTGGAAGAAGACCGAGACGGAGTTGTGCCGTTCGAAGATCAGCAGGTAGAGGCCCACGAGAACGATGCCGATCAGCTCCGCGGCAAGTCCGATCTTCGAGATCAGAGCCAGTGTCCTGGTGCCGAAGCAGTTGCAGATCAGGCAGATGACGGTCATGCCGATCGCGATCCACAGGCGCTGGGTGGGGGTGGAGCTGATGCCGGGCGCGTCGGCGGTTCCGGCGAAGAGGCTGGCCAGGAAGTCCGAGCTGAAGAGTGCGGTGCTGGTGATGCCGATGGTGATGGTGCATATGTAGATCCAGGCGTTGAACCAGGCATATCGCCCGTTCCACAGTCGTCTGACCCACTGGTAGAGCCCGCCCGCGAGCGGGAACTGCGAGACGACCTCGCCGAAGACCAGCGCGACCAGGAACTGCCCGACCCCTACGATGCCGAGCGCGGGCTTTGCGGAGAAGGCCGGGACGTCACTGCCCGCCGAGGGCGCCGGCAGCACGGGCCGGGTCTGGCTGCTGGCCGTCCTGGCGCTGATGGTGATGCTGTGCGAGGGCGCCGCCAACGACTGGAGCGCCCTGCACCTGAAGGACGTCATGGGTGCGTCCGCCGGTGCGGCGGCCTTCGCGTACGGCACCTTCGCCGCGGCCATGACCGTCGGCCGACTGCTCGCCGACCGCGTCGCCGCCCGGTTCGGTTCCCTGGCGATCCTGCGTCATGGCGCGGCTGTGGCCGCCGTCGGCATCACCCTCGTGGCCCTGGGCCCGTGGATGTGGGCGGTGTTCACCGGCTGGACGCTGTTCGGGCTGGGGCTGTCCGGCTGCGTCCCGCAGCTGTTCAGCGCGGCCGGCCACGCCGACCCCTCCGCCGCCGGGGCCAACGTCTCCCGCGTCGCCGGACTCGGCTACGTCGGCATGCTCGCCGGCCCGGCCGTGATCGGCTGGCTGACCCACGTCGTCGCCCTCAACCACGCCTTCGTCCTGTTGACCCTGCTGTGCGCGACCACCGCCGTGAGCGCCGGCGTCCTGCACGCCGGACCCGACCGCGCCCGCCGCCCCGTGATGGCGGCCGGCGTCCACTGACCGCTTGTGCGGCACGGTCCCTGACAGCCGTGCCGCACAAGCTCTCCTCCCCCGGTCACCAGGGCCGGGAGCAATGCCCTCAGCCGACCGAAGGAGCCCCAGATGTCCGAGTCACCCGCACCCCCCGCCCGCGGCCCTGTCGGTGTGATGCTGCCGCTCGATCTCCCCGTCGGCGAGGTGCTGCCTTATGTCCGGCGCGCCGAGGAGCTGGGGTTCGACCAGGTCTGGGTGGTGGAGGACCTCGGCTGGCGCGGCGGTGTCGCCCAGGCCGCCACCGTCCTTGCCTCCACCAAGAACCTCACCGTCGGGATCGGGATCATGCCCGCCGGCGCCCGCAACGTGGCCTTCGCCGCGATGGAACTGGCCACCCTCGCCCAGCTCCACCCCGGCCGGCTCATCGCGGGGATCGGCCACGGCATGCCCGGCTGGATGCGCCAGGTCGGGTCCTGGCCCGAAAGTCCTCTGACGCTGATCAAGGAGTACGCGAGGGCGCTGCGCCTGCTCATCGCAGGTGAGCCCGGTCCCGAGAACGGCCGGTACGTCCGCTGCGAAGGCGTGGTCCTCACCGAGATCCCGGACATCGTCCCCCCGGTGATTCTTGGCGTCCGCGGCCCCAAGTCGCAGGCAGTCGCGGGCGAGGTCGCCGACGGGCTCCTGCTGGCCGAGCCCGCCGCACCCGCGTACATCACCGCCTCCCTGCGCAACCTGGGCGCCTCCGCGAACCCTCGGGAGACCGTCGTCTACGACGCTGCAGCCGTGGACGACGACGAGGAAGCCGCCCTGACCCGTGTCCGCGCCGTCCTGGAGTCGGTCGGTGAGCCGCAGTGGGCCGCGCACATCGACCCCCTGCCCTTCGCCGAGGAACTGCACGCACACCGCGCCGCCAGCCCCGACGCCCGGCACTTCGCCCGGACGATGCCCGCCGACTGGGTCCGTCAGCTGAGCATCGCCGGCACCCCCGCCCAAGCCCGCGCGGCGATCGACGCCCGCCACGCCGCCGGGGCGACCAGCGTCGTGCTCGCCCCGGCGGGCCCCGACGCCCTGGCCGCCCTCGACTCCCTCGCCCGCGCACTGCCCGACCGGCACTGAACTCGACGCCCCGAGACCCAACGGAACCGACCTTCATGACCACCGACCGCCGCCGCATCGTGCTCTTCGACCTCTTCGGGGTCATCGCCCGCCACCAACGCCCGGGCGCACTGGAGAAGATGGCCGCCCGCTGCCACACCTCCGCCGACGCCTTCACCACGGCCTACTGGACCCACCGCCTGCCCTACGACGCCGGCCGGCACACCGCATCCGCGTACTGCACCGACGTACTGCACGCGCTGTCCCGCCCTGCCGACGCCGACACGATCGAAGAGCTGCGGCTCACCGACATCGACAGCTGGTCCCGCGTCGACGACCGCATGGTCACCTAGTGCGGACCCTGCGGGACCGCGCCCGGGTCGCCCTGCTGTCCAACATCCCGGCGGACCACGCGGACGCCTTCCTCGCCGCCCAGCCCTGGCTGCACGACCTCGGCCTCCCGTGCTGGGATGGTGCTGGGAGGCGCCCGCATTTCCGCAGTTCAGGGCCTCCGCCATCCACGGTGGGCCACCGAAACTGGATGGCGTCGTCCTCCCAGAAGCAGACGGGGCAGATCTCGTACGTAAACAGCCATAACGCATGCCAACGGAGAAATGGCTGGTCAGAGCAGTGGATGGAGCTCCGCCGCAGGTCAGGATCGGCCGCAGGCATTCCGGTTCAACGTGTGAACTCCCCCGCGTCGCTGACCCGGGGGCGACCCCGGCAGGGGCCCCGGCACGTCAGCCGCCGCGTCCAGTGGGATACAGCCGGCCGGATCGATGAATAAAATCGGCTCTCATGTCGAACGCTGACGAACTACTCGTTGACGTGGCCGCCATGGTGGAGTCCGAGCAGAGCAATCAGATGTCGCTGACCGTGGTCACCGGCGGCGCTGTCATCACCGGACGGTTGGCTCCCGAAGCCGTGTGGAGGCGGCGTGTGTCGGAGATCCTGAGGGACTCGGACCGTCTCCGCCCCTTCGCCGGTGTCTTCACCGCCGACGGGACGCAGGAGGGGCCCGACCGCGGTGGGCTGCCCACCCATCTGCATTTTCACGTGGCCCGAATCCTGCAAGGAAGCATGGGGATCCCCGAGACGGGGGGAATGTACCGCGTCGCGATCAAGGACGTCAGCGGTTGGACCGTTGGCGACTTCAGCTACTCCGACTCATGAGTCACGGACCTCTGGTCGGCCCTGGAGGCGCTGTCCTGCCGACCGGACACTGAACGCGTTGAGGGCTCGACCGGCGCGCGCCGGTCGAGCCGGTGACCGTCGGGTGGGAGAACGGGCTCGGGAACGCCTCGCGCTCCGCTCAGCCCGGGAAGCGGCCCGTCGACCGCAGCTGCCAGCGCCGCTCGGCGTAGGCCAGGTCGTCCCGCCACAGCCGCCCGGCCACGGCGCGCACCAGGGGACGCAGCAGCGGCGCGGCCCGGCGGGCGGCGGCGAAGCCCGGACGGTCCGAGGCGGTCACCACCGCCTCGATGACGGCGGTGCGCGGGCGGCCGGACGCGTCCGCGCCGAGCGGGGTGGCGTGGGTCTCCACGACGGAGCCCGCGCCCTCGCCCTTGGCGATGTGCATGACGACAGTGCGGGGTTCGGGCGCCGTGAAGACGGCACGGACCGGTACGACCAGCCGGCCCGCCACCTTGAAGGACACGTCGACGGTAAGGGCGTCCGCGCCGTCGTCCGCCGCGCAGGCCGGGCCGCCGGGCGCGTCCACCACCGTCAAGTCGACGAACGAGTAAGGGTGGAACCACGCCCCGTGCCATGGATCGAGCCGGTTGGCCAGCACGTCCTCGGGCTCACAGACACCCACCCCGGTGTAGACGGCCGTCAGGGCGCGGGCGGGCTCGGGCCGCCGCGGTACGACCGGTGCGTCCAGCGGCTCCTCCCCGCCCACCGTGTCCAGCCGCACCCACACCAGCACCCCGTCGTCACGCACCGGCAAGGGCGACCAGCCCGCGTACGGGCTGCCGTCCAGGGCGAGCCCGTGCCAGTGGCACACCAGCGTGCCGCAGCGCACCGGGCTGTCCCGCAGCGGAGCCCCCAGGTGCGGGCAGATCCCCGGTCCGCCGACGAGGCGCCCGTCGGGCCCGCGCCAGACCACGACCTCCTGACCCGCCACGGTCCGCGCCAGCTTGCCGTCCCCCCGCAGGGCGCGGGAGGCGCCGACGACGTACCAGTTCCCGGACGGGCGGGCCTGCGCCCGCTTCAGCGCCCCGGCGATCACCGCGGGCCGCGCCTCGCGCCAGGTGGGCCGCTGACGCCCCCAGGGCACGGCGTGGCGGCGCAGCGACAGCGGCAGGCGAGGGCGGTTCACGCGGCCTCCTCGGCGGAGCGGACGGCCATCGCCGGGGAGGGCGCGGCCGCGGGCAGGGGCCGGGCGCAAGCGGGCGGCCGGTGTCCGGGACCGGTCCGCGCACGCAGCCGGGCCGCCGCCACCCGGGCCAGCCCGTCGACGGCGACCACCGCCCTGCGCCGCCGCCGCACCACCGACCGCCGGTGCAGCACGGCGTAGCCGTCGCGGGCGACGGTGTCCAGGATGCCGCTGTACAGGACGGTCGCAGTGCGGATGCAGGGCCGCGCCACCGGTTCGAGCATCTCGATGCCGGACACCGCCACCCGGTACACGCCGCGGGTCAGCGCCTCGAACTCTTTGAGCGCGGCGGTGATCCGGCGGTCCGGGTGGCCCGTCGCGCGGCTGCGGACCAGCAGCTCCCGGTCCACGCCGTGACCGGCGAGCAGGTCGGCGGGCAGGTAGACGCGCCCGCGGTCCAGGTCCTCGCCGACATCCCGCAGGAAGTTGCTCAGCTGGAAGGCGACGCCCAGCGCCGCGGCGTACGGCGCGGCCTCCTCCCGCGGCACCACCGTGCCCAGCACCGGCAGCATCTCGAGCCCGATCACCGCGGCCGAGCCGTGCATGTAGGCGCGCAGGTCGGCGTAGGTGGGGTAGTCCGTCACGATTAGGTCGGAGCGCATCGCGGTCATGAAGTCCCGGAAGTGGGCGTGGTCGATGGCGTAGCGGCGGGCGGTGTCGGCGAGTGCGCGCACCACGGGCTCGCCGCTGCCGCCCCGCCGCAGCCCCTCCTCCAGCTCGCCCTGGAGCCGGCTCAGCGCCCGCACCCGCACCTCCGCTCCGGTGCCGGGGTCGAGGGAGTCGACGATGTCGTCGGCCCAGCGGGCGAAGCCGTACAGGGCGTGCACGGCGGGCCGGCGTTCGACGGGCAGCAGCCGGGTGGCGAGGAAGTAGGTCTTGCCGTGCCGGGCGTTGAGGGCGCGGCAGTGGCGGTAGGCCGCACGCAGCGCCGGATCGGTGATCCCCGCCGCGTCGAGCTCTCGATCGGTCATCCGGTCCTGCCTTCGGTCGCGGGGGCCGTGGGGTCGGTGAGATCGGCCGGGGGGCTTTCCGGCGCCGGGCGCTGAAGTGCGGCGGCCGGGGGCTTCGGCGAGGAGGCCGGCGGCTCCTGCGCGCCGGTCAGGCCGGGGCGAGGTGCCTCGAGCGCTCGTGGGGTGGCCGCCGCCTCCCGCGCGGCGGCCCGGAACACGGACGGGACCGAGGAACGCGGGCGAGCCGGGGCGCCGGCCCTCGCCGGGTGGGCGGTGGTCGCAGAGGGGCGCGAGCGGGTGGTCCCGCGTCCGGGTACGCCGGTCACGCGGGCCGCGGCCAGCTTCCCCGACAGCAGCACGGTCGGCACGCCGACGCCGGGCGTGGTGCCGCAGCCGGCCAGAACCGCGTTCTCCGTGCCGCGCACCAGGTTGCGCGGCCGGAACGGGCCGGTCTGGGCGAAGGTGTGGGCGGCGGAGAAGGGTGTCCCGGCGGCGTGCCCCCGGGTGTGCCAGTCGGCCGGGGTGATCAGGCACTCCTCCTCTAGGGCGGCTTCGACGCCGTCCAGCCCGCGTCGTTCCAGCTCCCGCAGCAGCGTGTCCCGGTAGCGCGGGCCGAGGTCGGACCAGGCCGCCGCGTGCGGGCCGATGTCGGTGTTGGGGCAGGGGGCGAGGATGTAGTGCAGGTGGCGGCCCGGCGGCGCGAGGCCGGGGTCGGTGGCGGTGGGGCGGGTGATGAGCAGCGACGGGTCGCTCATCAGCCGTCCGGCACGGGTGAGTTCGTCGAACGTGGTGTGCCATGCCGCGCCGAACGAGAGCGTGTGGTGGGCGAGGTGGGGCCAGGTGCGGTCCGTGCCGGCGTGCAGCACGACCGCGGAGGGGGAGTGGCGCAGCCCGAGCGGTCTGCGTGGCCGGCGGCCGAGCAGCCGGTAGGCGACGGGCAGGTCCGGAGTGAGGACGACCGCGTCGCACGGGATGCGGCCGGTGTCGGTGACGACGGCCGTGATCCGCTCGCCCGACCGCTCCAGGCGGGTCACCTGCTGCCCGTACCGCAGCTCGGCGCCCGCGTCGGCGGCTGCCTCCGCCATCGCCCGCGGAAGGGCGTGCATGCCGCCCCGGGGGAAGTACACGCCGGCGACGGTGTCCATGTAGGCGATGACCGCGTAGGCGGCCAGCACTCGCGCCGGGGGCACACCCGCGTACAGGGCCTGGAAGGAGAACACCCGGCGCAGCCGCTCGTCCCTCAGGAAACGGCCGATCCGGGCGTCGAGACGGCCGAAGCCGCCCAGCGCGGCCAGCCGGGCGAGGTCGGTGTTGAACAGGCCGAGCGGCGAGTCGAAATTGACGTCGATGAACCGGCGCATCTGAGCCCGGTACAGCCGCTCCAGCCAGTCGCGCAGCCGCCGGTAGCCCGCCGCCTCGGCCGGCCCGGCGAACCGCTCCACCTCCGCGGCCATCGCGTCCGCTCCGGTGTGCACGTCAAGACTGCTGCCGTCCGCGAAGCAGGCCCGGTAGGCCGGGTGCAGCGGGACCAGGTGGACCCGCTCGTACAGGCTGTCGCCGACGGCGGCGAACGCCTCGTCGGCCAGCTCCGGCATGGTCAGCACGGTGGGCCCGGTGTCGATCCGGTAACCGGCCAGGTCGAGGCGTCCGGCCCGGCCGCCGGGCAGGTCCTCGCGTTCGACGACGGTGACCCGGCGTCCGGCGCCCAGCAGGTGCAGCGCCGCCGACAGCCCGGCGAGTCCGGCGCCTACGACCACCACGTGGTCCGTGGGGCCGGGCAGGGCGCGGGTCATCGGCCGGTCCCCTCGGTGCCGCAGGGCCGAGTCCCGCACGGATCGTGCGCGGGCCGCAGGCGTACGGCGGCATCCCCACCCGGTCGAGCCCCGGCCGCCGCGAGCAGCAGACTGCGCAGCGGGCCGGTGCCCTCCGGGTCGAGCGGGGCGCTGTCGAAGTGTCCCAGCCCGTGCGCGGCAAGCCGGTCGATCCTGGTCTCCACGGTGGCGCGCGCCCCTGTCGCGATCAGTACGTCCCGCACCTCGTCCAGGCCGCGTTCGGTGAGCGTCGCGTCACCGAGCCACCGCTCCAGCACGGCGAGCGCGGCGCCGTCGCCGGCGGCCTCGGCCCGCGCACGTGCGACCGCGACCAGATAGGTCGGTTTGCCCTCCCGGACGTCGCCGCCGCACGCCTTGCCGGTCTCCCGCGGGCCGCCGAAGACGTCGTCCAGGTCGTCGCGGAGCTGGAACGCCAAGCCGACACAGCGGCCGGCGTCGCACAGCCGGCGCAGCGTCGCCTCGTCCGCGCCCGCCACGGCGGCCCCCAGGGTGAGGGGCCGCTCCACCGAGTACCGGGCGCTCTTCAGGCAGGCGGCGCGCAGCGCGCGGGACAGGGACCGCGTGGCGCTGATCTGGCCCCGTACGTCCAGGTATTGGCCCGCCACCATCTCCGTGCGCATGTCGCTCCACAGCCGCCGCACCACCACCCCGGTGCTGGGCGCCAGCGGCGTTTCCGCCATCAGGTCGTCGGCCCAGGCCAGCGCCAGATCCCCGGCGAGGACCGCCGCCGACTGCCCGAACCGCTCGGCCCGCTCGGGCCCCACCCGGTCGGCGTACCAATCGGCCACGTCCGTGTGCAGCGCGGGCCGGCCGCGCCGCAGCACCGCCCGGTCCATGACGTCGTCGTGGACGAGCGCGCAGGTCTGGAGCAGTTCCAGGGCGCCCCCGATCCGCAGGGCCGCTGCCGCGGACACCGGATCCCGGCCGGCGCAGGCCCGCGAGGCCCACCACACCAGCTGCGCGCGCGTGCGCTTGCCGCCCTCCAGGGTGAAGCGTGTCACCCGTTCGGCCAGCTCCTCGGCGAACAGCGGATCCGCCAGCCGAGCGCGGGGCAGGCGCTCCGCCAGCACATGGCCGAGCATCCGGCCGACGGCGCCGGGCACGTCGGCGTCGATCTGGCGCACCTCAGCGGATCCGGTGGGAAGCGGCCCGCTCGCCGCGGGCCACGCCTCCGTCGTGCCATGTCCTGCGCCGCCGTCGGCCACCGGGCTGCGCGGAGGTGACGCCACGGGCGCCTCCACCACCGCGACCAGGCACGGCGGCGCGGTCGCAGGGTCCTTCGCGTGGGTGGGACGCATTCCGGTTCCCTCCGTCGTGTCCGTCGTTCTCGTCACACGTCTGCTTCGCGGGCGGCGCGGACGGATGTGCGAACGCCGCACGCGATCGCGGCGACCACCGCCCCTTCACGGTGCCGTGTCCGGCGCTCGGGCGCTCGCCGTCAGGGGGCGCCCTGCATCCGCCGGGGTACACAATGTGGAAAACCGTGACGAGATATCCGGAAACGGGTGTCGTGTGCCCCATCCGCCGGGCGGCGGGGGAATCACCCCGGAGCCCCTCACCGCCGTAGGACCCCGCCGCCGCGCGTCGGAAGCAGACCGCGTCGGAAGCAGACCGGGTGGGAAGCAGACCGGGTCGGAAGCAGACCCAGGAAGGGAGGCGCCGTGCCGGAGACGGACGTGGCCCTTGTGGGGGCGGGCGCCGCCGGGCTGTCGCTGGCCCACCGGCTCGCCGGACGCGTTCCCGGCCTGCGGACACCGTCCGTGGTCCTGGTGGACGCGCCGCCTGGTCCGCTGCGGCCGCCGCCGCGGACCTGGTGCTACTGGGCGGCGGGACCCGGGCGGTTCGACGCGGCGGTGCGGGCCGAGTGGCGGCGGCTGAGGGTGCGCCCGCGCACCGGCGCCCCGGTCGAGGGGGACATCGCCCCGCTGCGGTACCGAATGATCCACTCCGCCGACTTCGAGCGCCTGGTCTCCCGGGACCTGGCCCACAGCCCCAACGTCCGGCGCCTGGAAGCGATCGTCGAAACGGTGGAGGACGAGCCCGGTGGGGCTCACGTCCACCTGAGGGACACCGACGGCCGGGTGCGGGTGCTCAGCGCCCGCTGGGTGCTGGACTCCCGTCCCCCGAGCAGCCTGCCGGCCGCTCGCACCACTCTGCTGCAGCACTTCCACGGCTGGTTCGTGCGCACCGCCCGGCCCGCCTTCGACCCGGCCGCAGTGGAGCTGATGGACTTCCGTACCCCGCAGCCCGCCCACGGCCTGTCCTTCGGCTACGTCCTGCCACTCGGGCCGTGCGAGGCGCTCGTGGAGTACACCGAGTTCTCTCCGCGCGCCCTCACGCCGGACCGTTACGAGGCCGCCGTACGGCACTACGCCGATGAAGTGCTGCGGCTCGGCGAACGGCAGGTGCTGGCCACCGAGACCGGCGTCATCCCGATGACGGACGCGCCGATCCCCCGGCAGGCCGGCGCCTCGGTCTTCCACATCGGCGCCGCCGGCGGAGCAACCCGCCCCGCCACCGGCTACACCTTCGCCGGACTGCAGCGCCAGACGCGGGCCGTCGCCGACGCCCTGCGCCGTGGGCGCCGCCCGGTGCCGCCCGCCGCCCACTCGGCGCGCTCCCGTGCCATGGACGCCGTCCTGCTGCGTGCCCTGGACAGCGGCCGGGCCGACGGCCCGGAGCTGTTCAGCCGCCTGTTCGCCCGCGTGCCCATGGCACGGCTGCTGCGCTTCCTCGACGGAGCCACCCGTCTGCACGAGGACGTGTCCATCGGCCTGCGGACGCCCATCGGGCCGATGCTGCGCTCCGCCCTGGAGCTGCCCCGCCTGCCCCGCCGCCCCTTCGACCTGCCCGCGTCGCCGCGTCCGCCGGTGCGCCCCGCCACTGCGCCGTGTCCCACGCCGGACCCGCCCGCCCCGCCCCTCCCCCCGACGGAGACCGCATGACGCTGCTGCGCGACGAGCGCCTCGCCGCCGCCTTCGACCATGCCTCCCGCAGCTACGACACGCTCGTGGCCGCCAACCCCGGCTACCACGCCCACCTGCGCCGCTCGGTGCGCCGGCTCGGCCTGCCCGGACATGGGCAGGGGCTGCGCCTGCTCGACCTCGGCTGCGGCACCGGCGCCTCCACCGCCGCACTGCGGTCCGTCCTGCCCGCCGCCGACATCACGGCCGTGGACGCCTCGGCCGGCATGCTCCGGCGGGCCGCGGCCAAGCCGTGGGCGGGCGGGGTGACCTTCGTGCACGCCCCCGCCGAGCGGCTGGCCGAAGCAGGGGTGCGCGGCCCCTTCGACGCGGTTCTGGCGGCCTACCTGTTCCGCAACGTCACCGACCCCGACGCCGTCCTCGCCGGCGTGCGCGGGCTGCTGCGGCCTGGCGGCCGGCTCGGCGTGCACGAGTACACCCTCCGCGGGCGGCGCGCCGACCGCGCGGTGTGGACGCTGGTGTGCCGGGGCGTCGTCCAGCCCGTCGCGACCTTGTTGGGGGACGGGACGCTCTACCGGCACCTGTGGTGCAGCGTGCTGGAGTTCGACACCGCCGGGCGGTTCGCGCGGCGCCTCGGCACGGCCGGCTTCGACCAGGTCCGCGCGCTGCCGCTGCCGGGCTGGCAGACGGGCATCGCCCACACCTTCGTCGCCCACCGGACGCAGGACCGGAGGCAGGACGCATGAGGACCCCGCGCCAGGGCGCCGCGCGCCGGGGACGCGACCGCCGGGCCCGGACGCTGCCGGCCCGGCCCGGAGCGCCCCGGGTGCGGGGGACCCCGCCGTCGGTGGCGGTGGTCGGCGCGGGCATCGCCGGCCTGGCCGCCGCCACCGTGCTCGCCGAGCGCGCGGTGGCCGTCACCCTGTACGAGAAGCGGCCCTGTCTCGGCGGGCGGGTCGGCGGATGGCCGACCGAACTGCGCGACGGCACCACGGTGACCATGAGCCGCGGCTTCCACGCGTTCTTCCGGCAGTACTACAATCTGCGCGGACTGCTGCGCCGGACCGACCCCGGCCTGGAGCGGCTCACCGGCCTCCCGGACTACCCGCTGCTCAACGCCGGCGGCCTGCACGACAGCTTCCGGCACGTCCCGCGCACCCCGCCGTTCAGCGCGCTCGGCTTCGTGGCGCGCAGTCCCTCCTTCCGGCTCGCGGACCTGCGCGCCATGGACCCCGTCGCGGCCCTGCCACTGCTCGACGTGCGCGTGCCGGAGGTGTACGAACGCCTGGACGGCACCAGCGCCCACGACTTCCTGGCCGCCGTGCGCTTCCCCGAAAGCGCCCGCCATCTGGCCTTCGAGGTGTTCTCCCGCAGCTTTTTCGCCGACCCGCGGGAGCTGTCGGCGGCCGAGATGGCGCTGATGTTCCACATCTACTTCCTCGGCTCCGCCGAAGGGCTGCTGTTCGACGTGGTCCGCGACCCCTTCCCGGCCGCTCTGTGGGACCCGCTCGCCGGCTATCTGGCCCGGCACCATGCCGAGGTGCGCACGGGCACGGCCGTCGAGCACATCGCGCCCGTCCCGGACGGCGGGTTCGTGGTCGCCTCCGACCGGGACGAGCGCCGCCACGACGGGGTCGTCCTCGCCTTGGACACCGCGGGGCTGCGCTCGCTGGTCGCACGCTGCGGACAGCTGGGCGACGCGCCCTGGCGCGAGCGGATCGGACGGCTGCGCACCGCACCGCCCTTCCTGGTCAGCCGCCTGTGGCTGGACCGGCCTGTCGCACCCGACCGGCCCGGCTTCCTCGGCACCAGCGGCTTCGGCACCCTCGACAACATCAGCGTGCTGGAACGCTACGAGGACGAGGCGGCCCGCTGGACCGCGCGCACCGGTGGCTCCGTCGTCGAACTGCACGCCTACGCCGTACCGCCCGACGCCCCCCGGGATGTCGAACACAAGCGTCTCCTCGACCAACTGCACCGCGTCTACCCGGAGACCAGCAAGGCCACGGTCGTCGACGCCCGCCACGAGTGGCACGACGACTGCCCCCTGTTCCCGGTGGGCGGCTACGGCAACCGCCCCACCGTCCGCACCCCGCACCCTCGACTGGTCGTGGCCGGCGACTTGGTCCGCACCGGCTTGCCCGTGGCGCTCATGGAACGGGCGGCGACGAGCGGGTTCCTCGCGGCCAACGCCCTGCTGGAGCGGTGGGGGGTGCGGGGGCAGACGCTGTGGACCGTGCCGCACCGCGGGCGGGGGGCACTCCTCAGAGCCCTGGCCACGTGGGGACGGACACCCGCCGTCCGCGGACGGTCGGACTGATCGGCCTCGCGGGACCGGACTGGTGCCGCCGGACCCAACCCGCTCCCGCGCAGACGAGGACGCCGGAAGAACCGTGGGGACAGACCCGTCGGCAGGAGAGGAGGGCCATGAAGACAAGCGGACGAGGACTCGGCCGCCACGGCATCGCCCGCCGCCAGAGCCCGCACAGCGGCGGCTCACCGCTGCGCGGACGCGTGGCCGTCGTCACCGGAGCCGCCCGCGGCGTCGGCGCGGCCCTCGCCGCCGCGCTGTCCGAGGCCGGAGTACGGGTGGCGCTGCTCGGCCGGGAGGCGGAAGGGCTGCGGGAGGCGGCGGCCGGGCTGCCCGCGCCCACCCTGTGCGTCGAGGCGGACGTCACCGACCCGGCCGCCCTGGACGACGCGGCACGCGAGGTCGAGGCACGGCTCGGCCCCGCCGACGTCGTCGTGGCCAACGCGGGCATCGCCGTCAGCGGGCCCTTCCGCGACACCGGGGCCGACCTGTGGCGGAGGGTCGTCGACGTCAACCTGACCGGCGCCGCCAACACCGTCAGGGCCTTCCTGCCCCACCTCACCCGCACTCGCGGCTACTTCCTCCAGGTCGCCTCCACCGCCTCGTTCGGCTCCGCGCCCATGATGAGCGCGTACTGCGCCTCCAAGTCGGGCGCGGAGTCCTTCGCCCAGGCCCTGCGCTGCGAGTTCGAACCCGAGGGCATCGCCGTCGGCGTCGCCTACCTGCACTGGACCGGCACCGACATGATCGGCGGCATCGACGACAACCCGGTACTGCGGGCCCTGCGCGCACACCAGCCCCGGTTCGCCCGCCGCGTCCAGACCCCGGCGCGGGTGGCCGGCCTGCTCACCGCCGGTATCGTCCGCCGCGCTCCCCGCGTCTACGCGCCGCCCTGGCTGCGCTGGTGCCAGCCGCTGCGCCCGGTCTTCCCCGCCCTCGTCGCCCACATCTCCCGGCGCGAGCTGCGGCGCCGGAGCGGGGCCACGTTCACCGCCGGCACCGGAGTAATGGGCGCGGGCGGCCGCGCCGACTGGAACGCGCACCGGTCCGCGGCGAGTCCGCGGCCGGGCGGGCAGGCGGACTGACCGACCGCCGGTTGCGGTGACATCGACAACGTACGGAAGATCGTCCAATCCGGGGGCCGCTGAGCACCTGGCCGACGCTCCGCCCCCGAAGACGCACGCCCACGTCAGGCCGGGCACTCCGGCACATCGTCGTCGATCACAGGCGGTGCTCCTGCACTGCAGGAGCACGAATACGGCCCGGGCTCACACACGTCCCGGGCAGGTGCGGCGCGGAGTTCAGGCGAGCATGCCGGTGCGGAGCTGGACGAGGGTGCGGGAGAGGAGCCGGGAGACATGCATCTGAGAGATGCCCAGGTCGGCGCCGATCTCGGACTGGGTCATCTCCTGGCCGAAGCGCATCTCGATGATGCGGCGCTCTCGCTCATCCAGTTGCTGAAGCAGCGGGGCCAGGGTGTGCAGGTCTTCCACGGTCTCCATGGCGGCGTCTGCTTCACCGAGCGTGTCGGCATAGGAGCGCATGGGGGTGGCCCGGCCGTTGCCGCCACCGTCGCTTGGCATGTCGAGGGAGCCGGCCGTGTAGCCGTTGGAGGCGACGATGCCGTCGATGACCTCGTTTTCGCGCAGCTTCAGATGCTCAGCGAGTTCCCTGACGGTCGGTTCGTGGTCCTGGTGGGCGGCGATCTGCTCCTTGGCCTGGGCGATGTCCACGCGCAGTTCCTGCAGTCGGCGTGGGACGTGGACGGCCCAGGAGGTGTCGCGGAAGAAGCGTTTGATCTCACCGACGATGTAGGTCGGCCCGCGCCGTGTCCTCGGCCCGCGTGTAGGCGGTGGCAGGCACAGAAGTCGGCGCCATGGCCCCATCCTCTCCTCGGTGGTGCACTCGTCCCCGAACAGCTCCTGCCCCGACGCGGGGCAACGATGTCCTGGGCCGTCGGACTGGTCCTCTTCTGGGCCTCTTCTGGGCCGGTTTCCGGCCTGTACGGCAGTGCGTGCGGGTTCAGTGACGGCCGTGCGCCGTGTCCGACGCTCCACCGAAGAGCCGGGCCACGGCCCGGAACGGCAGGGTGACGACGGTGGCGATGGCCCCGCCGATGGCGCGGAGTACGTCTGCGATTGCCTTGAACATAAGTGTGCGGACCTCCATGGACCGCCGTGGCGAAGCCCGAGTTGGCGACTGCCACGGTACGGCCGCTCGCTCAGCGGGTTCCCGATCATTGGAGGAGGAAACAGCGTCCGCATTCCTCGGCAGCTTCAGCGTCGAACGTGGCGTCAGATGTTGGGGGCGGTGGCGGGGGCGCGGACCGCGATGAGGGTGATGTCGTCGCGCTCGTCACCGAGGTCGCGGGCGAGTTCGGCGACGAGTCGGGGCAGGGGCAAGTGGCGGCCGGAGGTGGCGTGCTGGCGCAGGCGGGTCATGCCGTTGTCGAGGGACTGGGTGCGGGATTCGACCAGGCCGTCGGTGTAGAGCAGCAGGGTGGCGCCGGCGGGGAGCGTGGCGTGCGCGGTGGGGCGTTCGAAGGTGGGGCGCACGCCCAGGAGCATGGTGTGACCGCCGGTGAGGTAGGTGGCGCTGCCATCGGCGGTGAGCAGCAGGGGCGGTGGGTGCCCGGCGACCGACCAGGTCAGGTCCCAGGCACCGTCAGGGGCGGGGCGCAGGCGGGCGAGGACGGCGGTGGCGGAGTCCGCGAGGGTCAGGCGGGCCTGAGCGGTGTCCAGGCGCCGCAGGATCTGGCCGGGGGTTTCCTCGGGGCGGTCGACGGCCAGGGCGCGGAGCATGTTGCGCAGTTCGCTCATGCGGGAGGCTGCCTGGATGTCGTGCCCGGTGACGTCGCCGATGACCAGGGCGAGGTCACCGTCGTCCAGGAAAAAGGCGTCGTACCAGTCCCCGCCGACTTCGGCGGCGCGCTGTGCGGACTGGTAGTGGGCGGCCAGCTCCAGGCCGGGGACGGCGGGCAGGTCCGTCAGGAGGGCGCGTTGCAAAGTGGCGGCGATGTCGGCCTGGGCGGCGTGCAAGCGGGTGTTGTCCAGGCCCAGCGTGGCGCGGCGGGCCACTTCTTCGGCCAGGAGGCGGTCTGCCTCGTTGAAGGCGGGGCTGGCCGCCGCGCGGGTCAGCGTCAGCGCCCCGAAGGTGCTGGCGCGCAGCCTGAGCGGTATGACCAGCGCCTCCCGGGCTTCCACCAGCGTGAACAGATCAGCTGATTCCGATGAGGTGGCGGCCGACGGAGGCTTCAGATGCTGGGTTCCCGCGCCGTGGAACACCCGGGTCAGCGCCTCGTCGTGGGCAGGGTGGTACGGCAGGGGCGAGGAGTCGTCCGAAGGGCCCGGCAGGATGCCGGGAGCGTGGTGGGCGGCGGCGGCCCGGTGGCGTGTGCGGCCGTTCGTCAGGTCGATGAGGGCGGTGTCCGCCAGGTTGGGAACCAGCAGACGCGCCAGGCGTTCCAGCGTTTCAGCGGCGTCCAGCGTGCTGACCATCGCCAGCGTCAGTTCGCTCAGCCAGGTGACCTCGGCCAAGTCGTACTCGGCCTGTTCGCGCATGGTCTCGCTGTGCGCGTTGCGGTTCGCGCGGCGCTCGGCCCGCTCACGCTCGGCGGACGCGTCGTGGAAGACGACCACGGCTCCCGGTCCGTGCCCCAGGTCGGCGGGCAGGGGCGCCGCGGTCCACCACACCGGCAGCGCGGTGCCGTCAGCGCGCGTCAGGACGGCCCGGTCACCGCTGATCCGCTTGCCCAGCGCGATGTCGGTGAGGATCGGGTGCTGAGCGGGCAGCCCGCCGCCGTCTTCCGCTGGTGGATGCAGGGCCTGATGGGCGTTGACGCCGATCAGCGTGCCGGGCGGGTAGCCCAGAAGCCGCTCCGCCCACGGATTGCAGGCGATCACGAGTCCGGCCGCGTCCACCGCGTACACGCCGGCCCCCGCTGCCGCGAACAGCGCGGCCATCAGCGCGTTACCCGTCACAGCGGGGACGACGGCACCCGCCTTCGGGGAGCTGTCCACCCCCCGTATTCTGCCCGCTCCTCCGGATACACCAGAAGGCTCCGGCGGGGGCACATCAGCGGCACGGCTCATCGCACGCCTTGACCACGTCGGCGAACACGCCGATCACCGCATCGGCTCCGGTCAGTTGCAGCAGCCGCCGCACCTGCGCACCAGGTCCGGCCAGGCGCAGGCGGCCCCCGTGCGCCTCGGCACGCCGCATCCCGTACACCACCACGCCCAGCCCGGCGGAATCCATGAAGGTGACCTGCTCCAGGTCCAGCACGATCCAGCTCTGGCCCTCGCCCGCCACCGCGTCCACGCCTTCGCGCAGGGCGGGAGCCAAGGCGAGATCCACCTCCCCGGCCAGGACCAGCACGGCCCAGCCCTCGCAGTCCGCTACCCGTCGCACACTGGACGCCGGAACCAGCACAGTGGTTCCTCCTCACACTGGAATACGCCGATCATCCCACCCGGCGACCGCACCGCTCACGCCGACGTCGTCGCCCTCCGGGCCGCAGCCGACGTCCCACCGCCATCACCCCTGCACGGCCTCCCGGCGCCCCGGATACCCTGACGGCGGATGCACGCACCAAGTGCCCACCGTGGGCGTGTGGAAGACACGGATGACGGCGAGAGGGACAGCGGTCATGGACTGGGCAAGGTTCGCCGAGCGGATGGCGGAGATGGCGCGGGACCTGCTGGCGCAGGACTCGGTGGACGCGACGCTGGAGCGGATCACCGCGCGTGCTGTGGAAATCGTCGAGGGGTGTGAGGCGGCCGGAATCCTGGTCTTCCGCGACAACCGGGTGGAAACCCTGGCCCCGACCGACGGGCTGGTGGTCCGCTCCGACCAGTTGCAGGAGCGGCTCGGTGAGGGCCCGTGCTTCGATGCCGCACTCCGCAGCCAGCGGGTCTACCGGATCCAGGACCTCGCCGAGCCGCAGGAGAGGTGGCCCGAGTTCGGCGGCCGGGCCCGCGCGTTGGGTGTCGGGAGCATGATGGGGTTCCTGCTCTACACGGGGGAGGAGGAACTCGGTTCCCTGAATCTGTACGCGCGGCGGCCGGCCGCTTTCACCAAGGGCAGTGAGACGGCGGGCTGGCTGCTGGCCTCGCACGCCGCGGTCGCCTTCTCCAGCGCCCGTACCGCAGACCAGCTCCAGCAGGCGCTCGCCAGTCGGCACACCATCGGCGAGGCCATGGGCATCCTCATGGAACGTCTCGGGGTCGGTGAGGACGACGCGTTCAACGTGCTGCGGCGGGTGTCCCAGGAACGCAACATGAAGCTGCGGGACATCGCCCGGCAGGTCTGTGAGAGCGGCGGCATCGACGGCTGACCGCCGAGGGCGGGCGGCTCCACCGGCCCCCATTCCGGACCGGAAGAGCCTGGCCATCGCGTTCGCCCGGGGGATTCGGCAACGGCTTGCGCCTCGGGTACCCGGGACGCCCAGGGTACGCATCGCACACCCACCCCTCATGGGCCGCAGTTGCGATAAAGCGGTTTGACCTCAGTGAGGCGGGCTAGGAGAGTCAGGGACTGAGGTGCTTCGGAAAGCAGGCACACCTGGCGGGAGCCACGCGTACGCGCTGTGGGCCCCAGATGTGCCGTTCCGGCCTCCCGCTCTGCTGAACAGCAATGAGCAGGGAGCAAAGATGACACCGATAAGCACCACACCCGCACGCGCTCGCCACCGTCATGACGACGCCCCCGACACCGCGGCCGATTTCGAGCGGCTGGCAATGGCGTCGGATGGACCCGAGCGGGAGGTACTGGCCGGGGAACTGGTCGCGGCCTGGCTGCCGATGGCCCACCGCCTCGCCCGCCGCTACCGCAACCGTGGAGAGAACCTGGATGACCTGCGACAGGTCGCGGCGATGGGCCTGGTCAAGGCCGTCGGCCGCTACGACCCGCAGCGCGGTGGCGCGTTCGAGTCGTTCGCGATCCCCACGATCGTCGGGGAGCTTCGGCGGTACTTCCGCGACTACAGCTGGGCCCTGCACGTCCCCCGGCGGGTTCAGGAACTGCGCAACAAGGTCCGCGTCACCCTTCACGAGTTGGCCGCCGCGGGAGGCACCGACCGTTCCCCGACCGTGGCGCGGGTCGCCGAAGCCGCCGGCATGAGCGAAGAGGACGTGCTCGCCGGGATGGAAGCCATGGACAGTTTCCGTTCCCTGTCCCTGGACGCCGAGTTGGCCGGTGCGGAGGACGGCTACTCGCTGGCCGATACCCTCGGCCGGCCCGAGGCCCGCTACGAGACGGTCATCGCCCGGGAATCGGTCAAGCCCTGGCTGCGCCGGCTCCCGGAGCGGGAGCAGTACATCCTGTACCTGCGCTTCTTCCGCGACATGACCCAAACCCATATCGCTGAGGAGCTGGGCATCTCCCAGATGCACGTCTCCCGCCTCATCTCCCGCAGCTGCCGCACGATTCGCGAACAGGTCGAGGCCGAGCCGCAGCTTCAGCGAATCCCGGCGGCCGCCTGATATTCCGCGCCTCGCATCGCGGGGCCCGCCGTCTCAGCTCGTACCACCCCCTTACGCGAAAGAGGAGCCTGCCATGCTCATGGCCCACCCTGCGGTTCTCGCCGACCTCGTCCAGCAGTACGAAACCCTCCGTGGCCTGCACGCCGAGGACGGCGGCCCGGAGGCACAGCAGCGACTCGATGACGTTGCCTACACGCTGTGCATCGCCACCGGCACCCGCGATGTCGACGCTGCTCTGATCGCCGCCCGGTACCAACTCCCCGGCGCCCGCGCCGAAGACGACTCCGTCCTTGTCCCTGATGCCTGAGAAACCCCCTGTGGGCCCGGCCGACGGCCGGGCCCACAGGGGCCGAGCACGTCGGCCGGGTTGGCGTCTGCTGGCCCGTGCGCTGTCCGCGGTGACCGGCGGACGAGGCGGTGTCAGGGACGCAGCAAAGCCTTGATGGTGCGGCGCGGGTGTGGGACGGCCCTGGCCGTGGGGTTTCGTCCGTCGGCAGCCAGGGCGAGAGCCGCGCCGAGGACGGCGGGGACGGCGAAGAGGATGAAGTTCCACCGGGGTGCCAGGTCGGCCGCGAGGAGCCAGCCGCCGAGCGTGGGGCCGGCGATCGCGCCGATGCGGCCCACCCCGAGCGCGACGCCCACCGCGCTGGCCCGCGCTGTCACCGGATAGGTGCGAGAGATATACACATTGAGCAGTCCCTGGACCCCGACCGCGCCGCAGCCGCCGAGGATCACGATGCCGTAGAGCACCGGCAGCGGCAGCTTGGCGCTCATGCCGACGAGCGCGGCGGCTCCGAGGACGAAACTGGCGGTGACCGCTCCCTTCGATCCGGCACGGTCGGCCAGCAGCGCCATGGCGAGTCCGCCGACGGTGGCGCCGAGATTCAGCAGGATGAGGAAGGTCTGCGAGGATCGCAGCGGATAGTCCGCGGTCCTCATCAGCTCCGGCAGCCAGGTGTTCATGCCGAAGATGAGCAGGAACGAAAGGGCCGCCATGGCGCAGAACAGCAGTGTGGTGGTGAGGTAGGGCGGCTTCAGCACCAGCCGTACACCGCGGCTGCCGGGGGCCGGGGCCGACGTGCTCACCGCCTGCTGGTATTCCGTGGACTCGGGCAGCCAGGTGTAGGCGATGGGCAGCACGAGCAGTCCGGCGAACCCGCCGACCAGGTACTCCGCATGGAAACTGTGCCCGTTCAGCAACGTATTGGCGGTGAGGGCCGCGAACGCACCGCCGATGGGCGTCCCGCACTGCACGATCCCCGAGTACAGATTCTTCCGTCTGTCAGGAGCGAGTTCGAAGATCAGCGGAGCCATCGCCGGGTAGATCGCACCGGCGCCGAGCCCGACGACGAAACGGCCCGCACCGAACAGGGACGGGAGGGGAGCCGCGGCGCACGTAAACATCCCGGCGCTGACGAGCGCGGCGCTGACCAGGGTTGTCCGGCGCCGGCCGAACCGGTCGGTGAACTGGCCGACCAGCAGGGAGCCGACGAGCATACCGATGGGCGTGAGGCTGCCCAGCAGGCCGACCATGGCGACCGTGAGGTCCCAGGGCCGGTAGTCGAGCAGCAGTGGTGTGGTCGCGCCGAAGGCGACGAGATCGAAGCCTTCCAGTGTCATCACCGCCAGGCCGACGGCGAGTGCGGTGCCGGTCGGCGTGGACAGGCTCCGGGGCGGTTTCCCGCCCGTGCGGGGGAACGCGGGTGTGCTCAATGATCCGATTCCGTTCTCACCGCCTCTCACCCGGTCGCTGCCGCTGATCGGCCATGCGCGGAACGGCGCAGGTACGTCGGTGCGGCCCGCCGGGGTGGGCAGGCAGGGTCAGGGGAGGCGGCCTCGTTCGCGCGGTCGGGGCAGGGCGGGCCGTGCCCGATGGGGCGCGAGGCTCGAGCCCCGACGGCCCCCTCCGCACCCGGCTCCTCAGGAGCGCGGGCGACGGAGAGCGCGGGGGCCATGTGGTCTCAGGAGGGCCCGGTACCCGTGCGAGGCGGGGGCCTCATGCCCGCCGTCCGCCGTCGACCGACAGGGCGATGCCGGTGATGTAGGACGCCGCGTCCGAGCAGAGCCAGACGGCGGCGGCCGCGGCTTCCTCCGGGTTGGCCATCCGGCCGAGCGGCGTGATCGCCTCCTGCATGGCGATCAGATCGGTACCGGCCGCCACCCGCTCGAACCCGGGAGTGCGGGTCGGGCCGGGGCAGACGGCGTTGACCCGGATGCTGTCCGGTGCGTAGTCGACCGCGGCGACCTTGGTCAGCCCGACGATGCCGTGCTTGGCGGCCACGTAGGCGGGGGCGGTCGGGATCGCGTACAAGCCGCCGTTGGAGGCGATGTTGACGATCGCGCCGCCCTCGCGGCGGCGCAGTGCGGGCAGTTCGTACTTCATGCACAGGAAGGTTCCGGCCAGATTGACATGAACCACGCGCTCGAACTCGTCCAGTGTCATCTGCTCGAGCTGCCGGTGATGGGAGTCCAGGCCGGCGTTGTTCACGGCGAAGTCGAGGCCCCCGTACTCCGCGACCGTACGCTCGACGGCCGCCCGCACGGAGTGTTCGTCGCCGATGTCGACGGCGACGGCCAGTGCCTCTCCACCGTCCTCCCTGATCATCTCGGCGGTCTCGGCGGCCGTGCTCTCGTCGATGTCGAGCACGGCGACCGCGGCGCCGCACCGGGCGAACTCCAGCGCCGCCGCGCGGCCGATCCCACTGCCCGCGCCGGTGACCAGACCCACCTTCCGGGATGCGACGCTCATGCGAGCGGCTCGTGGTTCGCCCAGGCGACCTTGTACGGGTGCCGCGACTGCCAGCGGTGGATGACCTCGTGCAGGCCGGGCGCGGCGAACCCCTTCGCCAGAGCGTCGATGTCGGCCACGGCGAACTGCACGATCGCGGTCGCGATCAGCGCGGGAATGGCCTCCTCCCCGGGAACGGGAATGTGGCGGCGGGCCACGACCGACTGCGCGAGACCGGTGTCGAGCATGGCCCGTTCGATATCCCCAAGGTATTGGTCGAGTTCCGCGTCGGGCAGAGGCTGATCGAAGGAGACGATCATCGTGTGCTGGATCATGTGGCAATTCTTGCGACCACATGCCGCAAGTGTCCAAGATCAATATGGAATTCAGCGATAACCTACAGGCATGGTTGAACTGGAGACCCGCGAGCTCGAGTACTTCGTGGCAGTCGCCGACGAGCTGCACTTCGGCCGGGCCGCCGCCCGGCTCTCGATCGCCCAGCCGGCGCTGTCGAAGGCGATCCGCCGGATCGAGACCCGGCTCGGCGTCCCGCTGTTCCTCCGCTCCAGCCGGCACGTCGAGCTCACACCGGCCGGGGAAGCGTTGCAGGAGCACGGACGGCACGCGCTCAACGCGGTCGCCGCCGCCGTCCGCAGCGCCCGGCGTGCCGTCGACACCCAGGCCCACCTTCGGCTCGTACTCAAGCCCGGCGGCGACGCCGGCCTGCTGTCCGGGATCCTGGCCGAGTACGCCCACCAGCCCGATGCCCGCCGGGTCGACATCCTCTTCAGCGGCCCCGCCGACCGCACCGACTTCCTGCTCGACGGCCGTGCCGACGTCGGCCTGCTCTACGTACCGTTCGACGATCTCGACGGCCTGGACCACGAGACGCTCCACGCCGAGGAGCGGGTGGCCATCGTCCCCTCCGCGCACCGCCTGGCCGGGCTCGCTTCGGCGCGGATGGCCGACCTGGAGGGTGAGACACTGCCGCGCTGGAAGGGCGTGCCGGGTGGTGACGGCACCGGTCCGGAAGTCGCCGACGTGGTCCAGCTGCTCCAGATGATCAAAGTGGGCCGGATGATCGGGGTACTTCCCCGGTCACTGGTCGATCCGCTCCCGCCCGGCCTGGTCGGCGTACCGGTATCCGATGCGCCGCTCAGCCGCCTGGTACTCGCCTGGAACGAACAGGACCGCCGCCCGCTGCTCGCCTCGTTCGTGGCCGCGGCGCTGAGGGTTCCGCCCAGAATGGCCGGCATGGTCGGGGCCGATGCGTCAGGGGCGTCCTTGACGTCGTGACGAGGGGGCGTCTGAGCCCCCTTACGGGGATGCCGCTGCCGTGCTGGGATGGTGCCGGGATAGGAGTGGTACGTTATTCAGTACCACTGTCGGAAAGGGGCAGGTCATGTCCATAACTGCGAGCGAAGCCCGCAAGGCTCTCTTTCCGCTGATCAAGAAGGTCAACGACGATCACGAGGCAATCGAGATCGTTTCCAAGCATGGCAACGCCGTACTTGTCTCGGCCGAGGACTACGCGGCGCTGCGCGAGGGCTCGTACCTGTTGCGCTCGCCGGCGAACGCACGCCGACTGCTCAAGGCATACGAGAACGCGCTGGGCAACATCAACGTGTCGGAGCGGGAGCTGATCGACCCCGACTCGCCGGATGCGGCCGGCGAGGGCGCTGCGTGAGGCTTGTCTTCGAGGATCAGGGCTGGGAGGACTACGCGTCCTGGCTCAAGAACGATCGCAAGATGCCGGCTCGGATCAACAGGCTCATCGAGGACGTCAAGCGCGACCCCTTCGCGGGGATCGGCAAGCCCGAGCCGCTCGAGTACCACTTGCCCGGAGCGTGGTCGAGGCGGATCGACGACGAGCACCGCTTGGTCTACCTGGTCACGGACAAGGAGATCGTGATCCTCGCGGCTCGTTACCACTACTGACTGGAGGCCCGACCGGCCGGTCGTCTCTGCCCGGAAGATTCCGGCGGGGGCGTAGGCACCGGTCGGCACGTCAGCGCGGCGGTCAGGGTGGTGACGAGTCGGCTGTGCCGCCACCGCTGGGGCGACATCCTGAAGACGAGAGTTCCGTCGATCAGCTCGGTGTGGCGCGGCGCCTCGGGGAGGCGGTCCAGGTCCTCCGCGAACCAGCCTTCCGGGCGGGGCGGTCGCATCCAGGCGGGCGGGGTGGTCATGGCTCGACCGTAGCCACGTGGAAGGACATCGGTCCCGGGCCGCCCGCAGCCGTCACGGCTTCTTCGGCTTGCCCTCGCCGTACAGCCAGACGTCGAAGAGGCGGGTCAGGTCCTTCCCCGACGTGCGTTCGCACAGCTCGATGAACTGCTTTGTGTCCGCGTTGCCGTGCCGGTGGTCCTTGAGCCACGTGCGGAGGATGGAGAAGAAGGTCTTGTCGCCGACGGCCCCGCGGAGCTGGTGCAGCACCATCGCGCCGCGGCCGTAGACGGGCGGGTCGGAGACGCTGGCGACGCTCGGGGGGTTGGCGGGCGGGAAGTCCCAGATGCCCTCGCTCTCGTCGTCGGTGCCGTCGTAGAAGTCGTCGAAGATCTGCTGGGCGGTGCGGCCGTCGTGGTCCTCCTCCCACAGCCACTCGGCGTAGGTCGCGAAGCCCTCGTTGAGCCACATGTCCTTCCAGACCCGGGGCGTGACCGAGTCGCCGAACCACTGGTGGGCGAGCTCGTGCACGACGAGCGCCTTGTCCGGGGCCGCGTCGAAGTACGGCTTGGTCTGGGTCTCCAGGGCGTAGCCGAGGCCGGGGAGGTGGTCGACGACCGCGCCGGTGGAGGAGAAGGGGTACGGGCCGAAGGTGCGGGTCTCCCAGGTGATGACGTCGTCGACCTGGGCGGTGATGTTCTTGGCGCGTTCGGCCTCGGTGGGGTCGACGGCGACGTAGACGGGCAGGCCCTTGCCGGTGGCCGTGGTGCGGACGCCGAAGCGGCCGATGGCGACGGTGGCCAGATAGCTCGCCATGGGCTCGCCCATGTGCCACCGGAAGGTGGTGTGGCGGTCGCGGGTCTGCCGGCCCTTCGGCTCTCCGTTGGAGACGGCGGTGTAGCCCTCGGGAACGGTGACGGCGATGTCGTAGGCGGCCTTGTCGGAGGGGTGGTGGTTGCCGGGGAACCAGGTCATGGAGCCGGTCGGCTCGCCGAGCGCCACGGCGCCGTCGTCGGTGCGGATCCATCCCTCCTTCCCGGTGTCCTCGCCGGTGAGGGTTTTCGGCTTGCCGTCGTAGACGACGGTGGCCGTGAAGGTGTGGCCCTTGGGGAGGGCCGAGGCGGGGGTGAGGACCAGCTCGGTGCCGCTGCGGGCGGCCTTGGCGGGGCGGCCGTTCACCGTGGCCTTACGGACGCGCAGCCCGGCGAGGTCGAGGTGGAAGGAGTGCAGGGCCCGGTCCGCGCGGGCGGTGATCCGGGCGGTGCCCTGCAGGTGGCGGGTGCCGGGTGTGTAGTCGAGGGCCAGACGGTAGCTCCGCACGTCGTAGCCGCCGTTGCCGAGCCGGGGGAAGAGCGTGTCGCCGACCCCCGCGGTGCCCGCTCCGGCACCGGACGCCCCGGCCGCGCTCCGCGCCCCGGAGTCACCGGTGCAGCCCGCGACGCACAGCGCCAGCAGCACGCCGGGCAGCACCCGCGAGATGCGGCGAACGGGCCGGGGCGCCACGCGGTGGGGCTCCGAGGCGAGCGGTTCGTCGTCCATCGCGGTCCCTCGCTTCGGCGGCTGCTTTCAGGAGAGTAACGGTCGCCGGGGCCCGCCCGGCGGAGATCCAGGGCCCGCCCGGCGGACATCAGGACCGGCCCCGCGCCGCCTGCACGATCAGCGTGACCTCTCGGACACACCTCGGTGGGCAGCCCACGCCCGTGCTGCGTCGGCCATGTCCGCCAACCAGGCCGCGTCGGGGTGCCGGTCCGCATGTGACACGCTCATGCGGAGGGTGGCCGCGGCGAAAGCGTCGATGGCGGCTGCGTCCGCGTTCATCCACGCCTTGCACTCAGACACCCATATCTCGGCCTCCTCGGCGGAGTGTCCGGCTGCGATGAGCTGCACGACGAGGCACGCGGGGTCGATGAACCCCGCCCCGCGGGTGGGCAACGACCAGTCCACCGCCCAGGCTCGCCCCTTCCCGATCATGAAGTTGTCCGGGTTGACGTCGGTGAAGAGAAGCGTCTCGCCTTTGAACAGCTTGGCGTCCCCCTCGCCGGCGAACCGGTTCCAGCGGGTCTCCGGCCAGTCGTATGCCTCAGCCGGCAGTCGGAGGCCCCCGATCCGGTCGAGGAGGTCGACCACCACGGGAAGGTCGGGCGAGTCCTGTGTGAAGTCCGACGATCGTCCTTCCAGGACCTCGAAGCCGAGTGCGGTCCACGCCTCGTCCTCGGCGTGCCACCACGGCTTCGGCGAGACAGCCCGCACCAAGGGATTGACCAGTCGCTCCCGGACCATGGAAGCGCGTCGGCCGCGTGACTGGTTGCGGCACGCTTTGATGAAGACCGGGCCGTGTTCACACCTGACGATGGCGGTGACGTCCGAGCCGTTTCCCCGCGAGGCGGGTTGGACCTCGTGTTGTGCGCCGGTGTGCGGGCGCACCAGCGCCCACAGCGCTTCAGCATGGGGCGAGTCGTTGTCCATCAGTTCCTCGGGCTGCATGAGCTGCTCGGATATCCGGGGGAGCATTCCCCGTCTCCCACGGGGTCGCATTCGTCGTCGTCCTCGTCCTCACCTTTCGCGACCGCGCCACGAATGGACGCGCGTGCTTCGGCCATGACGGGACCGCTGAGAATAGCGGCCAGCGGGGAGCGCCGGACGTTTCCGACGCCCATTGTGTCGGCGGAGAATACGCACGGGGACACGTTGCCGTCCGGGCCGACGGAAGCCTTGCCGATGCCGCATCGTCCGCACAGGCCGGAGGGCTCTGGAGCCTGCCCGTGCGCTCCCCTCCCGAAGGGGCGCACGTGATCCAGGCCGATGCGCTTCACCCCGAGTGCTTCGAGCTCCCTCCGCGCCGCCTCGACACGCTGTCCTCGGAGGCAGCGACGATCCCGACACGCACGGAAATGCCGAGCCGTAAGGCTTTCTTGATGTTGGCCAGGGTGCGGGTGTGGCTGGGGCGACCGGTCATCGCGTTGTGCTCAACGGCCCGATCCGAGTAGTACGACGTCGCCACGGAGACTCCCTTGCGCCCGAGCAGTTCCCACCACTTGTCCGAGACGTGCACGAGATTGCTGTAGACCTCGATGCCGAGGCCCAGGGACAGCGCCCGTTCGACGATGGCCGGACCGTCCGGGTGCATCGTCGGCTCGCCTCCGATCAACTGCACACGGCGTACGCCACACCCGGCTCCCTGGTCGAGAACAGTAAACCAGTCCTCACGCGTCATGGCGCCGTGCGTTCCGTCCGGGCCCGAGCTGTTGAAGCAGTGGCCGCAGGCGAGTTGGCATTTGCGCGTCAGGTCCAACCACAGGAAATGAGTGGCGTGCTCACTGGGGTGCCTCCGGGACGGTGGACCACCCAGCCCATGACATTGAGGCCGAGCGATCTGGCCATTCGCCATCACGACCGCATCCCGTGATGGTTCGCGCCGGTTGGTGATGCTGACAACGTCAAGAGAACCGCTCCGCGCCGGTGCGCTCCACGGCATCCATGCGGCAGCCTCGATGCAGAAGCGTGCACGGCGTGCGGGACCGCCGAGTGGCGGTCGGCGGGGTGGGGTAGGGAGGTGTCGTGGGACTCGCTGAACGGCGGAAAGCGCTGGGTTACAGTCAAGAAGGGCTCGCTCATGTGCTCGGTGTCGACCGCACCACGGTTGGCCGTTGGGAGAGCGGTGAAACCGAGATCCAACCGTCGTTGCGCCAAAAGTACGCAGCGGCGTTGCAATTAGACCTTGCTGAATTAGACGCCCTGGTAACCGGGTCCCCGGCAACGCTCCCGGAGTCCGCAGGGTCGTCTTCAGGGACAGCTATGGCTCAGGGGATATCGACGACATGATTCGGCGCGAGTTTTTCCGCATAATTACGGTTGCCGGGGCCTTGACCGCCCTCTCTGCGGAGGAATCGGAAGCTCTCGCAGAAGGGTCCACCGTCGAGCTTCCGAAGACTTCCTCCGAATGAATGGTCACCTGTGGCAGGTGTATCAGCTTGCACGTGCCAAGGGATCTGTCCGCCCGATCGTTCGCGATCAGCTCACGGGGCTCACGAGCGCCCTGGGCGGCCGCTCGGACAAGGAGACACGTGCCTTGTGCGGTGCGGCGGGCGACCTTTTTCAGCTTGCGGGCGAGCTGGCTTTCGACAGCAACCGGTACACCGATGCTGCGGCTTCGTACACGTTGGCGGCGTCGGCCAGTAAGGACGCGGGGGCCTTTGACCTCTGGGCCTGCGCTCTTACCCGACATGCGTACGTTGGTGTGTACGAAGGTCGCTACCGGGAGGCTGCCGGTGCGGTCTATGAGCAGGTGCGTCAGTTCCTCGAGCTGAGTGGTGGGCATTCCTCGCGTCTGACGCGTGAGCAGAAGGGCCGGCTCGTCGCGACATGCTGGATCGCGCAGATGTACCGGCACTTCGAGGACCCGAAACCGGGGTACGTGGCCGACTGGGCCGATCTCCCCGACTGGCAGCAGGAGACGGACGCGGACATCTTCGAGCGATCGAGAAGAGTGTGAGCTGACGGGGCGACAGCGCGTCGCGGTTGCAAAGGGCGGGGCAAGGGCCGGGGTTGGGCAGCTCGGTGGGCTTTGAGCGAGTTAAACGTCTCTGAGCTGCAGTTCACCACTTCTAGTGAAGCTATGGCCTTGAGTTGCAATCGACAACGCTGGGTTGCCAAGCTGTTGCCGACTGTCAACCCAGGGAGTGCACGTGGCCTTTGGTGACCAGCCCGCATACCTCCGCGTCGCCGACGATCTGCGGAAGAAGATCGCCGGGGGTGAGCTGCCACCGCATGCGCGTCTCCCCTCTCAGGCCAGGATCCGGGAAGAGTACGGGGTTTCGGACACCGTCGCCCTCGAGGCTCGCAAGGTGCTGATGGCCGAGGGGCTGGTCGAGGGGCGGTCGGGGTCGGGGACGTATGTGCGGGCCCAGCCTGTGCCGCGGCGGGTTTTCCGGGGTGGGTTTCATACCGCTGGGGAGGCCACGCCGTTCCGGCAGGAGCAGGCCGATGAGCGGGTCATCGGGAGCTGGGACGCCCACAGTGAGCAGGAGGAGGCCGGGGCGGAGACCGCCGGGCGGCTGGGGATCGACGTGGGGGAGCGGGTGATGCGCACCCGCTATGTCTTCCAGTCGCAGGGGGAGGCGGTCATGCTCTCCACCTCCTGGGAGCCGCTCGCCGTCACCGGTCGTACGCCCGTGATGCTGCCCGAGGAGGGGCCCCTGGCCGGGCGCGGGGTCGTCGACCGGATGGCCGCCCTCGATCTGGTGGTGGACAACGTGGCGGAGGAGGTCGGCGCGCGCCCCGGCCGGGCCGAGGAGGTGCTGGCGCTCGGCGGGGTGCCGGGGCACTGGGTGCTGGTCACCTCGCGTACGTACTTCGCGGGCGGCCGTCCGGTCGAGACCGCCGATGTGGTCGTGCTCGCCGAGCGTTATCGGGTCGCCTATCGGCTGCCGGTGAAGTGATCTTTCGTTCGGCCCGTGGGTGCTCGGCGTCTCCGTCGGTGCCCATCGCCCGCGCTGGTGCTCACGGCCCTGTCACCGTTCGCCGTTCCCATCGGCGCTCACCGATAGTCGGGCGGCCCGTCCCGGCACGTCTTACCGCGAGTTAACCGCCTCCCCGCCGCCGTAACGGCCCGGCAATGCCGCACCGCGGCCGCCCGTCACCTGCGGCTTCTAGCTTCCTGGTTCGTAACGGAACGGCCCGAGCGACAGGGGAAGCCGGTATGACGGATACGGTCGATGCGGTCGGCACGGTCGATACGGTCACACCCGAGGCGGGAGCGTCCGCGGCAGCCGCCCCGCGGCGCGGCTACGCCAGGCTCGCGGCGGACGAGAGCCGCGAGGACTACTCGCTGCGCTACGCACCCCACTCCTACCGCCGCTGGTCGCCGACCATGGTCGCCTCCACGGCGCTCGGCGGGATCGCCTATCTCGCGGACTTCGCCATCGGCGCGTCCATCGTCTTCACCTACGGCTTCACCAGCGGGATCGCCTCGATCCTCACCGCGGCGACGATCATCTTCCTGACCGGCATCCCCATCGCCCGTGCCTGTGCGACCTACGGCCTGGACATGGACCTGATCACCCGCGGTGCCGGATTCGGGTACTTCGGCTCGACGCTGACCTCGCTGATCTACGCCAGCTTCACCTTCATCTTCTTCGCGCTGGAGGGCTCGATCATGGCGCAGGCCATGCATCAGGCTCTCCATATCCCGCTGCCGGTCGGCTATCTGCTGACCACCCTCATCGTGATCCCGATCGTCTTCCGCGGCATGGGCGCGCTCGCCAAGGTGCAGGCGTGGACCCAGCCGGTCTGGCTGATCGGGCTCGCCCTGCCGTTTGTGGTGCTGGCCTTCGAAGCGCCGGACTCCTGGGGCGCGTTCGCCTCCTTCGGCGGGACCGAGGGCGCGGGCTCCGGTTTCGACTGGATCGGGTACGGCCTGGGCACCGGCGTCGCGCTCTCGCTGATCGCGCAGATCGGTGAGCAGGCCGACTATCTGCGGTTCATGCCCGCGAAGACCGAGGAGAACCGGCGGCGTTGGAATCTGGCGGTCCTGGCCGCCGGCCCCGGCTGGGTGGTCATCGGCGCGGCCAAGCAGATCGGCGGCGCCTTCCTCGCGTTCGTGGCGCTCGGCGCGGTTGGTAAGACCCATGCGCTGGAGCCGATCGCCCCGCAGATCGAGGCGCTGAAGCCCTGGCTGGGGTCGGTCGCGCTGCCCGCCGCCGCGCTCTTCGTGGTGGTCTCCCAGATCAAGATCAATGTGACCAATGCCTATAGCGGCTCGCTGTCCTGGTCCAACTTCTTCTCCCGGGTCACCCACCGCCACCCCGGCCGGGTCTGGTACATCTTCCTCAACCTCGCCATCGCGCTGGCGCTCATGGAGATGAACATGTTCGCGGCGCTCAACAAGCTGCTGGGCTTCTACTCCAACGTCGGCATCGCCTGGATCGCCGCCGTCGCCGCCGATCTGGTCATCAACAAGCCGCTCGGGCTGAGCCCGAAGTACATCGAGTTCAAGCGGGCCTATCTGCATCCGGTGAACCCCGCCGGATTCGGTGCGATGGTGATCGCCTCGACGGTCTCGATCGTCGCCTTCTTCGGGGCCTTCGGGGAGGTGGCCGAGGCGTTCTCGACCTTCATCGCCTGCGGTCTGGCGCTGGTGCTCTGCCCGCTGCTGGCCTGGCTCACCGGGGGCCGCTACTACCTGGCCCGGCAGAACCCGGTGAACGGGCCCGGCGCCGAGGTCCCGGACATCACCGCCACCCACCTCTGCGCCTCGTGCGAGACGGCCTACGAACTGCCGGACATCGCCGACTGCCCGGTGCGGGCGGGGGCCGTCTGCTCGCTGTGCTGCTCATTGGACGCCGAGTGCGGGGATGTCTGCCGTAAGGCGCCCACGGGTGAGCCGGTGCTGATGCCGCTTCCCAGCGTGCGTACGGGGTCAACCACCGGCATCTGAGGGTGGACCCCGCTCACGGCCACGGCCCCTGAGCCCGGGGCCGGCCACCGGCGCCTGAGCCGGTTTCCGCCCACGGCACCTGAGCCCGGTTCCGGCGTCCGCTGTTGCAAAACTCACATCAGCGCAGGTGAAAGGGGTTACTGGAAGGCGATCATCCATTTCGCTCTTACGATGGACCGGTTTGTGTCCGGTCGTCGGGGGGGCGAAGGGAGTGCCAGGAACGTTGAGCACGGAGCAGGGTTCCCACTCGCATTATCGAAGGTCACTCGGACCGGTGGCCCTCACCGCCGTGGGGCTCGGGTCGATCATCGGTTCCGGCTGGCTCTTCGGCGCCGAGCGCGCCGCCGCGCTGGCCGGACCCGCCGCCATCCTGGCCTGGGTGATCGGCGCCGCCGTCGCCCTGACCATCGCCCTGACCTACTCCGAGCTGGGTTCGATGTTCCCGAAGGCCGGCGGCATGGTCCGGTACGGCCAGTACTCCCACGGCTCGCTGGCCGGATATCTGGCCGCCTGGGCCAACTGGATCGCCATCGTCTCCGTGATCCCGGGTGAGGCCACGGCCTCCGTGCAGTACATGAGCTCCTGGGACTTCGGCTGGGCCAAGGCGCTCTACGACGGGAAGGAGCTGACCGGCAGCGGTGTCGCGCTCGCATCCGTGCTGCTGCTCTTCTACTTCTTCCTCAACTGGTTCGCGATCACCCTCTTCGCGAAGACCAACACCGCGATCACCGTCTTCAAGGTGGTCGTGCCGACCCTGACCGCAGGGGCCCTGCTGCTGTCGCACTTCGACACCGGCAATGTCACCGACCACGGCGGCTTCACCCCCAACGGGTGGAGCTCCGTGTTCACCGCGGTCGCCGTCTCCGGCATCGTCTGGGCCTACAACGGCTTCCAGTCACCGCTCAACATGGCGGGTGAGGCCCGCAATCCCGGGAAGTCGCTGCCCAAGGCCGTCATCAGCTCGATCCTCATCTCGCTGGTGATCTACGTCGCGCTGCAGATCGCCTTCCTGACCGCCGTCCCTGCCGCGGATCTGCAGCACGGCGGCTGGTCCGGGCTCTCCTTCAACTCCCCGCTCGCCGATCTGTCCCTGGCCTGGGGCCTGAACTGGCTGGCGATGCTGCTGTACGCCGACGCCTTCGTCTCCCCGTCCGGCACCGGCATGATCTACGCGGCCACCACCTCCCGCATGATCCAGGGCGTCCAGGAGAACGGCCATCTGCCGGGGATCTTCGGCAAGGTCGACCCCAAGACCGGCATTCCGCGCCCGGCGCTGCTGCTCAACCTGGTGATCGCCTTCATCTTCCTCGCGGTCTTCCGCGGCTGGGGCTCGCTGGCCGAGATCGTCTCCGTCGCGACCGTGATCTCGTACATCACCGGTCCGGTCGCCGTGATGTCGCTGCGCCGTCTCTCCCCGGACCTGCCGCGTCCGGTGCAGCTGCGCGCGATGCCGGTGATCGCGCCGATCGCGATGGTCTTCGGCTCGCTGGTGCTGTACTGGGCCCGCTGGCCGCTCACCGGCAAGGTCATCTTCATCATGGCGATCGGCCTGCCGATCTGGGCCTGGTACGAGCTGCGCAAGCCGTGGGCGCAGCTTCGGCCGCATCTGGCCGCCGGTGCCTGGATGGTCACGTATCTGCTGGTCATGGCGGCGGTGTCGTGGGCCGGTGGCAAGGAGTTCGGCGGCCGCGGCTATCTGCCGGGCGGCTGGGACATCCTGGTCGTCGCCCTGATCGGGCTGGCCTTCTACGTCTGGGGCGTACGCAGCGCATGGCGCAATCCGACGCTGCTGGAGGCCGAGCGCGAGCTGGGCACCGCCCCGGCCGGTGCGGACAGCGAGGACGACGACCGGGCGAAGGCCGACGCGCGCGTCTGAGAGATACGTCTGCGACATGGCCGGATGAGTGCCTCGTTGTAAGAACACGTATCCGCTGCGTGAAGGTAGGGCGTAGGCTCGGGCATATGCGGATCGGGATTTCCTTCATGGTGTCGCGGGGGCGTACGCCCGGGCGTGCCACAGCGGAGAGGGCGGGGAGATGAGTGACGGGAACGCTGTGCTGCCCTGGCTCGTGATCCGCCAGGACACCAATGGCAACCGCTACCGCGTCGGGCGCTACGCCACGAGGACGGAGGCCCAGGAGGTGGCCGACCGCCTGGAGGGCCAGGGCCAGGAGCAGTTGTACGTGGTCGAGCGGACCGCCGCGACCCGTCAGTCCGGCTAGGCCGCAGGAATCGGCTGGGCCGCAGGAATCGGCTCGGCCGACAAGAACCGGGCCCGCCCGCAGGAATACGGACATTTTCCCAGGGCCCCGGGGCGTCCGCCCCGGGGCCCTGGTGTGTATCGGCGCAGGCCAGGCAGGCTAAGGTGCGGCGCATGAGCGTGCGTGTGGTGGTGGGTGGAGCGGTGTTCGACCGGGGGCGGCTGCTGGCCGCGCGGCGCAGCGCCCCGCCCGAGCTCGCGGGCCGCTGGGAGCTGCCCGGCGGCAAGGCCGAGCCCGGGGAGACACCGCCGCAGACGCTCGTCCGCGAACTGCGCGAGGAGCTCGGGGTCGAGGTCGAGCCGCTCGAACCGCTGCCGGGGGAGTGGCCCTTGAAGCCCGGCTATGTGCTGCGGGTGTGGACCGCGGCCCTGCGCTCCGGGGAGCCGCGCCCGCTGGAGGACCACGACGAGCTGCGCTGGCTCACCCCGGACCGGGTGGACGAGGTCGACTGGCTGGACGAGGACCGTCCCGCGGTGGCCGAGGCGGTCCGCCGGCTGCGCGCGGCGGGGGGCGCCGGGCAGGGCGCCGAGCGCGGTGCCGAGCAGGGCGCCGAGGGCGCCCCTCCGCGCACCCCTTGAGGCCGTCCCGTGCGGGGCCTGTTCGAGGTCTCGTACAGGGAGAATCCATGGGGTTCGAGCCGCCTCCACCTGGTTAGGAGTGAGGGGGAGCGCTGATCATGAGCGCTTCACCAAAAGCCGGGACGGAAACCGATGGCGGGCTGAGATAGTGCTGTGATCGTGAAGACCGTACTCGGGATGGCCGAAGTGCTGGATACTCGGCTATCTGGAGCCGGTCGGAGCACCTGAGCCGGAGGGGACGGGCGCATGAGCGAGAAGCCAGCGGGGGCTGATATGCCCGAGGAGACGGTTGGTTCGCAGGTGTCGCCGGTGTCACAAGGGTCTTCGCTGCCGGACATGTCGCCCATGTCCTCGATGTCGGCGGTATGGCAGAGCAGCCCGCCCGGCTCGATCTATGACTACATTCAGGTCGCTTCCTTCGCGCTGGGATCCGACGGCCGGATCGCGCAGTGGAGCGAACGGGCCGCGGAATTGCTGGGGCTGACGGCACGCCAGGCCATCGGCAAGGATCCGGTGGAGGCGTTCGTACCGCCCGAGTACCAGGAGACCGGCCATCGCGCGGTCGCCGATATCCTGGACGGCCGGGAGTGGACCGGGCTGGTCCCCTACCGTAGCCCCCAGGCGCCGAGCGGACATGGCATCGCCGAGGTCTATGTGATGCCCGCTCAGGATGAGCACGGGAAGCGGGCCGCGCTCTGTATCGCGGTGGACGTCAGTGCGTTGCGCGGGCTGGAAACCGATCTTGCGTCTTCACAGGCCGTTTTCGGTCAATCTCCGCTTGGTTTCTTCCTCTTCGGGACCGATCTGCGAATGCTCCGGGTCAATGAGCGTTTTGCGAAGGTTTTCGGCCGCCCCGCCGAGGAATACCGCGGGGTGACCCCGCACGATCTGCTGCCGCGCGGCGAGGCCGACCGGCTGGCCGCCGCCCTGCGCCAGGTCCTGGACTCCGGGCAGGCGCTGACCGATATGCCGCTCATGGGCCAGACTCCGGGCAGCACCGACCGCCGCCGCTGGTCGGTCTCGCTCTACCGGCTGCACAGCGGCTCCGGCCGGCCCATCGGCATCGCCGGACTGGCCACGGACGTCACCGGCCGCCGCCGCGCCGAACAGGAGGCCGCGGGCGTACGGCGCAATCTGGCGCTGCTGAACGAGGCCGGGGCCCGAATAGGCACCTCGCTCGATCTGGAGACCACCGCCCGGGAGCTGCTGGACGTGGCCGTGCCGCAGTTCTGCGACCTGGCCTCCGTGGACCTCTACCAGGGGCTGCTCTCCGGCGACGAGACGCCGCCCGGACTCGCCGACGGCAGCGCCGAGTTGCGCCGCGTCGCCTTCGCCAGCGCGGTCTCCGACGGCCCGGTCGCCTTCGGCGACATCTGCCGCGTCAACACCGCCGAGGACCCCAAGCCCATCCAGGTCGGCGAGGTCCACCGCTACCCCTTCAACTCCCTGTGCGCCCACGCCCTGCGCACCGCCCAGGTCCGGGTCGTCCCCGGCCGGGACGGCAGCGAGAGCCTGGAGTTCGGCGCCATGCTGCAGTCCACCCTCGTGGTGCCGATGGTCGCCCGCGACACCGTCGTCGGCCTGGCCCAGTTCTCCCGTACCAAGGGCAGCGAGCCCTTCGGCGAACGGGACCGCGCGCTCGCCGTCGAGCTGGCCGCCCGCGCCGCCGTCAGCATCGACAACGCCCGGTTGTACCGCAGAGAACATGAACGCGCGCTGATACTGCAGCGCAGCCTGCTCCCGCCCGGCGACCCGGAGGCCGCCGGGCTCGACATCGCCTGCCGCTATCTGCCGGGAAACGCGGCGACCGAGGTGGGCGGCGACTGGTTCGACGTGATCGAGCTGCCCGGGCACCGCACCGCGCTGGTGGTCGGCGACGTGATGGGGCGGGGGCTGCGCGCCGCCGTGGCCATGGGCGAACTGCGTACCGCCGTACGCACCCTCGCCCTGCTCGACCTGGAGCCCGCCGAGGTGCTCTCCGCGCTGGACGAGATCGCCCTCGGCCTCGGCACACCGGGCGGCTCGCACGCCGGCGCGCGGCCGGGGTCGCGCGCCCTCGCCCGCGGCGGCAAGGCCGCCGAGGACTCCTCCGACCTGACCGAGGTCTACCTCGCCACCTGCGTCTACGCCGTCTACGACCCGGTCACCCGCCGCTGTACCTTCGCCAACGCCGGGCATCCGCCCCCCGTCCTGGTGGAACCGGGTGAGAACGCCCTGCTGATGGAGGTCCCGCCCGGTATGCCGCTCGGCGTCGGCGGCGAGCCGTTCGAGGAGATCGAGGTCGAGCTGCCCGACGGCGCGCTGCTGGCCCTCTACACGGACGGTCTGGTCGAATCCCGCGACCACACCCTCGACGAGGGGCTCCAGGCCCTGCGCGCGGCCCTCGACACCCCTGACGGCGCCGACGGCGGGAACGCCGCGGCCGGATCCCTCGAGGACGTCTGCGACCACGTCCTGAGCACCCTCGACACCCACCACGGAGAGGACGACATCGCCCTGCTGATGGCCCGGATGCAGGGCCTGTCGGCCGAGTCGGTCGGCGACTGGCACCTTCCCAGCGCCCCGCAGTCCGTGGGCCGGGCCCGCGAACTGGCCCGGGAGCAGCTGGAGTCCTGGGGCCTGGACGGTCTGGTGGACACCACCGAGCTGCTGGTCAGCGAGCTGGTGACCAACGCACTGCGGTACGGCGAGGGCGAGATCAGGCTGCGGCTGCTGCTGGACCGCACACTGGTCTGCGAGGTCTGGGACGGCGGTCTGGTCCAGCCCCGGCGGCGGCGCGCCCGGGACACCGACGAGGGCGGGCGCGGGCTGCAGCTGGTCGGGCTGCTCAGCGCGGGCTGGGGGAGCCGGCGGACCCCGCTCGGCAAGACCGTCTGGTTCGAGCTGGCCCTGCCGGACGGCCAGTCCTCGGGGCCGGACTCGGTGGAGGCGCTGCTCAGCCTCTGGTGACGGGCCACGGCTGGTACGGCAGCGGGGCCCCCCCCGGCGGGGCCCCCCCCCCCAACGGGCGAGAAACCCCCCCCCCCCCCACATTATTGCCCGCCCCAACCCCACCACCGCAAAAAACGAAACCCCCCCCCCGCAGGACAACC
>NZ_JBIADZ010000001.1:578574-728887 GCF_042868035.1 Streptomyces sp. NPDC007875 | reverse complement strand
ACAGCCGGTTGGTGGCGGGGGGGCCGGCCCGCCCCCCCCCCCGGGGGGGGGGTGGGGGGGGGGGGCCGGCCCCCCCGGGGGGGGGGGCCCCGGGGGGGGGCGGGGGGGGCCCCCCCCCGGGGGGCCCCCGCGACACGAAGGGGAGCTACTGCCCCCGGCGCCGGATCTTGTTGCCGAGCCAGACCAGCGGATCGTACTTACGGTCCACCGCCCGCTCCTTGAGCGGGATCAGCGCATTGTCGGTGATCTTGATCTGCTCGGGGCAGACCTCCGTACAGCACTTGGTGATGTTGCAGTAGCCCAGTCCGTGCTCCTCCTGGGCGGTGCGCTTGCGGTCCAGCCCGGTGTCGGCCGCAGCGTCCAGCGGATGCATGTCCAGCTCCGCGACCCGCATCAGGAACCGCGGCCCGGCGAACGCCTCCTTGTTCTCCTCGAAGTCCCGCACCACATGGCAGGTGTCCTGACACAGGAAGCACTCGATGCACTTGCGGAACTCCTGCGACCGCCCCACGTCCTCCTGCCACATCCGGTACTCGCCCGGCCCCACCCCCTCCGGGGGGACGAAGGACGGCACCTCGCGGGCCTTGGTGTAGTTGAACGACACGTCCGTCACCAGATCCCGCACCACCGGGAAGGCCCGCAGCGGGGTGATGGTGATCGTCTCGGCCCGGTCGAACACCGACATCCGGGTCATGCACAGCAGCCGGGGGCGGCCGTTGACCTCGGCGCTGCACGAACCGCATTTGCCCGCCTTGCAGTTCCAGCGGACCGCCAGATCGGGGGCCTGGGTCGCCTGCAGTCGGTGGACGATGTCGAGGACGACCTCGCCGTCGTTGACCTCGACGTGGAAGTCCTTCAGACCGCCGCCGTCCTGGTCGCCCCGCCACACCCGGAAGTGGGCCTCGTACGCACTCACTGGGTCAGCTCCTCGTCCGTCAGGTACTTCACCAGCTCGTCCTTCTCGAACAGGTTCAGCAGATCGGGCCGGATGGGCGGCATCTCGCGCCGCTCCAGCCGGATCTGGCCGTGTCCGGTGTCGGGGGCCGCCAGCCCGCCCGAGGGGTCGGAGAGCCGGCAGACCAGATTGAGCCGCCGCCATCCGCGGTCCATCTCCGGGCAGTCGTCGCGGGTGTGCCCGCCACGGCTCTCGGTCCGCTCCAGCGCGGCACGGGCCACGCACTCGCTGACCAGCAGCATGTTGCGCAGATCGATCGCCAGATGCCAGCCGGGGTTGAACTGCCGGTGGCCCTCGACCCCGGCGCGGCGTGCCCGGACCCGCAGACTGGCCAGCCGGTGCAGCGCCTCCTCCATCTCCCCGGCTTTGCGGATGATCCCCACCAGGTCGTTCATCGACTGCTGCAGTTCCTGGTGGAGGGTGTACGGGTTCTCCGGCGGCCCGGCCGGACCCGCGCTCTCGTCCGGCTCACCGGCCTCGGCGCTGAACGGGCGCAGCGCCTCGGCCGCCGCCAGGTCCAGCTGGGTCTCGTCCGGCACCGGACGGGTGCCCGAGGCCGCGGTCTCCTGGGCGTAGCGGGCCGCGTGGAGCCCGGCGCGGCGCCCGAAGACCAGCAGATCGGAGAGGGAGTTGCCGCCGAGCCGGTTGGAGCCGTGCATCCCGCCCGCGACCTCGCCCGCGGCGAAAAGACCGGGCACGCCGGTCGCGGCCGCGGTGTCCGGGTCGACGTCCACCCCGCCCATCACGTAGTGACAGGTCGGGCCCACCTCCATGGGCTCGGCGGTGATGTCGACGTCCGCGAGCTCCTTGAACTGGTGGTGCATGGAGGGCAGCCGCCGCTTGATGACCTCGGCGGGCATCCGGGTGGACACATCGAGGAAGACCCCGCCGTGCGGGGAGCCCCGGCCCGCCTTCACCTCGGCGTTGATGGCGCGGGCCACCTCGTCGCGGGGGAGCAGCTCGGGCGGGCGGCGGTTGTGGTCCGGATCCTCGTACCAGCGGTCGGCCTCACCCTCGGACTGGGCGTACTTCTCCTTGAAGACGTCCGGGATGTAGTCGAACATGAACCGCTTGCCCTCGCTGTTGCGCAGCACCCCGCCGTCGCCGCGCACCGACTCGGTGACCAGGATCCCCTTCACCGAGGGCGGCCAGACCATACCGGTCGGATGGAACTGCACGAACTCCATGTTGATCAGCGGGGCGCCCGCGAGCAGCGCCAGCGCGTGGCCGTCGCCGGTGTACTCCCAGGAGTTGGAGGTCACCTTGAAGGACTTGCCGATACCGCCGGTGGCCAGCACCACGGCCGGGGCCTCCAGCGCGAAGAAACGCCCCGACTCGCGCTCGTAGCCGAAGACCCCGGCGACCCGGTCGCCGTCCTTGACGATCCGGGTGACCGTGCACTCCTGGAAGACCTTCAGCCGGGACTCGTAGTCGCCGGTGGCGGCCTTGTCCTCCTGCTGCAGGGAGACGATCTTCTGCTGGAGGGTGCGGATCAGCTCCAGGCCGGTGCGGTCCCCGACATGGGCGAGGCGGGGGTACTCATGGCCGCCGAAGTTCCGCTGGGAGATCTTGCCCTCCGGGGTGCGGTCGAACAGTGCGCCCCAGGTCTCCAGCTCCCAGACCCGGTCCGGGGCCTCCTGGGCGTGCAGCTCGGCCATCCGCCAGTGGTTGAGGAACTTGCCCCCGCGCATGGTGTCGCGGAAGTGCACCTGCCAGTTGTCGCGCTCGTTGACATTGCCCATGCTGGCGGCGATGCCGCCCTCGGCCATCACCGTATGGGCCTTGCCGAACAGCGACTTGCAGATGACGGCGCAGCGCATGCCCTGCTCGCGGGCCTCGATCGCGGCCCGCAGCCCGGCGCCGCCCGCGCCGATCACGACCACGTCCCACGCCTGCCGCTCGACTTGCGTCATCGATGAGCACCTCTCCTAGAAAAAGCGGGGATCGTCGAAGGCACCGCTCGCCACCAGATAGACGTAGAAGTCCGCGACGGCGACGCTGATGAGAGAGGCCCAGGCCAGCTGCATATGGCGGGCGTTGAGCCCGCTCACCCAGCCCCAGAGCCGATAGCGCACCGGGTGCCGGGAGAAGTGCTTCATCCGGCCGCCGACGATATGGCGGCAGGAGTGGCAGGAGAGGGTGTACGCCCAGATCAGCGCGATGTTGGCGAGAAGCACCAGGGTGCCCAGGCCCATATGGCCCCAGCGGCCGTGCTCGTCCCGGAAGCCGAGCACGGTGTCATAGGTGAGGATCCCCGCGACGATCACCGCGAAGTAGAAGAAGTAGCGGTGGATGTTCTGCAGGACCAGCGGGAAGCGGGTCTCGCCCGTGTACTTGGCGCGTGGCTCGGCGACGGCGCAGGCGGGCGGCGAGGCCCAGAAGCCCCGGTAGTACGCCTTGCGGTAGTAGTAGCAGGTGAGCCGGAACCCCAGCGGGAAGATCAGGATCAGCAGCGCGGGGGACAGGCCCCACCACGCGCCGAAGATCTCCCAGTTGGCGCCGCCCTTCATCGGCACGCAGTTCTGGGCGACGCAGGGCGAGTAGAAGGGGGAGACATACGGCTCTGCGTAGTAGTCGTCCCCGGCGAAGGCCCGCCAGGTGGAGTAGACGATGAACGCGAACAGCCCGGCGGCGGTGATCGCCGGGGAGAGCCACCAGCGGTCACTGCGCAGATGGCGGGCGGGGATGGCGGCGCGTGAGGCGCCGTGCACGCCGTGCGGGGCCGTCCCGCCGCCTGCGGGCGCGGGTGTGGTGGCTTGGGGGTCGGTGCCTGTGGCCAAGGGGAACTCCGCGGTGGAGTGGTATGGGGGGACGATGGGGGGCGCCCCGACGACGGGAGGCGCGCCGGGCTGTCCCTAGGGCGCGTGGCGATCGCGCGCGCCGAGGCCCTCGTCGTCGACGTCCGACCACAGCGCACTGTTGTACGGCGCGTCGGGGACCGGAACCATCTCGGGGCGTGGTCGCTCCTCGGGAGCGGTCTCGCGCAGGAGGGCGAGGCTCTCGCGGAGGTGGTCCGCGTCGGTGCGGACACGGCGTATCTCCAGCCCGCCGGCGCCCACCCGCTGCTCCAGCCGGGAGACGGAACGGACCAGGTCATCGAGACAGCGCTGGACGGCCGTCAAGTCGTCGTTCAAGGACATGACTTGCCCTCACTTCCGCGGTTGCGGTTGGCGACGCTCATGCGACAGCGAGTGTTACGCGCCACGGTCGTGGTTGTGAAGGGATCTGTCGGGATTGGCGGCGCCACCGGCGCGATTCCGCCGCCGCGCGCCGGAGTGCGCGCCCGCCGCATTGATCCGGTCGGGTGATCCTTTCCCCTCATGGCCGTCTCCATGGCCTTCTCGGCGTGCTGTCCCATGAACCGTCGCTTTGAGTGAGGAGTATATGCGATCAGCGTCACACTATGCCAAATGCGCATATATCCGTCACCCTGCGGAGGTACGAGCCATGCCCCTCACCAAGCGCCGCCGCGCCATGCTGCTCGCCGCGGGGGTGATGCTGCCGCTGCCCGTACTGACCGGCTGCAGCTCGGACGACGACGGCCCGCCGCCGGCCGCCGCCTGGGACATCGCCTCCGCGCCGCGCACCGCGACCTCCGGCACCGGCACCCTGCGCTGGGCCCTGGACGCGGCACCCACCACCCTCAACGCATTTCAGAAGACCGCGGACACGGGCACCCAGCGGATCGCGGGCGCCGTACTGCCCTCCCTCTACACCCTCGACGCCCGGGGCAGGCCCCAGCGCAACGGCGACTATCTGACCGCCGCCGACGTCACCTCCTCCGACCCCAAACAGGTCGTGGTCTACAAGCTCAACCCCAAGGCGGTGTGGAGCGACGGCCGCCCGATCGGCGCGGAGGACTTCCAGGCCCAGTGGCGGGCGCTGCGCGGCACCGACGACGCGTACGGGACGGCGCGCAACGCCGGATACGACCGGATCGCCAAGATCGAACCCGGGGACAAGGAACACGAGGTCAAGGTCACCTTCGCCAAGCCGTACACCGACTGGCGCTCGCTGTTCACCCCGCTGTACCCGAAGAGCGTGATGGGCAATCCGGCGGTCTTCACCGCACCGGCCACCAAGGGGCTCGCGGTCGGCGCCGGGCCCTTCATGGTGCGCGAGGTCTCGGACGGCTCCGTCACCCTGGTCCGCAACCCCCGCTGGTGGGGCGACCGGGCGCGGCTGAGCCGACTGGTCTTCCAGGCGGTGCCGGCCGACAAGCGCGACCAGGCCCTGATCGACGGGCAGCTCGACCTGGCCGAGGTGGACCGGGCCACCGCCCGGCGCATCCGGGCCACCGCCCCGGACAAGCGGGCCGCGGGCACCAAGCAGGGCTCCTCGGCCCCGGGCAAGGCGGGCGCGCCGGAGCCGTCCACCGGCGGCCGGGAGGCGGCCGGAGCCGAGGGAGGGGCCACCGGCGACACCGACAAGAACCGGTCGCAGACCCGGGCGCTGAGCAGGTTCACCCTGCGCAAGGCCCTGGACTCCGCCTACACCCAGCTCGCCCTCAACGGCACCAAGGGCCCGCTCGCCGATGAGCGGGTGCGCCGCGCGGTGGCCCGCGCGATCGACCGGAAGGCCCTGGCGAAGCTGGTGCTCAAGCCGATGGGGCTGCCGTCCGAGCCGCTCGGCAACCATCTGCTCATGGCGGGCCAGCCGGGCTACAAGGACCACAGCGGCGCCCTCGGCGACCCGGATGCCAACGCCGCGCAGTCGCTGCTCGCCGACGCGGGCTGGCGGGCGGGCGACGCCGGGCGGCAGAAGGCGCTCGACGGCAAGACGGACGACCGGGGCAGGTGGCACAGCGCCCCGACCGCCACCGCCACGGACCCGGCCACCGACGGCGCCACAGACACCGCCACCGGCACGGCCCCCGCCACGGACCCCTCCACCGACAGCGCCTCCGGCACCGCGTCCCAGAGCGCCTCCGGCACCGCCTCCGCCTCCGCCACCAACTCCGAGCGGCCCTCCGGCGCCGCCCCCGCGGCCGGTGACGCCGGGCGGTCCGGACGGCTCGGCGAAGCGGCTGTCGTACGGAAGAAGGGACGGCCGCTGGTGCTGCACTTCGTCCTCCCCGACGACCGGACCGCCGCCCCGCTGAGCACGGTCGGCGAGCGCATCGCGCGGATGCTGGAGAAGATCGGCGTCCGGACCGAGATCACCAAGGTCCCGGGCGAGAGCTACTTCCGGGACCACATCGCCACCGGTGACTACGACCTGGCCCTCTACTCCTGGCCCGCCTCCGCCTACCCGGCCACCGACGGCCGCCCCATCTACGCCAAGCCGAAGCCCGCCGCGGACGGCTCCCTGGTCGTCGAGCAGAACTACACCCGGGTGGGCACCGACCAGATCGACCAGTTTTTCGACCAGGCGCTCTCCGAGCTGGACGGCGGCGCCTCCCGCTCCCTGGTCAGCCGCGCCGACTCCCGGATCTGGGCGGCGGCCGGATCGATTCCGCTCTATCAGCGCCCCCAGCTGATCGCGATGCGCAAGGGCCTGGTCAACGCGGGCGCCTTCGGCTTCGCCACCCCCCGCTACCAGGACATCGGCTTCCGCCGCTAGGGGTGCGGGCGGGCTCTTCCCCTCCCCGCCCCTTCCCGAAACTGGGACTCTGCCCCAGACCCCGGACCGGGGCTCTGCCCCGGACCCCGGGCACGGGCTTCGTACCGGACCCCGGGCGGGGGCTCTGCCCCGGACCCCGGGCACGGGCTTCGTACCAGACCCGGGGCCGGGGCTCTGCCCCGGACTCCGGGCACGGGCTTCGTACCGGACCCCGGGCGGGGGCTCTGCCCCGGACCCGGGGCAGGGGCTTCGTACCGGACCCGGGGCAGGGGCTTCGTACCGGACGCCGGGCAGGGGCTCTGCCCCGGACCCCGGGCACGGGCTTCGTACCAGACCCGGGGCCTGGGCTCTGCCCCGGACTCCGGGCCTGGGCTCTGCCCCGGACTCCGGGCAGGGGCTTCGTACCGGACTCCGGGCAGGAGCTTCCGTACCAGACCCCGGACCGGGGCTCTGCCCCGGACCCCGGACCGGGGCTCTGCCCCAGACCCGGGACCGGGGCTCCGCCCCTTCCCGCGGCATCGATATGCGGCTCGGCCGCGCGGCAGGGGCTCCGCCCCTGGACCCCGGGGGCCAGCGGCGGAGCCCCTGGTATCGGGAAGGGGCGGGGCGGGGAAAGCATCGATATGCGGCTCCGCCGCGTGGTCCGCCGGACACCCCATAGCGCGGCCACCCAAGGTGTCTCCGGACGAGGCGACCGGCACGTGGACGGGCCGCGAGACGGGCTGCGGCATCCGTCTCCGCGCCGTCCCCGTACCATGGGGGTGAGGCCGAGGCGTGATCAGCCCGGCGGAAGGCGCGTCGCACAAGGAGCGCGCCGCCACCCACGAAACCGGGAGAAGCGCGCTTCTATGCCCACGCGCCACGACATTCGTAACGTCGCCATCGTCGCCCACGTCGACCACGGCAAGACGACCCTCGTCGACGCCATGCTCAAGCAGGCGGGTGCGTTCGCGGCCCACCAGCAGGTGGACGACCGGGTCATGGACTCCAACGACCTGGAGCGCGAGAAGGGCATCACCATTCTCGCGAAGAACACCGCCGTGAAGTACCACCCGGCGGACGGCGGCGACCCCGTCACCATCAACATCATCGACACCCCCGGCCACGCCGACTTCGGCGGTGAGGTCGAGCGCGGCCTGTCCATGGTCGACGCCGTGGTCCTGCTGGTGGACGCCTCCGAGGGGCCGCTGCCGCAGACCCGCTTCGTGCTGCGCAAGGCGCTCCAGGCCAAGCTGCCGGTGATCCTGTGCATCAACAAGACGGACCGCCCGGACTCCCGGATCGACGAGGTCGTCAACGAGGCGTACGACCTCTTCCTGGACCTGGACGCGACCGAGGAGCAGATCGAGTTCCCGATCGTCTACGCCTGCGCCCGTGACGGTGTGGCCTCGCTGACCAAGCCGGAGGACGGCACCGTCCCGGCCGACAGCGACAGCCTCCAGCCGTTCTTCTCCGCCCTTCTGGAGACCGTCCCGGCGCCGGAGTACGACGCCGCCGCGCCGCTCCAGGCCCATGTCACCAACCTGGACGCGGACAACTTCCTCGGCCGTATCGCGCTGCTCCGGGTCGAGCAGGGCGAGCTGAAGAAGGGGCAGACGGTCGCGTGGATCAAGCGCGACGGCACCATCTCCAACGTCCGGATCACCGAGCTGATGATGACCGAGGCGCTCACCCGCAAGCCCGCCGAGGTGGCCGGCCCCGGTGACATCTGCGCGGTCGCGGGCATCCCGGACATCATGATCGGCGAGACCCTGGCCGACCCGGAGAACCCGATCGCGCTGCCGCTGATCACCGTCGACGAGCCGGCGATCTCGATGACCATCGGCACCAACACCTCCCCGCTGGTCGGCCGCGGCCCCGGCGGCAAGGGCGCCGACAAGTCGGCCGTGAAGGACCGGAAGGTCACCGCGCGGCTGGTCAAGGACCGGCTCGAGCGCGAGCTGATCGGTAACGTCTCGCTGCGCGTGCTGCCCACCGACCGCCCGGACGCCTGGGAGGTGCAGGGCCGGGGCGAGCTGGCGCTGGCGATCCTGGTCGAGACCATGCGCCGGGAGGGCTTCGAGCTGACCGTCGGCAAGCCGCAGGTGGTCACCCGGGAGATCGAGGGCAAGCTCCACGAGCCGATCGAGCGCATCACCATCGATGTGCCCGAGGAGCACATGGGCGCCGTCACCCAGCTCATGGGCACCCGCAAGGGCCGGATGGACAACATGTCCAACCACGGCTCCGGCTGGGTCCGCATGGAGTTCATCGTCCCCTCCCGCGGTCTGATCGGCTTCCGCACCGAGTTCCTGACCGCGACCCGCGGCACCGGTATCGCGCACTCCATCCACGAGGGCCACGAGCCGTGGTTCGGCGAGCTGAAGACCCGCAACAACGGGTCGCTGGTGGCCGACCGCTCGGGCGCGGTGACCGCCTTCGCGATGACCAACCTCCAGGAGCGCGGCGTGCTGTTCACCTCGCCGGGCACCGAGGTGTACGAGGGCATGATCGTCGGCGAGAACTCCCGCTCCGACGACATGGACGTCAACATCACCAAGGAGAAGAAGCTCACCAACATGCGGTCCTCCACGGCTGATGTGACCGAGTCCCTGGTCCCGCCGCGGCTGCTCTCGCTCGAGCAGTCCCTGGAGTTCTGCCGCGACGACGAGTGCGTCGAGGTGACGCCGGAGACGGTCCGGATCCGCAAGGTGGTGCTGGACCAGAAGGAGCGCGCCCGCACCGCGGCCCGCGCCAAGCGCTGACACTCACGCCCGGGCGCCGGGCGCCGGGGCCCGCTCCGGGCGCCGATGCGCACTCCGGAGCCGATCACGGAGCGTAGGCGCCCCCCTGTGCGTCAGTGAGCTGCCAACGGCCCGGACCCCCCGCTTCCGCGGCGGGGGTCCGGGCTGTTGCCATGTCAGGAAGGTGCCAGTCAAGCGGTTATCCGGGTCTGAGCGTCCGAGTATCGGAGTCCAGGCTCCGCATGATGTGTTAACAGTCCGTTTCGCGTGTGTCTGTCTGGGGCAGTTTTGTCCGGATTTCGAAGCTCCGCGCGTAGATGCTGTGACCAAAGCGAGACCCATAAGGTGTGGTTTAAGGGCCGGACGTGCTCAATCATGGGGTCCATTGAGCTCGGGTCAATGGGTCACACGCTGTGGGGAGCGCGGACCTACGAGCACATCTGGGGGGTTCCGGTCCCTTTCGCTGTCAGGGGTGTCAGCGTGTCTCCGGGTGCCCCCTCTCGTAGTGACAGTGGACTCCTGAGGAGGCAAACCCATGCGCGGTGCCAAGAGCGCCAAGTGGGTCGCGTTGGCAGCGGTCGTGGCGCTGGCCGCGACCGCTTGCGGTGGTAACGACAGCGACAGCGGCGGCAACGATATGAACAAGGGGACGGCGGACCCGAACGGGATACTCACCGCCCAGCTGAGCGAGCCGCAGAACCCGCTGCAGCCGGCGAACGCCAAGGAGAGTCAGGGCAGCCGCGTGCTGCGGACGATCTTCGCGGGGCTGGTGGACTACGAGCCGGGCACTGGCAAGCTGGTGTACGTCAACGCGGAGTCGGTCACCCCCAACAAGGACTCCTCTGTCTGGACCGTCAAGCTCAAGCCGGGCTGGAAGTTCCACAACGGCGAGACCGTGACCGCCAAGTCCTACGTGGACTCGTGGAACTGGTCGGCCAACGTGTCGAACAACCAGACCAACTCCAGCTGGTTCCAGGACATCAAGGGCTACGAGGACGTCCACCCGGAGAAGGGCAAGCCCAAGGCCGACAAGATGTCCGGCCTCAAGGTCGTCAACGACAACGAGTTCAAGATCGAGCTCAACAGCTCGGTCTCGTACTTCGCCTACAAGCTGGGCTACGACGTGTGGACCCCGCTGCCCACCGGGTTCTTCAAGGACCCCAAGGGCTTCGGTGAGAAGCCGGTCGGCAACGGTCCCTACAAGTTCGTCTCCTGGGACCACAAGAAGATGATCAAGGTCCGGAAGTTCGACGGCTACCAGGGCCCGAACAAGGCCAAGAACGGCGGCATCGACTTCAAGAACTACACCACCGCCGACGCCGCCTACTCGGACCTGCGTTCCAACAACCTGGACTGGATCGAGCAGGTCCCGACCACCGCGCTCACGAACTACAAGAGCGACCTGGGCAAGCGCGCGATCGACGAGGAGTACTCGGCGGTCCAGTCGGTCGTCCCGGCCTTCTACACCAAGCAGTTCAAGGACATCGACCCCAAGGTCATCCAGGGTCTGTCCATGGCGATCGACCGTGACACGATCACCAAGACCGTGCTGCACGGCTCCCGCACCCCGGCCGACAGCTATGTCGCCCGCGGCGTGATCGGCTACAAGGCCGGTGCGCTCAAGGACCAGGTCACCTACGACCCGGCCAAGGCCAAGGCCCTCATCAAGGAGGGCGGCGGTGTCCCGGGCAACAAGATCTCGATCCAGTTCAACGCCGACCAGGACCACAAGCCCTGGGTGGACGCGGTCTGCAACAGCATCCGCAAGGCCACCGGCGTCGACTGCGTCGGCGACTCCAAGCCCGACTTCCAGGCCGACCTGAACGCGCGCGACAAGCACCAGGTCAAGTCGATGTACCGCGGTGGCTGGGTGCTCGACTACCCGGTCAACTCGAACTTCATGAGGGACCTGTACGGCTCCAAGGCGGCCGGTAACACCAGCGGCTACGCCAACAAGGAGTTCGACGAGCTCGCTGCCAAGGCCGACAAGGCCGCAACCCTGGACGAGACCGTCAAGCTCTACCAGGAGGCGGAGCAGGTCCTCGCCAAGGACATGCCGGCGATCCCGCTGTGGTTCTACAAGGTCAACAGCGGCCAGTCCAACAAGGTCCTGGGGAAGATCCCCTACGGCCAGGACGGCGACCCCATCTTCACCGACGTCCAGGTGAAGAAGAAGTAATCATCGGGACCGCCGGCCGGTGCCGCCGCTCCTCCCACCGGGGAGCGGCGGCACCGGCCCGCAGGCGTGAGGCCCGCAGCTCATCCCCCCACCCGCGTGGCGCAGACGAGACGTGGCCTCCGCCGCCCCCCAACGGCATGGAGGCATGATGGGGCGCTATGTCGCCAGGCGACTGCTCCAGATGATCCCGGTGTTCATCGGGACTACTCTGATTATTTTCCTCATGGTCCACGTACTGCCCGGTGACCCTATCCGGGCGATGTGGGGAGACAAGGCCGCGGACCCCGCGCAGGTCGCGTCGCTCCGCCATGAGTTCGGGCTGGACCAGCCTCTGTGGAGGCAGTACATCGACTACATGGCCAACCTCTTCCAGGGAGACTTCGGCAAGACCTTCGGCGGTCGCCCGGTCTCCGAGGAAATGGGGATGGCCTTCCCGGTGACCCTCCGCCTCGCGGCGGTGGCCCTCACCATCGAGATCATCGTCGGCATCGGGCTCGGTGCCTGGGCCGGTCTCAAGGCCGGCCGCGCCGTGGACACCGGTGTCCTGATCTTCACGCTGATCGTCATCTCGATGCCGGTCTTCGTCCTCGGCTATCTGGCCCGGTTCATCTTCGCCGACGAGCTCGGCTGGCTGCCACCGAATGTGCAGGACTCGATGGACGTGGAGCAGCTACTGCTGCCCGGCTTCGTCCTCGCGATGCTCTCCATGGCATATGTGGCCCGGCTGACCCGGACCACCTTCGCGGAGAACCTGCGCGCCGACTACATGCGCACCGCGCTCGCCAAGGGCCTGCCGCGCCGCCGCATCATCGGCGTCCACCTGCTGCGCAACTCGCTGATCCCCGTGATCACCTTCCTCGGCACCGATGTCGGCGCGCTGGTCGGCGGCGCGGTGGTCACCGAGGGCATCTTCAACGTCCAGGGTGTCGGCAATCTGCTGTTCAACGCGCTCGGACGGCGGGAGGGCTCCACGATCGTCGGGGTCGTGACCGTCTTCGTCCTCGTCATCCTGCTGATCAACCTAGTCGTCGACCTGCTGTACGCGGTCCTGGACCCGAGGATCCGGTATGCCTGACATGACCAAATCCCAGTCCGGTGCGGCGGTCGACACGGCGGTCGATGCCGTGGCCCCGCCGACCGAGGTGGACACCGCACCCGCCGCCGGCCCCGCCCCCCAGGGCAAGCCGCGCTCGCTGTGGGGCGACGCCTGGTTCGAGCTGCGCCACCGGCCGCTGTTCTGGGTCTCGGCGGTGCTGCTGGTGCTGCTGCTCAGCATCGCGATGTTCCCCGGCCTGTTCAGCGGCGCCGATCCCAAGGACGGCGACCTGACCAACCACTTCCTGACCAAGCCGGAGCTGACGCACTTCTTCCAGGCCGACTGGTTCGGCTACGACGGGCAGGGCCGTTCCATCTACGCCCGTGTCATCTACGGCACCCGCGCCTCCATCATGGTCGGCGTCGGGGTGACGGTCGTGGTCACCATCTTCGGTGGCCTGCTGGGCATGCTGGCCGGGTACTTCGGCGGCTGGATCGACTCGATCGTCTCCCGCATCGTCGACATCTTCTTCGGTCTGCCGTTCCTGCTCGGCTCGATGGTCGTGCTGAACGCGTTCACCGAGCGCAAGGTGTACGTGGTGATCGCGGCGCTCGCCTTCCTGGGCTGGACCACCATCGCCCGGGTGATGCGCAGCTCGGTGATCACGGCCAAGCAGGCGGACTACGTCACCGCGGCGCGCGCCCTCGGCGCGGGCACCAACCGGATCCTGTTCCGGCACGTACTGCCCAACGCGCTCGCGCCCACCATCGTGGTCGCGACGATCTCGCTCGGTGCCTACATCTCCGCCGAGGCCACGCTGTCGTACCTGGGTCTCGGCCTCGCCGACCCGACGATCTCGTGGGGCATCGACATCTCCTCGGCCAAGGACGCCATCCGGGACAACCCGCATGTGATGCTGTTCCCGGCCGGAATGCTGAGCCTCACGGTCTTCGCATTCATCACGCTCGGCGACGCGGTGCGCGACGCCCTCGACCCCAAGCTGCGCTGAGGAGGGCGTACGTGACCACCATCGAGAAGACCGCGGACGACGCCGTCCGTGAGGGTGCCGGCGACGATGGCACCCCCCTGCTGGAAGTCCGCGACCTGCATGTGGAGTTCCACACCCGGGACGGTGTCGCCAAGGCCGTCAACGGCGTGAACTACAGCGTCGACGCCGGTGAGACGCTCGCCGTCCTCGGCGAGTCCGGCTCCGGCAAGTCGGTGACCGCCCAGGCCATCATGGGCATCCTCGACATGCCGCCCGGGAAGATCCCGCAGGGCCAGATCCTCTTCCGCGGCGAGGACATGCTCACCATGTCGGGGGAGGACCGCCGGAAGATCCGCGGCCGGAGGATCGCCATGATCTTCCAGGACGCGCTCTCCTCGCTGAACCCGGTGCTCTCCGTCGGTTATCAGCTCGGCGAGATGTTCCGGGTCCACCAGGGCCTGTCCAAGAAGGAGGCCAAGGCCAAGGCCATCGAGCTGATGGACCGGGTCCGCATCCCGGCGGCCAAGGAGCGGGTGAGCGACTACCCGCACCAGTTCTCCGGCGGTATGCGCCAGCGCATCATGATCGCCATGGCGCTCGCGCTGGAGCCGGACCTGATCATCGCCGACGAGCCGACCACGGCCCTCGACGTCACCGTCCAGGCCCAGGTGATGGACCTGCTCGCGGAGCTTCAGCGTGAGTACAACATGGGTCTGATCCTGATCACCCATGACCTGGGCGTGGTCGCGGACGTCGCCGACAAGATCGCCGTGATGTACGCGGGACGGATCGTCGAGACCGCCCCCGTGCACGAGCTCTACAAGCGCCCGGCCCACCCCTACACCCGGGGCCTGCTGGACTCCATCCCGCGCCTGGACCGCAAGGGGCAGGAGCTCTACGCGATCAAGGGGCTGCCGCCCAATCTGCTCAAGATCCCCTCGGGCTGCGCCTTCAACCCGCGCTGCCCCAAGGCGGAGGACATCTGCCGTACGGACGTCCCCGCGCTGGTGCCGGTCACCGAGCAGGACGGCACGGAGCTGCCGGGCCGCGGCAGCGCGTGCCACTTCTGGAAGGAGACCCTCCATGGCTGACACCGAGAAGAACGAGGCGGCCATGGAACCGGCCGTGGACGCCACCCCCAATGTCACGGAGGTGGAGACGGTCGACGCCGCCACCGAGGACGAGGCGGTCGCGGCCATCGAGGCCAAGGTCGACCGCGGTGAGCCGATCCTCCAGGTGCGCAATCTGGTCAAGCACTTCCCGCTGACCCAGGGCATCCTCTTCAAGCGGCAGATCGGCGCGGTCAAGGCGGTCGACGGCATCTCCTTCGACCTCTACCAGGGCGAGACCCTCGGCATCGTCGGCGAGTCCGGCTGTGGCAAGTCCACCGTCGCCAAGCTGCTGATGACCCTGGAGACCGCCACCGCGGGCGAGGTCTTCTACAAGGGCCAGGACATCACCAAGCTGTCGGGCCGCGCGCTGCGGGCCGTCCGCCGCAACATCCAGATGGTGTTCCAGGACCCGTACACCTCGCTCAACCCGCGCATGACGGTGGGCGACATCATCGGGGAGCCCTTCGAGATCCACCCCGAGGTGGCTCCCAAGGGCGACCGGCGCCGCAAGGTCCAGGAACTCCTGGACGTGGTGGGGCTGAACCCGGAGTACATCAACCGCTATCCGCACCAGTTCTCCGGCGGCCAGCGCCAGCGCATCGGCATCGCGCGCGGGCTCGCCCTCAACCCGGAGATCATCATCTGCGACGAGCCGGTCTCCGCGCTCGACGTCTCCGTCCAGGCACAGGTCATCAACCTGATGGAGGGGCTGCAGGACGAGTTCAACCTGTCCTACATCTTCATCGCCCACGACCTGTCCATCGTCCGGCACATCTCCGACCGGGTCGGCGTGATGTACCTGGGCAAGATGGCCGAGATCGGCTCCGACACCGAGATCTACGACCACCCGACGCACCCCTACACCCAGGCGCTGCTGTCGGCCGTCCCGGTCCCGGACCCGGAGTCGCGCGAGGGCCGCGAACGCATCATCCTCACCGGCGACGTCCCGTCCCCGGCCAACCCGCCCTCCGGCTGCCGCTTCCGCACCCGCTGCTGGAAGGCCGAGGACAAGTGCGCCAAGGAGATCCCGCTCCTGGCCATCCCGGAGCGCTTCGCCGGATCGGACTCGCCCGCGGCACACGAGTCGGCGTGCCACTTCGCGGAAGAGAAGGACGTGGTCCACGCCTAGCGCTGCCGCGCGGGCCCGCTGCGTGAACGACGAGGGCCGCCCGGGACGTGATCCACGTCCCGGGCGGCCCTCGTCGTCGTTCAGGCCCCGTCCGACTCGGGCCAATGCTGCACCCGGACGACGAAGACGGTGGTGAAGCGACGGTGCTCCTGGTGCCAGACGATCAGTCGGCCCTCTGCATGGTCGAGTAAGTTCGAAACCCCGGACTCATGAATCGGCGGGTCGCCGAGGTACTTGACGGCAGCGGCGTCGGCCAGCCGTTGGGCGAGTCGCTCCACATCGTGCTTGATCTGCGGATTCAGACCGCCGACCACGTTCTCGGCATCGGGAAGGTACTCCCTGGTCCAGTCGCTGACCCTGCCACCTCACGGCGCGCGGCGTCCAACAGCACCCCGATCTGTGCAGAGGCCCGCCGGGCGTCCTCGATGCTGGGTGCATCGGCGACGGCCGCTTCCAACTCGTGGAGTCGTCGAGCCCGATCCGGGTGGCGCCGCAGAGCAACGAAGACCTCCCAGCGGTGGAGGAAAGTGTGCATGGGGACGGTGCTGTCCGTCTGCACCGCCTCCTGCCAGGCGCTGTGGAATTCCTCCTCGAATCGGACGGCCGCGCTGAGGTCGAGGGAGCGCACAGTGACCCGCAGAGCCTGCTCGGTCAGCGGCGGCATGGGGAACAGCGGCTCGTCGTGGGAGTCCTCTATGGGCTGTGTGCTCACGGCGCTGTCTCCTCCGGTGTGCCGTAGGTCGTCCACGTAGGGTGATCGCTGGAGGCCAATGTTCATCCAGCTTGCCCCATCGCGGGTGGCTGCGGGGTCAGCGTGAACCATACGGCCTTGCCGGTGACCCCCGCGTCCTTGTCGGTGTAGTCGTGCACGCCCCAGGTGTCGGAGTACGACTCGACGAGCGTGAGCCCGCGCCCGCTCTCGTCCTCGACATTCGCCGTCACCGGTTGCGGCAGCCCGCAGCCGGAGTCCCATACGGTGACCCGGAAGTCGGGTGGCTTCGGCTCCCAGTCCATGCTGACGTACGCATCGGTGGTGGTGTTCCGGTACGCGTTGGTGACCAACTCCGACACGAGCAGTTCGGCCCTGTCGATGATGCAGTCGAGCCGCGCCGCCTTGAGGACGTGGCGGATGGTGGCCCGTACGACGCCCACGGCGCGGGGGTCGTGGGGGATGAACAGGCCGTAGGACCAGGGCTCTTCGGGCGTGCGCATGGGGCAGCCTCCAGGTGAGTGCCTTCTGTGACTGGCGCCATACGTAAGGTAGCCAATGAGGTTGTGAATCCACAACCTCGTTGGCTGGGGCATACTGCTGAGCGATGTCGAGGAGGGACGTATGGGGCTGAGGGCAAATCCCACGTATCGTCAGCGCCGGTTCGGCTCGGAGGTGCGCAAGTTGCGCGAAAACGCTGGCCTGAGCGTTGGGGAGAGCGCGGCGGTCATGGGGATGCGGCAGTCGCACATCAGTAACGTCGAGTCCGGCCGGACTGGTCTGTCACCGGAGCGGTTGCGCTCCCTCGCGGCGGCTGGTGGTAGTGAAGACTCGACCTACGTTGACGCCCTGGTCGAGATGGGGCAGGCATCGGGTAAGGGGTGGTGGACGGAGTACCGGGAGCGGGCGCGGCCGTCCCTGCTGGACGTCGCCGAGTTGGAGGCTGGTGCCCGTGCGCTCCACTGCTACGAGCCCATGTTCGTGCCCGGGTTGCTGCAGACTCCCGAGTATGCGACGGCCATCCACCGTGCCGGATACGTCCGCACGTCCCGGCAAGAGGATGACCTGGCCATCGAATTCCGGCTGAAGCGCCAGCAGGTACTGCTCGGCGAGTACGCTCCCCGGCTCCACGCGGTCGTCCACGAAGCGGCCCTTCGCGCGACGTTGGGCAGCCCTCGCCTCATGCGGGGTCAGTTGCTGCGACTGATCGAGCTGTCGCGTCTGCCGAACGTCATCCTGCAGGTCATGCCGTTCGACGGGCCGGTGGCGTTCGGCACGTCCTTCACGCTGATCCAGCCCGAGGTATGGGAACTGAGCACAGTGGTCGTGGGACAGGTGGAGAAGTCGCTCTACCTGGGTGACCGTAGTGATCTCGGTCGGTACGGCGATGCCTTCGCTAAGGTGTGCGAAGTGGCGTTGCCTCCCGTGGACGCAACGGTTTCACCGGAGGCGCATGACGCCAAGGACTCGTTGGGCCTTATCCAGCGACTCCTGTATCCCCTGCTCTAGGAGGGCGCTGATGTCTCACCTCAGGTGGCGCAAGTCGAGCTTCAGTGAAGGGCATTCCGATACGTGCGTCGAACTCGCCGCCGACTCCGTCGGCACCCCCCACCTCCGCGAGAGCGACGATCCGGAGGCCGTCATATGCACGACCCCGGCCGCGCTCCGCGCGTTCGTGCGGGCCGCGAAGGCGGGGAGATTCGACCGTCTCGAAGGGTGAGCCGCGCCCCTCCCGGTACCCCTCCCGAGAGTGCTTGATCTCGCGCAACTATTTTGTCAAACGTTTTCCAAGGGGGGGTACCCCCCCGCCAATCCGGAGGTGGTCCGGCAGTCCGGCAACGGCCTCGGCCCCCGAGCACGGGCGCCGCCACCGGCGCTCCTCTTCGTCGGCCCGGCGCCCGGCGCCCGGCGACGGCGCCCCGCCCCCACCCCCCGACCCATGCTCAATTGCGCCGAAGGCGCGAGACGGCGCCGCGCCGCACCTCATAGGGTCGTGGCATGACTGCCCCTCACTCTCCGGTGTATCAGGAGTACTACACCCGCACCCCTTTCCAACTCTTCTCCGGCGTCGGCTGGAAGCGGCTGGTGGCTTTCCGGGCCGATGAGTCCGGTGTCACCCTGGGCGGCGCCGTATTGCGATACCACCGATTCCTGGCCGTCGTGCCGTGGCGGGTCATCGAAGTCGTCGTGGTGTGGGCCACGCAAATGCCCACGGAGAAGCCGGTACAGCACATAGGTCTGAAGCTGCGGCCGGGCGTTCCCGCCCTTCCCGGCCCCAACCGGAAGCTCACCCCGCAGTTCGCCGCGCGTTTCGCACCGCACCTCGAGTACGAGGTCGTCAGGAACAGTCGGCGCATCGTCCTCTGGAAGGTCGATCAGGCCCGGCTCACCGCCGCACTCCAGGCGTTCGCCCCCCAAGTTCAGCTGCGTGTCCACCCGGTGCACCGGGAGCGACCAGGACAGGGCGGCGGGGGGCTGGGGCGCGGGTCCGGCGCGAGCATATTCGACATCATGCCCTGACCCCCGCGCGCTCCTCCGCGAAGTGGCAGGCCGAGGCGTGGGCGGCGGGGCCCGCCGAGCCTGTCGGCACCGCCAGCACCGGCACCTCCGCGGCGCAGCGCTCCTGCGCCTTCCAACAGCGGGTGCGGAAGCGGCAGCCGGAGGGCGGGTTGGCCGGGGAAGGGACGTCGCCGGGGAGCAGGATGCGGGTCCGGCGGGTGCGGGCTGCGGGGTCGGGGACCGGGACGGCGGACAGCAGTGCCTGGGTGTACGGATGCGTGGGGTGGTCGTAGATCTCGGGGCCGGTGCCCGTTTCGGCGAAGCGGCCCAGGTACATCACGGCGACCCGGTCGGCGATGTGCCGGACCACCGACAGATCGTGGGCGATGAAGACATACGCCAGGCCGAACTCGTCCTGCAGCCGCTCCATCAGATTGACCACCTGTGCCTGCACCGACACGTCCAGCGCCGAGACCGGCTCGTCCGCGACGATGACCTCCGGCCGTAGCGCCAGGCCCCGGGCGATGCCGATGCGCTGGCGCTGGCCGCCGGAGAACTGGTGGGGATAGCGGTTGAGGTGCTCCGGGCTGAGCCCAACGACCTCCAGCAGCTCCTGGACCGCCCGCCGCCGGTCGCCCTTGGGGGCCGCCTCGGGGTGGATCTCGAAGGGCTCCCCGATGATGTCGCCCACCGTCATGCGCGGGTTGAGCGAGGTGTACGGGTCCTGGAACACCATCTGGATGTTGCGGCGGACGGCCCGCAGCGCGCGGCCCGAGAGCCGGGTGATGTCCTCGCCCCGGTAGTGGATCGCCCCGGCGGTCGGCCGTTCCAGGCTGACCAGCAGCTTGGCCACGGTGGACTTGCCGCAGCCGGACTCGCCGACGATGCCGAGCGTCTCCCCGCGCCGCAGGGCGAAGGAGACCGTGTCGACCGCCCGGACGGCGCCGATCCGCCGCTTGAACACCACGCCCTGGGTCAGGGGATAGAGCTTGGCCAGGTCGCGGACCTCCAGGACCGGCCCGTCGGGCTCAGGCATGCAGCTCCTCCTTCCAGAAGTGGCAGGCGCTGGTCCGCCCGCCGCCCGCCGGGGACGCACCCGCCGCCACGACCTCGTACAGCGGCGGCCGTTCCGCGCGGCAGACCTCCTGGGCGCGCGGACAGCGCGGGTGGAAGGGGCAGCCGGAGGGCATGGCGAGGGGGCTGGGCGGCGCGCCCTTGATCGCGTAGAGCCGCTCGCCCCGCTGGTCCACGCGCGGCACGGAGTCCAGCAGTCCGCGGGTGTACGGATGGGCGGGGCGGCGGTAGAGGTCGCGCACCGGCGCGGTCTCCACGATCCGGCCCGCGTACATCACGGTGATGGTGTCGGCCACGTCCGCGACCACGCCCAGGTCATGGGTGATCAGGACGAGCCCCATGGCGTACTCTCGGCGCAACTCCGCGAGCAGGTCCATGACCTGGGCCTGGACGGTGACGTCCAGCGCCGTGGTCGGCTCGTCGGCGATGATCAGCTCCGGCTCCAGCGCCATCGCCATGGCGATCATGATGCGCTGGCGCATCCCCCCGGAGAACTGATGCGGATAGTCCCCGGCCCGCTGCCCCGCCGCCGGGATGCGGACCCGGTCCATCAGCTCGACCGCCCGCCGCCGGGCGTCCTTGCGGGACATTCCCCGGTGCACCTCGTACATCTCGGCGAGCTGGGCGCCCACGGGGATTACCGGGTTGAGGGCGGAGAGCGCGTCCTGGAAGATCATCGCCATCGCGGTGCCCCGGATCCGGCGGCGCTCCTGTGCGCCCATCGTCAGCAGATCCCGTCCCCGGAACAGCACTTGGCCGCCGGTGACCCGGCCGGGCGGGGAGTCGAGGATGCCCATGACGGCCTGGGCGGTCACGGACTTGCCGGACCCCGACTCGCCCAGCACGGCGAGGGTGCGGCCCGCGTCCAGGCCGTAGCTCACCCCGCCGACGGCCTCGGCGACCCCGTCCCGGGTGCGGAATTCGACGCGGAGGTCCCGTACCTCCAGCAGGCGGGTCATGGCCGGACCTACCGCAGCCTGGGGTCGAGGGCGTCGCGCACCGCGTCGCCGAGCATGATGAACGCGAGCACCGTGACCGACAGCGCTCCGGCGGGCCACAACAGCATGTGCGGGGCGTTGCGGATCTGGGTGGCGGCGGAGGAGATGTCGATCCCCCAGGAGACGGTGGGTGGTTTGAGCCCCACGCCGAGGAACGACAGCGTGGCCTCCAGCGAGATGTAGGTGCCCAGCGCGATGGTCGCGACGACGATCACGGGGGCCACGGCGTTGGGCGCGATATGGCGCAGCAGCGTCCGGCCGCTGCCGGCGCCGAGCGCCCGCGCCGCCTGGACGTAGTCATGCTCCTTGACGGTCACCACCGAGCCGCGCGCGATCCGGGAGATCTGCGGCCAGCCCAGCAGCACGATGAAACCGACGACCGGCCACACCGAGCCGCTGGTGACCACCGACAGGAAGACCAGGCCGCCCAGCAGGATCGGGATGCCGAAGAAGACATCGGCGATCCGCGAGAGCAGCGCGTCCCACCAGCCGCCGAAGTACCCGGCGAGCCCGCCCAGCGCGCTGCCCAGCAGTGCCGCGCCGAGGGTGGCGCAGATGCCGACGGTGATGGAGGCGCGGGCGCCGTAGACCGTGCGGGTGTAGACGTCGCGGCCCTGGAGGTCGTAGCCGAAGGGGTGGCCGGGGGCCGGGCCGTCCTGCGCTCTGGCGAGGTCGCCGTGGTACGGGTTGCCGCTGGCGATCAGCTGCGGCCAGATTGCGATGGCGACGAGGAAGAGGATGGTCAGCGCGGAGACGATGAAGACGGGGTTGCGGCGCAGATCGTGCCAGGCGTCGGACCACAGCCCCCGTCCGGTGGGCGCGGCCGGTCCGCCGGAGCGGCGGCCGGGCTCCTTGCGCCAGGGGAGGGGAAGGCGCCAGGGGCCGCGCCGTGGTCCGCCCTTCAGGGTCTGGGGGCCGGGGGTGTTGAGGTCCATCGGACCGCTGCCGCTGCCGGCCGGTGCGATCGCCTCGGTCATGTCGTAGCGCGTGTCAAAGGGCTCAGGCATACCGGATCCTCGGGTCGAGCACGGCGTAGAGGAGGTCGACGAGCAGATTGGCGAGCAGGAAGACGATCACCAGGATGGTCACGAAGCCGACGACGGTCGGCGAGTTCTGGCGCAGGATGCCCTGGTAGAGCTGGTAGCCCACGCCGTGGATGTTGAAGATCCGCTCGGTGACGATGGCCCCGCCCATGAGCGCGCCGATGTCCGTGCCGATGAACGTCACCACCGGGATCAGCGAGTTGCGCAGCAGATGGCGGGTGACGATGCGGTGGCGCGGCAGCCCCTTGGCGACGGCGGTGCGGACGTAGTCGGCGCGGGCGTTCTCCACGATGGAGGTGCGGGTGAGGCGGCTGGTGTACGCGAGCGACACCAGCCCCAGCACCACGCCGGGCAGCAGCAGTTCGGTCAGCGGCGCCTCCGGGGAGACCGATGGTCTGGCCCAGCCCCAGGTCACGCCGAACAGATACTGCAGCACCGTGCCGCTGACGAAGGTCGGGACGGCGACCACGACCAGGGTGAGCAGCAGCACCGAGGTGTCCAGCCCCCGGCCGCGGCGCAGCCCGCTGAGGACGCCCAGGGTGATGCCCAGCGCCATCTCGAAGACGACCGCGACCACGGTGAGCCGGAGGGTGACGGGGAACGCGCTCGCCATCAGCTCGGTCACCGGCTGCCCGTTGAAGGCCGTACCGAAGTGCCCGCTGAAGACCTGCCCCATGTAGTGCACGTACTGGCGCCACAGCGGCTCGTCCAGATAGAGGTCCTGGCGGATCCGGGCGGCGGTGGCGGGGTCGGGGGCCTTGTCGCCGAAGAGCGCGGCGACCGGGTCCCCGAGCGCGTACACCATGAAGAAGATCAGGAAGGTGGAGCCGATGAACACCGGGATCATCTGCAGCAGTCGGCGCAGCGTATAGCGGCCCATGGCTCAGCCGACCCTGATCTGTGCGTAGACCGGGACGCTGAACTGGTTGAGCGCCACCTCGCTGAGCCGCTGCGAATAGCCCGCGCTGCCGTTCTGGTACCACAGCGGAATGGCGGGCATCTGCTCGGCGAGGACCTTCTCCGCGTCCCGGAAACCGGCGATGGCCCGGCCGTCCGCGGAGGCGGCGTTGGCCTGGTTCACCATCCGGTCGAAGCCGGTGTCGCTGAAGTGGCCGTCGTTGGAGGAGGCGCCGGTGTAGTACAGGGGCTGCAGAAAGTTCTGGATCAGCGGATAGTCCATCTGCCAGCCGGCCCGGAACGGCCCGGTCATCTCCTTGCCCGCCATCTTGTTGCGGTAGTCCGCGAAGGTGCCGATCGGCTTGCCGACACAGGCCCGGTCGCTTCTCAGCACGGTGTTGACGCTGTTGCAGACCGCGTCCACCCAGTCCTTGTGGGAGCCGCTGTCGGCGTTGTACGTGATCGTCATCCGGCCGCCGGGCAGCCCGCCGCCCGCCTTGATCAGCTTGCGCGCCCGGGCCGGGTCGTAGCGGCAGGCGTCCCCGCACAGCCCCGGCTGATAGCCGCCCTGGCGGCGCAGGACCGGCGAGGTCCAGTCGGTCGCGGGGGTGCGGGTGCCGTGGAAGATCCGCTCGGTGATCTGCGCGCGGTTGATCGCCATCGAGATGCCCCGGCGGACCTTGGCCTTGGCCGGGCCGCTCCAGGCGCGGTCGTACATCGGGAAGGTGAGGGTCTGGATGATCCCGGCGGGCTGGTTGATGTAGCGGTCGCCGAGGTCGGAGCGGGCGAACTTCAACTGCTGCGCCGGGACATCGTCGACCAGATCGAGATTGCCCGCCTGGAGATCGGTGTAGGCGGTGTTGTTGTCGGTGTAGACGCGCAGATCGACGCCCTTGTTGCGGGCCTTGTCCGGGCCGCGATAGCCGTCCCAGGCACGCAGCTTCATCACCGAGCCCTTGATGTAGGACCGCACCTGGTACGGGCCGTTGCCGACGGGCTTCCTCAGCCAGGCGGCATGGTCCTCGAAGAACGCCCGGGGCAGCGGCGCATAGGCGTTGTAGCCGAGGGTCTTGGGCCAGGTGGAGAACTTCTGGGTGAGCCGGACGGTGAAGGTCCGCTCGTCCTTGACCCGCAGCCCGGAGAGGGTCTTGGCGGTGGGGGCGCCGCCGGAGGCGGGATGGACCTTGTCATAGCCCTCGATGTACTCGAAGAAGTAGGCGTTGCGCTGCTGGTGGTCGATCCGGGCGCCGTAGTTCCAGGCGTTCACGAAGGACGCGGCGGTGACCTTCTCCCCGTTGGCGAACCGCCGGTCCTTCTTGAGGGTGATGGTGTAGTTCCGCTGGTCGGAGCTCTCGATCCGGTCCGCGAGCGCGTTCTTGGCCTCGCCGCTCCTGGGGTCGTAGCGCTTGAGCCCCCGGAAGATCATGTCGAGGACCTTGCCGCCCTGGACGTCATTGATATTGGCCGGCTCCAGCGGATTGGGCGGATCGCCCCAGGACGAGCGGACGACACCGTCTTCGGCGCCGCCGTCCCCGCCACCGCAGGCCGCCAGGGGCAGGGCGACGGCGGACACGCAGAGCGCGGACAGGGCGCGCCTGGCACGCAGGGAATACGGGGCTCCGCGCATGGCGCCTCCCGAGGATCCGGTCCAAGATCCGCCTTTGGCCCCATCTGACATCCCCTGGGGCGACGGCGCACGTCGATGACCGCTGTCCGGGGTGGCGCGCGGTGGGTGAAGCGACGTGGGTGAGGCGCGATTGGGGAAGCGCGAGCCGAGCGGTACGTCCCTCGCTCGGCAAGCGCTTTCTAGGGCACTGTCCCGTAAGAACACCCCAGATTTCAAGTACTGTTACCGGACTTGGAGCGATCCCTTCCCGTCTGGGATGAGAGGATGGGCGCAAGCGTTTCATATCCGGCGCCACAGCCCGCCGGCGCCACAGCCCGCCGGCGCCACAGCCCGCCGGCGCCGCGGGCCCCCGAGGAGTCGCAGGCCCCGAGGAGTCGCAGGCCCCGAGGAGTCGCAGGCCCCGAGGGTCGCGGACGCTCCCCGTCCGCGACCGCCTCTACCGTGCGGGCCATGGAGATCCGTCCCTTCCGCATCGCCGTCCCCCAGCCCGACCTCGACGATCTGCGCCAGCGCCTGGAACACACCCGCTGGCCGGAACCGCTCCCGGGTACCGGCTGGTCCGACGGGACCTCGCTCGACCACGTCCGCGCGCTGGCCGGGTACTGGGCGACGGGGTACGACTGGCGGGCGCGGGAGGCGCGGCTGAACGCGTTCCCCCAGTTCACGACGGAGATCGACGGGCAGCGGGTGCACTTCCTCCATGCCCGCTCGCCCGAGCCGGATGCCCTGCCGCTGCTGATCACCCATGGCTGGCCCGGTTCGGTCGCGGAGTTCACCGAGGTCATCGGCCCGCTGACCGATCCGCGCGGACACGGGGGCGACCCGGCCGACGCTTTCCATGTCGTCATCCCGTCCCTGCCCGGTTTCGCCTTCTCCGCCCCGCCCCGCGAACCCGGCTGGGGCATCCGCCGTATCGCCACCGCGTGGACGGAGCTGATGCGGCGCCTGGGGTACGAGCGCTACGGCACACAGGGCGGCGACTTCGGCTCGCTGATCTCCCCCGAGGTGGCCCGGGTGGCGCCGTCCCGGGTCGTCGGCGTACACGTCAACGCGTTGGTGACCGTGGGGTCGGCCGACCCGGCCGGACCGGACGAGCTGACCCCGGCGGAGCGCTCCCGGCTGGCCGGTGTCGAACGCTGGCACCGCGAGCTGTCCGGCTACGCCGCCATCCAGGGCACCCGCCCGCAGACCCTGTCCTACGGCCTCGCCGACTCACCCTCCGGCCAACTGGCCTGGAACCTCGACTGGTTCGCCGCCCACGGCGACAAACCGGAGGCCCTCGACCGCGACGCGGTCCTGACGAACGTCTCCCTCTACTGGTTCACCAACACGGCGGGCCCCTCCGCCCGCCTCTACAAGGAGGCGGCCTCGGCCTGGGGCGCACCCCCCGAGCGCTCCGGAGTCCCCACCGGCGTCGCGGTCTTCCGGGGCGACACCGCGATCCGCAGCCTCGCCGAGCCGCACCACACGATCACCCACTGGTCGGAGTTCGAGGCGGGTGGCCACTTCGCGGCGATGGAGGTCCCGGAACTGCTGGTGGATGACGTACGGACGTTCTTCCGCGCCCTGCGCTGACCGGGGCCCGTACCGTCCGTACCGGTGAGCCCTGCTCGGGAGGGGTCCCGAGCACTCCCACGGATGATGGCCGCCCTGTCACCGAGGTGAGAAACCAAGGAAGTCCGCCATGACCCCTGTGCAAGCCGACTGGCTGTCCATCGTGTTCGCTCCCATCGGTGTCATCGCGCTGGTGACCGCCTTCTTCGTGCGGCGCTCGGCGTCCCAGAGGGGCGAGTCCATGCCTGCCTGGGGCACGGCCGTGCAGGGTGTGGGGATGGTCCTCGTGATGTGCGTGGCGCTCATCAACATGGCGTGGGGCACATGAGGAAAGTCGACACCGCCCCCTCCGGACACCCACGGACGGCGGTTCATCCGAACGAGCCGCTGGGCAGGTAGGAGGGACGGCCGACCAGCACCCGCGAGGAGAGCCCCATGTCCCACTCGCCCTTCCCGGTGGATCAGCGGATCGTCCTGATCGGCGACCCACGCGTCAGGGCGGTCCCGGTACGCGAATGCGGCGAACCGCTGGTCGACTGCCGGGGCCGGATGCGCGTGGGCACCCGGCGGGCCGATCCGGCGGGACACTTCGCGCACCTCCGGGCCGCAGTCGCCGAACGGCTGGAGCGTGCCGAGAAGTCGCTGCCGAACGGCTGGCGGTGGCTGCTGGTCGAGGGCTACCGGCCCCCGGCGCTCCAGCGGGAGATCTTCGACGGCTACGCGGCCACGCTGCGGAAGCTCGATCCGGATGCCGACGAGGAGCGGATCCGCACGGCCGCCAGCCGCTGGTGCGCCCCGGCGGAGACGGCCGGACACGTCGCCGGGGCGGCGATCGACCTGACCGTGTGCACCCGTGACGGTACCGAGATCGACATGGGCAGCCCGGAGGCCGCTACACCGGAGGAGAGTGGCGGGGCCTGCTACACCCACGCCCCCGGCCTGTCCGAACGGGCCCGCGAGAACCGGGCGTTGATGATCGAGGCGCTGTCCTCGGTGGGCATGGTCAACTACCCCACCGAGTGGTGGCACTGGTCGTACGGAGACCGCTACTGGGCCTGGTCCACGACCGCCCCCACCGCCGTCTACGGACCCGTCCCGGAGGACGCCCCCGATGTGCGGGTTCGCCTATGATCGCGAGGTGTCGCAGAACGACCTTGAGCGCGTCCAGGACTTCCGGATCTCCTTCGCCCGTCGTCAGGCCGGTGAGGTGCGGGAGGTGCCGGGGGGATTCCTGGTGCTGCACGGGGGTTACGCACGCTCCCATGAGCACAATCAGCTGCATATCGTCGGGCCCGCCGACCCCGAGGGGCTTCCCGCCCTCGCCGACGAGGTCATGGCCTTCCTTCCGCACCGCCGGATCACGGTCCATGACGAGGCGCTGGGACTTCTCTGCGTGCCCGCGCTCGAACGGGCCGGGTACAGCCATATGACCGAGGTGCTGATGGTCCACACCGGGCCGGTGCCGGAGGCCACGGCGGCCGATGTGGTGGAGCGGGAGCTGGGGCCGGATCCGCACGGGCCGCTGCGGCGGGCGGTGACGGCGCAGCAGCGGCGGTGGATGCCGGACGCGGACGAGCGGACCGTGCACGACCTCGTGGAGCGGCGTACCGCCCGGCGGGCCGGGGCCGAGGAGGTGCTCTTCCTCGCCGCCCACGACGACAGCGGCGAGGTCGCCTCCTGGGCCGATCTGTACCTGGAGCCGGCCGCCGGGATCGGCCAGATCGAGGAGGTGGCGACGGCCGAGCCGTACCTGCGCCGCGGCCACGCCGACGCCGTCCTGACCGCGGCGCTGCGCCGCGCGGCCGCCGCGGGGTGCGGGCTGCGGTTCCTCGTCGCCGACCAGGACGACTGGCCGCTGCACTGGTACGGCCGCCGCGGGTTCACCGCCGTCGGCCGTGCGCATGCCTTCTCGCGCTTCTGAGATCGCCGAGACCGCAAAGGGCCCCGGGCTTCTGCGCTTCTGCGCTTCTGCGCTTCTGCGCTTCTGTGCTTCTGTGCTTCTGGGCTTCTGAGCCCGAGCGGCCAGTTCCTTACGGCTCCTTGCGCGGTGCCGCTCCCGTCCCCGACTCCGCCGCGATCAGCGCCGGGTCGAGGACGACGTCCTCCTCGCGGGCCTCGAGGGTCGGGTCCTCGGGGAAGTGGCAGGCGGACAGGTGGCCCTCGCGGTTGCCGTCCAGGCGCAGGAGCGGCGGCTCCTCCCGCGCGCACTTGTCCTGGGCCTTCCAGCAGCGGGTGCGGAAGCGGCAGCCGGACGGTGGGTTGATGGGGGAGGGCACGTCCCCGGCGAGCCGGATGCGTGTCCGACGGGCGGTCGCCTCGGCGCCCGAGGCGACCCCGGTGTCCGCTATGTCCGCCGCGTCCTCGGCGTTCTCGGCCATCACCACCGCCGCGTCCGGCACCGCGGACAGCAGGGCGTGGGTGTACGGGTGGCGGGGGCGGCGGTAGATCGAGTCGCGGTCGCCCACCTCGACCACCTTGCCCAGGTACATCACGGCGACGCGCTGCGAGAAGTGGCGTACGACGGCGAGGTCATGGGCGATGAACAGGAAGGCGATGCCCAGTTCCCGCTGGAGCTTCTGGAGCAGATTGACGACCTGCGCCTGGATGGAGACGTCCAGCGCCGAGACCGGCTCGTCGGCGACGATCAGCTTGGGCTCCAGGGCGAGCGCGCGGGCCACGCCGATGCGCTGGCGCTGACCGCCGGAGAACTCGTGCGGGAAGCGGTTGTAGTGCTCGGGGTTGAGGCCCACGATCTCCAGCAGTTCGCGCACCCGGGCCTCGCGGCCGCCCGGCGGATTGATGCCGTTGATCTCCATGGGGCCGGAGATGATGGTGCCGACGGTCTGCCGGGGGTTCAGCGAGGAGTACGGATCCTGGAAGATCATCTGGATCTCGGAGCGGATCGGGGCCAGCTCCTTGCGGCCCGCGTGGGTGATGTCCCGGCCCCGGTAGGTGATCTTCCCTGCGGTGGGCTCCAGCAGCCGGGTCAGCAGCCGGCCCGTGGTGGACTTGCCGCAGCCGGACTCGCCGACCAGCCCGAAGCTCTCCCCGGCGTGCACGGTCAGATCGATCCCGTCCACCGCCTGCACGGCCCCGACCTTCCGCTTGAACGGAAAGCCGCCCATGATCGGGAAGTGTTTGGTCAGCTTCTCGGTGACCAGGAGGGGTTCGGGTGTGCCCGACTCGATGCTCATGCGTCAGCGCTCCTAGGCCCTAGCCCAGCCGGGGCTTGATCTGCTCGGTGAAGAGGGTCTGTTTCCGCTCGGCGCTCAGGTGGCAGGCGGCGCCGCGGCCGTCCGGCAGCACGGGCCGCTCGGTGGCGCAGCGGTCGCCCGCCACCTGGTCGGTGTAGTGGCACCGCGGATGGAAGGGACAGCCCGGCGGGGGGCTGAGCAGGCTCGGCGGGGAGCCGGGGATGGGGTTCAGCGGCTCGTCCACGGCGGAGGACAGCCGTGGCATGGAACCCAGCAGCCCCCAGGTGTACGGATGCTGGGGCGCGCGCAGCACCTCGCGGACCGTACCGCGCTCCACGGCCCGGCCCGCGTACATCACCAGCAGATCGTCGGCGGTGTTGGCGACCACGCCCAGGTCATGGGTGATGAGGATGATCGCGGAGCCGAACTCCTGCTGGAGGTCCTTCAGCAGATCCAGGATCTGGGCCTGGACGGTGACGTCGAGGGCGGTGGTCGGCTCGTCGGCGATCAGCAGATCGGGGTCGCAGACCAGCGACATCGCGATCATCGCGCGCTGCCGCATCCCGCCGGAGAACTGGTGCGGATAGTCGTCCACCCGCAGGCGGGGGTTGGGGATGCCGACCTTCTCCAGCATCTCGATCGCCCGGGAGCGGGCCTCGCTCTTGGAGGCGCCGGTGTGCTTGCGGTACGGCTCGGCGATCTGGCGGCCCACTGTGTAGTACGGCGACAGCGCGGTCAGCGGATCCTGGAAGATCATCGCCATGGTGTTGCCGCGCAGCCGCTCCAGGGTGCGCTCGGGCGCCCCGGTCAGCTCCTGCCCGTTCAGCAGGATCTCGCCGCTGACGGTGGTGGTGCGCGGGTCGTGCAGGCCCAGGACGGTGAGGTTGGTGACGGACTTGCCGGAGCCGGACTCGCCGACGATGCCGAGCGTCCGGCCGCGTTCGAGGTCGAAGGAGAGGCCGTCGACGGCCTTGACGACGCCGTCCTCGGTCGAGAAGCGGACGTACAGATCGCGTACGGACAGGAAGGCGCCGTCGCCGGGGCCGGCCGGTGGGGGCGTCGCGCCGTCGTCGGGCTTGGTGAGTGTGGTCATCTCGGCAGCTCCGGGTCTGTCAGGCGAGGCGCACGCGCGGGTCGATGAAGGCGTAGGCGGCGTCGACCAGGATGTTGAACACCACGATGGCCGCGGAGCTGACCAGCATCACACCCATCAGCATGGGCAGATCGGTGAGCTGGACGGATTCCACCGCCAGCCGCCCGATGCCGTGCAGGGTGAAGGTGTACTCGGTGACCATGGCCCCGCCGAAGAGCGATCCGAGGTCGATGCCGAAGATGGTGACGATGGGGGCGATGGCGCCGCGCCAGGCGTAGCGGAAGAAGACCGTACGGCTGGAGAGTCCCTTGGCTCTCGCCGTGCGGACATGGTCCTCCTGCAGTTGCTCGACCATCTGGGAGCGGGTCATCCGGCTGTAGTTGGCCAGGAAGATCAGGGAGAGCACCACCCAGGGCAGCAGCATCCCGCTGAACCACTTCGCCGGATTGTCGGTGAAGGGGTAGTAGGCGGGTTGGTCCATGATCCCCAGTCCGCTGACGAACCAGGCCAGGGCGAGTACCCCGACGAAGTAGATCTGCATCGAGGCGCCGAGCAGCGACAGCGAGCTGAAGAACTTGTCGATCCAGGTGCCGCGCCGCCAGGCCGCGATCATGCCGATGCCGATCCCGCAGACCAGGAACACGGCGGCACCGCCGAGGGCGAGCGAGAGGGTGGTGGGGAAGCGGTCGGCGATGGTGCCCCAGACGGGCTCCTGGCTGACGAAGGAGTAGCCGAAGCAGGGGGCGCTGCAGTGCCCCACGGCGAAGTCCCGCCCGGCGACGATCCCCACCATGAACTTCGCGTACTGGACCGGCACCGGCTGGTCCAGGCCCAGGTTCTTGTTGATCATGGCGAGCGAGACGGGGTCGCAGTTCTTGCCGCAGGCGAGCCGGGCCGGTTCGGCGGGCAGGGCGAAGAAGAGGAAGAACGTGATCGCGCTGATCAGGATCAGGATCACGATCGCGCCGAGGGACCGGCGGGCGAGGAATCTCAACATGACGTCGGTGATCTTCCGCTAGGGGCGGGTCCCGGCCGCACCCGCCGATACGGGTGCGGCCGGGGTCTGCGCTGCCTGGGTACGGCCGCGGCTACTTGATGAAGATGGCCGTCGGGTCCACGGCCCCGTAGACCGAGTTGAACTTCACTCCGCCGATGCCCGAGCCCCAGAGGGTGAACAGCCGGTTGTAGAAGGTCGGGACCGCGGGGACCTCATCGGTGAGGATCTTCTCGCTGAGCTTGATCCACTCCGAGGTGGCCCGGCTGAGGTCGCTGACCTTGGTGACCTTGCCGATCTCGTCGTTGACCGCCGGGACGTTGAGGTGCGAGTAGTTCGAGGAGTCGTCGTAGACGTTCTCGCCGCCGTACACCGGCGGGACCACGGTCGAGGCGGACGGCCAGTCGGCACCCCACGAGGACCGGTACAGATCGAACTTGTTCTTGACCTTTCCGATCTGCGTGTAATAGGTCGACTGGTCGATCTCCTTCTTCTGAATCTTGAACCCGGCCCGCTCCAGGGCCTGCTGGACGACCACCGAGGCGTCCTGGTGGGTGTCGCCGTTGCCGTAGGCGTAGACGAGCTCGTAGTTCTCCTTGCCCGCCTCCTTCAGCAGCTCCCTGGCCTTCTTGGCGTTGCCGCCGGGGTACTTCTTCTTCTGGAACGGGTCGAAGGAGGGGTCGTAGCCCTTGAGCGTGGGGCCGACCAGCCCGCCGCCGACCTCACCGCCCTTGGGGCCGCCGAACTGCTGGAGGTACTGCCCGCTGGGGAAGGCCCAGGCGATCGCCTCGCGCACCTTCTTGTCCTTGACCCGATCGGTGTTGATCGAGACGACGTCCACATAGGGCTGCGTCTCGGTCAGCGACCGGGCCATCGCCTCCTTGTCCTTGAGGACCGTGGAGATCTGCGAGGGGTCGACCGCGTTGGTGAGCGTCATCCCGTTCCGGTCGGCGCCCTTGCTGGCCTGGAGCCGGCGGGTGGAGTCCACCCACTGGTGGCCGAAGGAGACGTTGAACCCGTCGACGTACTGATGGCGTATCGAGTCGGTCTTGGGGTCCCACTGGTCGTTCCTGACGAACTCGACGCCCTTGCCCGACTTGAAGTTCTTGACCTTGTACGGGCCCGAGGCCAGCGGGGCCTTGTCGTACTTCTCCTTGGTGTCCTTGCCCGGCGGCACCGCGCCGATATTCGGCATGCCGACCGCGAACGGCACCTCGGCGCGCGGCTGGTCGAAGTGGAAGATGATGGTCTTGTCGTCCGGGGTGTCCAGCACCGACGAGGGCAGATGCTTGCCCTTGTAGGGGCCGTCCGGAAGCGCCTTGCGGTACTTCTGGCCCTCACCGGAGAGCCACTGCTGCAGATAGGTGGGCCCGTTCGTCTGATACGGCGCGTAGAGCCGCTCGACGGCCTGCCGGACGTCCTTGGAGGTGATGGGCGAGCCGTCCTCGTACTTCAGCCCGTCCTTGAGGGTGTACGTCCAGGTGCGGCCGCCGTCGGAGGACTTGCCGGTGTCGGTGGCGAGGTCGCCGACCAGCTTGGCCTTGCCCGTCTTGTCGTCGAACTGGTAGTTCGTCAGCGTCCGGTTGTAGAGGGTCTGCGCGATCAGCTCATCGCTGACGTAGATCTGCCCCGGGTCCAGATGCTCGAAGGCGTCCCGCTGCAGCACCGTGACGGTGCCGCCCTTCTTGGCGCCCGGCAGGTCCTTGGCCGGTCCGGTGGAGTCGGCGGCGGTGCCGAGGGTGATGTCCTGGGACTCCATCTTGGGCTCGCTCGACCCCTTGGGGTCCGAGCCGCCGCCTCCGCTGCTGCACCCCGCGAGCGCCAGGGCGCCCGCGGTCAGGGCGACGGCGTAGGTACGGGCTCTGCGACTGTTCTTCTTCGGCGTCATCGTGGTCACTGCACCTGCCTCATCGGACGGAAGACTTGCCGTTCTCTGCCTTGGGCCCTCCGGCCCCCCGGTCACCGCGTGGTCTTCGGGTCCATCGCGTCCCGGACCGAGTCCCCGAGCAGGTTGAAGGCGACCACGAAGACCACCATGGCGATGCCGGGGAAGAACATGTAGGTGATGTCGCCCTCGTAGAAGTTCGCGCCCTTGGCGAACATCCGGCCCCAGTCGGGGGTCGGCTCCACCACGCCGACGCCGAGGAAGGACAGCGCCGCTTCCGTCGTCACGAAGTTCGGCAGCATCAGCGTGGACTGCACCAGGATGGGCGTGACGAGGTTGGGCAGCAGCTCCTTGCGGACGATCCGCCATGGCGAGGCGCCGGTCACCCTGGCCGCCTCGACGAACTCACGCTCCCTCAGGGACAGCACCTGGCCGCGCAGCAGCCGGGCCAGCTGCATCCAGCCCAGCAGCCACAACACCATCACCAGGGCCGTCACCCGGAAATAGGTGGGCGTTTCCTTCTGCGGGCTGACGAACAGCGCGGTGACCACCGGCATGAAGGCGACGAAGAACAGCTGCTGCGGAAAGGACAGCAGCAGATCGATGAGCCGGCCGAGGAAGTAGTCGGTGCGGCCGCCCAGATAGCCCGCCACCACGCCGATCACAATGCCGGTGATCGTGGACAGCACGGTCGCGGCCAGCCCGATCAGCAGCGAGGTACGGATGCCGTAGACGAGCTGGGTCAGCACATCGCGGCCCAGCTTCGGCTCGATGCCGAACCAGAACTCGCCGTCGATGCCCCCGTTGGGCTTCATCGGATAGCTGGTGAGGGGATCCAGCAGCTCGGGCCGGTCCAGGCCGTACGTGGTGTACGGATCCTTGCCGTACAGCCAGGAGATCACCGGAGCCAGTACGGCGACGGCGAAGAAGAAGATCACCACGCCCGCGGAGATGACACCCGTGCGGTCGCGTTTGAAGCGCCGCCACATGAGCTGGCGGGGCGCCAGGCCGGCCGGCACCTTGCCCTCCGTGCCCGGTGCGGTCTTCTCGACCACGCCGGACTGCGATGGACTCGTCATCGCGTAGCGTCCCCCCGCACTGGTGTCACATCGTCAACTCGCGTTATCTATGCGCGTCATGTCGCCGCCCGCTCGCCAGGGTGGTGCGTGCGTACCGGGTTGAGCGGACTTTCGCAATCGGGGAACGGCCCAGTCAAGGGGCCGGGGAGGGTGGATGTGCTGCTCATTCGAGTCTTGAGCGAAGATTTGGCAGATCGAGGTCCGGGCGTGCTTGACAGGGTTCCGCCGTGAGAGACAAAGCGTGTTCTATGGGCAGGAAGCGCGTTAACACACCGGCAACTCATCCGTCGCAACACCGATATACGGACGCGTCAGGCTGAACTGCGTACGGCCGTGCGGGTGCCGTGGACCGGCCGGGGCGTGCCATGTGGCCCCGGCCGGTCGCACCCCCCGGCGGCCTCCGGACGGTCACGATCCGTATTTTTCTTCGCCCCGCGACGGTTGCCCGGGGTACGAGGCGGGGGAAACCTACGGCTATGGGGCAGGGACGGATACTCAACAGCGGAGGGCGGCTCTTCGGGGCGCTCGTCTGCGCGGTCCTCGGGCTGATCTCGCTGGCGTGGATCATCCACGACCTGGACAAGGCCGACGAGGCGAACCATCTGTGGTGGACGTGGGCGGGGCTGCCGTTCCGGGCCACCGGAGGGATCTTCGGTTCCTCCCTGCTCGACCTCGTGCTGCTGCTGGTCTACGCGGTCGTCGGGATCACCGCCCTGCGCTCACCGGCCGCCGCGGGCGCGCTCGGCACGGTCGCGGCGGTGACCGTCGCGGTGCGTCTGCCCAGCCTGTGGAACTTGAACTCCGACTGGCTGCAGGGCATCCCCGGCGATCTGAAGACGCGGGCCAACCTCAGCGCCTGGGCGCAGGTGGTGCTCGGGGGGCTGCTGCTGGCCGTGGTGGCCGCCGCTCGCCGCCCCGCCGATCTCGCCCCGCCCGGACACCTGGCCTCGCCCGCCGACCGGCCGCCGGGCCGCCCCTCGCCCGGGGCGGCGGTCACCGGCGCGCTGTTCCTGGGCGCCGTCGGGGCCGTCGTCGCCGCCTGGCAGATCTACTGGGCCCAGGAGCGGGGCTGGGAGATCTACAAGTACCTGCTCACCGGCAAGCACACGCTGCCCACCCTGCTCTCGCCGCCCGGTGCCTGGACGGCCTGGGCGGCGGTCGCGCTGTGCCTGGCCGCCGCGGCGGCCGCGCTCGCGCGTGCCCCGCTGGCGCGCCCGCTGGGGATGACGGCGGCGGCGCTGGTCATGGCGACCGGGATCAGCGAGGCATCGCTCTACATCAAGCTGGACTATGTGGACCACCTCAGCGATCTGCCCACGGTGGGCGTGCTCAGCGTGCTCACCGGGTTCTTCGAGGCGATCGCGGGGCTGATCGCGCTTCTGGCGCTGGCTCGGCGGGGCGTTGACGAGGACGCCCCGTTCACCGGGGCGCCGGGGCCGGGCGCCCCGGCGTACGGGGGCTATGACGGCTATGGGTCCGGCGGTTATGACGGCTATGGGCCCGGGGGCTACGACGACGGCTCCGGGGGCGGAGGCTACGGCGGCTACGGGAGCGGTGGCTACGGGAGTGGCGGACCCGGGAATGGCGGACCCGGAAGTGGTGGTTACGGCGGCGGGGGATACGGCCCGCCACCGCCCAGCACCCCGCCGCTGGTGCCCCCTCCGCCCGGGGCCCCGCCCGCCGCGCCCCCGCCGCCGTCCGCCCCGCCCGCACCCCCCGCACCGCCGTCGGGCTGGTGACGGCGGGCTGGTGACCGCGGGCTGGTGACCGCGGATCAGCGCGGCCCCGGGGCCCAGCTAGGACCTGGCCGGTGGATCTTCGCGGGCCTCGCGGCGGCAGCCGCTGATGTCACAGGCGCGAAGATCCACCGGCCAGATGACGTCCGGTGCGGTTCGGATGCGCCCCGAAGGGGCGCGGTGCTGTGTCGATGTGCGGCTCCGCCGCGTGGGCGCGACCAGCCACGCCGCAGCCGCAGTCAAAGGACGGCAGCTTGCGGCTCTTCCCGCGGAGCGCTACCGCATCCCGAGGGACCGCTTGAGGAAGTCCACCTGCAGCAGGAGCAGATTCTCCGCGACCTGCTCCTGCGGGGTCATATGGGTCACCCCGGACAGCGGCAGCACCTCATGCGGACGGCCCTCGGCCAGCAGCGCCGAGGAGAGCCGCAGGGTGTGCGCGGCCACCACATTGTCGTCCGCCAGACCGTGGATGATCATCATCGGCCGGACGGTCTCCGCCGCGCCGGACAGCCCCTCGTCGGTCATCAGCGCGTTGGCGGCGTAGACCTCGGGCTGTTCGTCCGGCAGGCCCAGATAGCGCTCGGTGTAGTGGGTGTCGTACAGCCGCCAGTCCGTCACCGGGGCGCCCACCACGCCCGCGTGGAAGACGTCCGGGCGGCGCAGCACCGCCAGCGCGGCCAGATAGCCGCCGTAGGACCAGCCGCGGATGGCGACCCGGCCGAGGTCCAGCGGATAGCGCTCGGCGAGCGCCGTCACCGCCTCGACCTGGTCCTCCAGCGTGACCGCGGCCAGCTCGTCGCGCACCGCCTTCTCCCAGGCGGGGGAGCGGCCGGGGGTGCCGCGGCCGTCGGCGACGACCACCGCGAAGCCCTGGTCGGCGAACCACTGCGAGGTGAGGTGGGCGTTGTGCGAGGCGACCACCCGCTGGCCGTGCGGCCCGCCGTAAGGGTCCATCAGGACCGGCAGTGGTCCGTCGCCCTCCCGGTAGCCGCTGGGCAGCAGCACGGCGCAGGGGATGTCCCGCTTGCCCGCGAAGAGGAGCTCGGGGCGGGCGGTGATGACGGGCTGCTCCGCGTACGAGGCGATCTCGGCGATGCGCTCGGCGGCGCCGTGGTCGGCGGGCCGGAGGATCTCCACGCTCACCCCGGGCCGATCCAACCCGGTGTACGCCAGTGCGAGCACCTCACCGCCGCGCACGGCGGAGTGGACCGCCGGGAAGGGCCGCTTGCCGACCGGCTCCCAGCCGCCCTGGTCGCCGCTGCCCCGGAACCAGGCGCGGTGGACATCGATCTCGCCCGGCCGCTCGGGCAGCGGAGCACCGGCCCCCGGAGAGGCGGAGAACAGCACGTCGTCCGTGCCGATGTCGAGGACCGCGCGCACCTGGAGGGCGCCGGACGTCAACTTGCGGTCGCCGACCATCAGCACCCGGGCGCCGCCCTCGTCCGCGATGCGGACGAGTCGTCCGTCCTCCGTCCAGGCCGGCACTCCGGGGAAAAGATCCAGCCAAACCGTGTCCTCGTCCACATGGACCGTGCTGGTCCGTCCGGTGTCGGTGTCCACGGCCAGATAGAGCTGGCTGCGCTGGTCCCTGGCCTGGACCAGAAGCAGGGGCGGACCGTAGGCCGACCAGTGCACCCGCGCGAGGTACGGATAGCGCTCCCGGTCCCATTCGATCTCCGTACGGGAGCCGTCCAGACCGAGCAGAACCAGCCGCACCTCGGCGTTGGCGGTGCCCGCGGCGGGATAGGCGGCCTCCGCGGGCTTCCGGCCAGGGTGGGCCGGGTCGGCGGTCCACCAGCGCTGTACGGGGGCGTCGTCAGCCCGGGCGGCCAGCAGGGCGTCGCTCCGGGGCGACCACCAGAAGCCGCGTGAGCGGTCCATCTCCTCGGCCGCGATGAACTCCGCGAGGCCGTAGGTGACGGTGTCCTCCTCCGGCTCCGCGAGTGCCCGGTCGTCCTCGCCGTCCGTGCCCGTGACCCGCAGCGCCCCGCCCGCCGCATAGGCGATGTGGCGGCCGTCGGGCGAGGGGCGCGGGTCCACGACCGGACCGGGGACACGCAGCTCACGGCTGGTGCCCGCGGGCAGATCGGTGGTGAAGAGCCGCCCGGAGAGGGCGAACGCGGCCCGCTCGACGGCGGCGTCCACCGCGTAGCCGACCACCCCGGCAGACCCCTCGCGGCTGCGCTCGCGCCGCGCCCGCTCCTCGGGGGACAGCTCCTCGCCGGCGCCGCCGAGCAGCTCGGCCGGGTCGGCGGCGGGGTACTCGCGCTGCCCGGCGAGGTCGTGCACCCACAGGAGGCCGGTCCGGTCGGTGCCCGAGCGGGAGCGCAGGAAGACGACGCGTGAATCGTCGGGGGCCACGGTCAGGGCCCGCGGTGCCCCGAGGGTGAAGCGTTGGGTCCGCGCGTGCTGCCGTGGGAACGAGAGCTGTCCGGTCATAGGGCGAGCGTACGGCTCAGGATCATCGCGAGGGAGAGTACGGATCGGTAGGCCGGGGCGGCGTTGCCGCCGGCACGGTCCGGCCGGAACGACGCGGGGGCCAACCGGCCCCGCCCGATGGCGAGATGGCGCATAACCACCGAGAAACCGCCCCGGGGGCGCGGAAGTTCGTGCGATCAGGCATGCGCCCCTGTCATGCTCCCGTGCACCGAGTCGTGTGCACAGCGCCATAGTTATGATCGATTGCGCATAGTGGGTAGGCCCTCTGTGGCATCAATATGTTGTCCGTCCGAGTGCGTGTATCTGGAGGTGAGCCGCTGTGGCGCTCTCGATCTCGATGTCAGTGCTGCTGCTGATCATCGTCTTCATGCTCGTGAACAAGGCAGGGCTGAAGGCGGTTCACGCGGTCGTCTGCGTCCTCCTCGGCTTCTACCTGGCGAGTTCTTCGGTAGCCCCGACGATCGACGACCTCACCACCAATGTGGCGGACATGATCGGCGGCGTGAAGATCTGACCCCGAGCGGGGCCGGGACGTGCGACCCGTGGGCACTGGTGTGCGAATCGTAGGCTGTGCCCATGACCGCTCTTCCCGCCCGTCGTCTGCTGCTGGTGCACGCACATCCGGACGACGAGTCGATCAATAACGGCGCGACCATGGCGAAGTATGCCGCCGAGGGCGCACGCGTCACCCTGGTGACCTGCACCCTCGGTGAGGAGGGCGAGGTCATCCCGCCTGCCCTCGCGCATCTCGCCGCCGACCGCGACGACGCGCTCGGTCCGCACCGGATCGGCGAACTCGCCGCGGCCATGGACGCCTTGGGGGTCGAGGACTACCGCTTCCTGGGTGGTCCCGGCCGCTATCGCGACTCCGGGATGATGGGCGCCCCGCAGAACGACCGGCCGGACTGCTTCTGGCAGGCCGACCTGGACGAGGCCGCGGGGCACCTGGTGGCCGTGGTCCGCGAGATCCGGCCACAGGTTCTCGTGGCGTACGACACTCATGGGGGGTACGGCCACCCCGATCACATCCAGGCCCACCGCGTGGCGATGCGCGCCGTGGAGCTGGCCGCCGACACGGACTTCCGCCCGGAGCTGGGCGAGCCGCACGACATCGCGAAGGTCTACTGGAACTGTGTGCCGCACTCGGCCGTCGAGGAGGGCTTCGCCCGGCTGCGGGCCGCGGGCCGCGATTCCCTCTTCCCGGGTGTCGCCACGGTCGACGACGTCCCCGGAGTGGTGCCGGACTCGGACGTCACCGCGTGCATCGACGGCACCGCCCAGGCCGGGGCGAAGGCGGCGGCGATGCGCGCCCACGCCAGCCAGATCGCGGTGGACGGACCCTTCTTCGCGCTCTCCAACGACCTGGGCCAGCCGATGTTCGTCCAAGAGCACTACCGGCTGGTCAAGGGCGAGGCCGCGGCGGACCGCGAGGACGACCTGTTCGCGGGGGTGACGGCATGACGGCCCTGCGCCTGGGTGGATACGCCCTGCTCGCCGTGGCCGGGGTGCTGGTCGGCGCCGCTGGCGCGCTGGTCCAAGCGGCATGGTTCCCCGGCGGGTTGCTGCTGGCGCTGCTCGCGGTCGCGGGCCTGTGCTACGGCGGGGTCAAGGCCGCGGGTGCCCGGATGGGCGGCGGAGTGCCCGCGGGGGCCTGGACGGTGGCCGTGTTGCTGCTCACTTCCTCCCGCTCCGAAGGGGATTTCCTTTTCGGCGCCGGGCTGGGGTCGTACGCTTTCCTCCTCGGCGGGATGTTCATCGGTGTGATGTGCGCCACGTTGCCTTTGGTGCCGCAACCTCCTGGCCCGCCGGTCCGACTTGGTAAGTGACGTGACGTTTTCGGCGCGACGTCCCCGGCACTTGGAGGCCCTTCGGACATGCGGCGAAGGGTGCGCCTCGGGCGTACCGGATGCGGTGATCCGGCGGCCGTCAAGTGCGCGTCCGCACCGCCCAGTATGGTGGTGCCGCCGCCGAGCCGCCCGCGTGAGGTCTGACGGGCGGCGGAGCTAACTGGGAGAACCTGCTTTGAGCCGTGAATCTGACAGTTCGTCCTCCGGGCCCCGGGAGGGAAGCGGCGGTGCCGCCTACCCGTCGGGTACCCCGCCGTACGGATCCCGCCAGTACCCCTCGCCGAACCCCACGCAGGAGGCTCCGCAGGAGTTCGCCGACGACGGGCAGGCGCGGGCCGCGGCCAAGCCGGAGGAGCCGAAGACCGAAACCACGCTGACGACCCGGATCAAGATCAACATTCCGGGGTCGCGGCCCATTCCGCCGGTGGTCATGCGCACGCCCGTCGCGGAGGACGGCGTACCCGCGCAGCGCTCCGGCGGGGACAACGACGCCCCCGAGCCCGCCAGCGGGCTGCCCCGGGTCGACTACACGCCGACGCCGGAGCGCGGTGTGCCGGCCGAGCCCGGCGGGCCGGGCGAGCCTTCCGAGAACCGCGAGAAGAAGGGCGACGGCGAGCAGCGGACCAGTGACTGGTTCTCGCCCCGTAGGCCCAGGGGCGGTTCGTCGGCCACCGGCAGCACGCCGACGCCGCCGATGCCCCCGGCCCCGGACACCACGCAGGGGTTCCCCGCTCCGGACACCACGCAGGGATTCCCCTCCCCGGAGACGACTCAGGGATTCCCGGCGCCGGACACCACCCAGGGGTTCCCGGCCCCGCAGCAGGGCGGCGGCCCCGTCGCCGATCTGCCGTACTTCACCGACGCCCAGGCCCCGTCCGGACACCCCGAGCCGACCGGGCCCACCACCGGCCCGATGACCGGCGACATGTTCATGCCGCCGTCCGGCCCCGGTGCGGGCCCGCACGACAGCGAGTTGCTGGCCCCGCCCGGACCGGGCCCCGCCGGCGGCCCGTACGGCGGTGACCCGCAGACGCCTCCGGGCGGCGCGGGGCCGCTGGCCGGCGGCCCGGCCGCCCAGCCGCCGACCCCGCCGGGCGGCTCACCGATGTCCGGCAGCCTCGGCGCCACCACCGGCGCGGGCCCGCTGACCGGCCCCGGGGAGGGGTTCGCGGACGGCCTCGGCCCCGACCCGTCCCCCTCGCTGTTCCGCGACCCCGAGCCCACGCCGGGCGGCGGGGTGCCGCCGGACCAGATCTCCAGCGACACGCTGGTCAGCGGGGTGCCCGTGGTGCCGTCGGCCGGGGGCCGGTCCAGACCGCCGGCGCCGCCCGCCCCGGGCGGCCTGGGGGCCCCGGCGCCCGGCGGCGCCAGCGCCCCGGCGCCGTCCGCCCCGAAGGCCGGCAAGCCCAAGAAGAAGGGCCGTTCCAAGGTCGTCATGGTCGCGGGCCTGCTGTTCGTGATCGCGGGCGGGGCCTACGCCGCCGGTCTGGTGATGAACCACGCCGATGTGCCGAACGGCACCACCGTCCTCGGCGTCGACATCGGCGGCAGCTCCAAGGAAGTCGCCGTCGACAAGCTGGACACCGCGCTGGGCAAGCGCACCACCGCCCCGCTGACGGTGTCGGTCGACGGCCAGCAGAAGGAGATCAAGCCCTCCGTCGCGGGCCTGGCGCTCGACACCGAGGCCACGGTCCGGGACGTCGCGGGCCGGGACTACAACCCGGTCACCGTGATCGGCTCGCTCTTCGGCGGCACCCATGAGGCCGACCCCGAGGTCACGGTCGACGAGGAGAAGCTGCGGGACGCCCTGGAGCGGCTCGCGGGCGACTCCGGCACGGCCCGCGAGGGCGGCATCGACTTCAGCTCCGGCAAGCCCGTCGCGGTGTACGGCAAGGAGGGCAAGGGGCTGGACGTGGACACGGCGGTCAAGGCCGTCTCGGAAGGGTTCCGCCTGCGCGCCGAGACCGGCCAGAACAAGGCCATCACCCTGCCGGTCGCCGTGCGCCGCCCCACGGTCAGCGACGCCGAGGTCGACCGGAAGATGAAGAGCTTCGCCAAGCCCGCGATGTCGGGGCTGGCCACGGTGCAGACGGACGCCCAGCACTCGATTCAGTTCGGCCCGGACAAGTCGCTGCCGAAGATCCTCTCCATGAAGGTGATCGACGGCAAGCTGGTGGAGAGCTACGACCTGTCCGTCATGAAGCAGCTGTACGGCAGCACCTTCGACGGCGTTCTGCTCGAACGGGGCGACGGCAGCAAGAAGCCCGTCACCCCGGAGGACGTGGAGTCCGCGCTGCGGCAGGCGCTGCTCGGCAAGACGCCCAGCGAGCGCATCGGCGTCATCGGCAAGGACAACTGAGCGGGCGCTGCCCGTTCACCACGCGGCCCCCGCCCGGCACCGGGCGGGGGCCGCGTCAGGTCTGCCTGGCCGCGGCAGGTCTCCCGGGTGCGTCATGCCCCGACCCATGACATCTGTCATCCCCAGGTCACGACCGCTGACACTGCCGGGCACCGCCCGCCCTCGGCCAGGCTTGTGGCCATGACCGCAACGACCGCTGTTTCCGCCCCCGGCACCGGGGCCGCCACCACGGGCGCTCCGCCCGTGGTCCGCTTCGAGAAGGTGAACAAGAGCTACGGCAGTGTGCGCGCCGTGGCCGATCTCGATCTCACGCTGTACCCGGGGGAGACCGTCGCCCTGCTGGGCCCCAATGGCGCCGGCAAGTCCTCCGGCCTCGATCTGCTGCTCGGCCTGCGCCACCCCGACTCCGGGCGGGTGGAGGTCTTCGGCACCACTCCGCGCCAGGCCATCGTCCGCGGCCGGGTCGGCGCGATGCTGCAGAGCGGCTCTTTGATGGAGGACGTGACGGTCCGCGAACTGGTGGGGCTGGCCTGTGATCTGCACCCCAAGGGCCATCCGGTGGACGAGGTGCTGGAGCGGGCGGGGGTCGCCGAGATCGCCTCCCGCAAGGTGAACAAGCTCTCCGGCGGTCAGGAGCAGCGGGTGCGCTTCGCGTTCGCCACCGCCGGGGCCTCCGATCTGATCGTGCTGGACGAGCCCACGACCGGTATGGACGTGGCGTCCCGGCAGACCTTCTGGGGCGCGATGCGGGAGCAGACGAAGCAGGGCCGCACCATCCTGTTCGCCACCCACTACCTCGAAGAGGCCGACGCCATCGCCGACCGGGTGATCGTGCTGCACGGTGGCCGGGTGCTGGCCGACGGCTCGTCCGCCGAGATCAAGGCGATGGCCGGGGCCCGGCGGATCTCCTTCGAGCTGGATGGGCCGATCGACGAGACGGCGCTGCGCGCCCTGCCCGCGCTGACCGGGATCGACATCTCGGGGCGTACCGTACGGGTTCGGTCCACCGACCCGGACGCGACCGTGCACGCGGTCTACGGGCTCGGGCTGTATCCGCGCGGCCTGGAGGTCACCGGGCTCGGCCTGGAGCAGGCGTTCCTCGCCATCACCGACGCCGCCACCGGTACGGCCACCGGCGCCGCGCCGACAGTTGAGGAGTCCGCACGATGAAGGCGCTGGTCAAGCTGGAGATCGCGCGGACCCTGCGCAATCGCAAGTTCATGTTCTTCACGATCATCTATCCGTCCGTGCTCTTCCTGCTGATCGCGGGCAGCACCGACGCCGACGACCGGGTGCCCGGCACCCGGCTGTCGATGCCGCTCTACTACATGGTCGCGATGGCCTCCTTCGGGGCGCTGACCGCCGGGCTGATGGGCAACGGCGAGCGGATCGCCAAGGAGCGCGAGGGCGGCTGGACCCGGCAGCTGCGGCTCACCCGGTTGCCCGGCCGCGGCTATGTGGGGGCCAAGATCGCCGTGGGTGCGGTGGCCACCCTGCCGTCGATCGTGATCGTCTTCGTGGTGGCCGCCGCCGTCAAGGGCGTGCGGCTGGACGCCGCCTGGGAGTGGGCGGCGCTGACCGGCGCCATCTGGGCGGGCTCCCTGGTCTTCGCCGCGCTGGGGGTGGCCATCGGCTATCTCGCGAGCGGGGACGCGGTACGCCCGCTGACCATGATCATCTACTTCGGTCTGTCGATCCTCGGCGGGCTGTGGATGCCGACCACGTCGTATCCGCAGTGGCTGCGGAACATCGGCGACTATCTGCCCACCCACGCCTACACCGCCCTCGGCCAGGCGATCGAGCTGGGCGGCGCCCCGCACGCCAAGGACGTCGCACTGCTCATCGGCTATCTCGCGGTCTTCGCGGGCGGTGCGGCGTGGCTGTACCGCAAGGACACCCGTAAGGCGTGAGCGGCACCCGTAAGACGCGAGAGACAGTCGTAAGGCGTAAGGGACATCCGTAAGGCATGAAGGACAGCCGTAAGGCATGACCGGGGACGTGACCCGAGGCGTGATCCGAGGAGAGAAGAACCATGGCTGACCGGGCCGAGTGGACCGACGGCGATCCGGAGTGCCGCCCCGGCGTGCGCCGCCGGCTGACCTGGTGGGCCGACGCGATGGCGTACGACGACGAGAACGACCGGCTGGCCGCCATCGGCCAGAGCCCCGAGAACCGCCGGCAGGCCCTGATCAAGCTGATGTGGATCGGGATCTGGATGGCCTATATGGGCGCGCCGGTGAGCGATCTCGCCGACGGGCACCACACCGTCCCCGCCACCGTGTGCGGTGCGCTCGGCCTGCTGGCCTTCGTCGCCATCTATCTGGTGCTGGTCTTCCGGCACACCGGCCGGGCGCTGAGCCGGGCCGCGGTCTTCGGGGCGCTGGGCACGTCCTGCGTGCTCGCCGTCGTTCTCACCCTCACCATGGGCGACGCCTGGCTGGTGCTGTGCGTCTATGTGTCCGTCGCCTACGGGGCGGTGCTGCCGCTGCGGCTCTCGCGGTGGGCGATTCCGCTGAACACCGCGTTCATGGTGGCCGTCGGGGTGCTGGTGCGCGGTTCGCACGGGCTGTTGTCCGCCCTGGTGATCCCCTCGCTGCTCGGCGGGTTCGCGATGAGTGGGGTGCGGCAGATGGTCCGTACCACCCGGGCGCTGCGCGCCGCCCGCGCCACCGTGGCCCAGCTCGCCGCCAACGAGGAGCGGCTGCGGCTCGCCCGCGATCTCCACGATCTGCTGGGCCACTCGCTCTCCCTGATCACGCTCAAGAGCGAGCTGGCGGGCCGGATGCTGCCCGACAAGCCCGAGCAGGCGGCGCGGCAGGTCGCCGATATCGAACGGGTCAGCAGGCAGGCGCTGGTGGACGTCCGGGAGGCGGTCAGCGGCTTCCGCCGCCCCACCCTGGAGGCCGAGGTCGCCGGGGCCCGTACCGCCCTCGCCGCCGCGGGCGTCGCCGCCGACCTGAGCCGGGCCGCCACCCACCACCCTGACCTCCCGCCCGACCAGGAGGGGGCCCTGGCCTGGGCGCTGCGCGAGGCGGTCACCAATGTGGTGCGGCACAGCGGGGCGCGCCGCTGCGCGGTCACGCTCGACGAGACGGGCCACGAGCTGTGCCTGACCGTGACCGACGACGGCCGCGGCGCGACCGGCCCGCACGGCAACGGGCTCACCGGGCTGGCCGAGCGGCTCCAACTGGCCGACGGCCGCCTGGAGACCGGCCCCGGCGAGCGCGGCGGCTTCACCCTCCGCGCCCTGGTCCCGCTCTCCCACGGCGTCCGCGTGGAACTGCCCTCACAGGCCGCGCCGTAGGAGGGCGGGCCGCGCCGTAAGGACCGCGCGGAGGGAGCGCGCGGAAGAAGGGAGCGCGCGGAAGAAGGGAGCGCGCGGAAGAAGGGAGCGCGCGGAAGAAGGGAGCGCGCGGAAGAAGGGAGCGCGCGGAAGAGCGGATACGAAGAGCGGATACGCTGCGGGGCGTGATCCGGGTACTGCTGGCCGAGGACCAGTCCATGGTGCGGGAGGCGCTGGCCGCGCTCCTCGGGCTCGAGGACGAGATCGAGGTCATCGCGCAGGTGGCCCGCGGCGACGAGGTCGTGGACGCCGCCCGGACCCATCGCCCCGATGTGGCGCTGCTGGACATCGAGATGCCCGGTATGAGTGGGATCGAGGCCGCCGCCGCGCTGCACCGGGCCGCGCCCGGGATCCGGATCGTGATCCTGACCACCTTCGGCCGCCCCGGCTATCTGCGCCGCGCGATGGAGTCGGGCGCCGACGCCTTCCTGGTCAAGGATGCCCCGGCGGCTCAGCTCGCCGACGCCATACGGCGGGTGCTGCGCGGGGAGCGGGTGATCGACCCCACGCTGGCCGCCGCCGCGCTGGTGGACGGGGCCAGCCCGCTGACCGCGCGGGAGCGCGAGGTGCTGCACGCCTCGGCGGACGGCTCGACCAACGCCGAGCTGGCCCGTGCTCTGCACTTGTCGCCGGGCACGGTCCGCAACTACCTCTCCACGGCCATCCAGAAGACCGCCGCCCGCAATCGGGCCGAGGCCGTCCGCATCGCCCGCGAAAAGGGCTGGCTGTAGCCGCGCGGGCTTTCCCCTCCCGCCCCTTCCCGAGACCTGACGATATGCGGCTCCGCCGCGTGGGGCCCCGGCCCCCGCCGGGGCTCCGCTCCTCAACCGCCGGAGGGGCTGGAAGGCCGGGCCGCCGTCCCGCGACGATCGGCCTGCCTCACGTGCCAGGCCCTGCCCGGCGGCTCTTCCCGGGCCCATGGCGCCCGTACGACGCCCCCCCGCGTCCGCCCCTGGCCCCCTGGCCATCACCGGACAGCCGCCAGGCCCTGCCCGGTGGATCTTTCCGGGCCCCGGCATCCGTACGACGCCCTCCGCGTTCGCCCCTGGCCCCCCTGGCCCCCTGGCCCCCACCGGACAGCCGCCAGGCCCTGCCCGGTGGATGTTCCCGGGCCCCGGGCACCCGCATGGCCCCCGGCCACCACCGGGAGGTGCCCCAGCACCGGACGCCCGAGCCGACGACGCTCGGCACGGCGCCCCCAGCGCCCGCCACCGCGCCCCTGACCACCACCGGAGGTGCCCTGCGCCGGACGCCCCGGGTCCCGAGGCCGAGCAGCCGCCGATGCTACCGGCGCGAAGACCCACCGGACAGCCGCTCAGCAGATCGGCGGAGGTCGACTGCGGTTCGAAAGGGTCCTGAAGTGGCGCGGGGCTGTGCCGATGTGCGGCTCCGCCGCGTGGGCGACCGGCCAAGATGGCGCCGCAGACGATCGACAGCAGGCCAGGGCACTTTCAGGGGAGCGCTTAGTTGAGCATCGCGCGGGCGGCGCGGGCCTCGTGGCGTACGGTCTCGGCGGCGTCGGGCTGCACCGCCTCCACCACCTCCGCGTACTCCTCCAGCTCCTTGGCGCCGGTCATGAAGTCGCCCCGCTCCACCAGGAGTTGTGCCCGCTCGTAGCGCAGCTCGGCCGGATGGCTGGGCAGCAGCAGCGACAGCTCGACCGCCCACAGCCGGACATCGGTGCGCTCGGGGCGGGCGGATGCCCAGGCGCGGATGTTGTTGAGGATCCGCAGCACGATGTCCAGCGGCCCGGCCGGGCTCAGCATCGACGCAGAGAGCGGGGCGCCCGTGGCCCCCGACACCAGCCTCGCCGCGTCCTCACTGGACAGCGGCCGCCCGCCGTCGAACGGATCGGCCAGCACATGGCTTCCGTAAGGATCGCCGAAGCCGACCACGAAGTGGCCCGGCAGCGCCACCCCGTACACCGGCGCCCCCGCCCGCCGTGCCACCTCCATCCACACCACGGACAGCAGGATCGGCAGTCCACGGCGGCGCCGCAGCACCGTGTGGAGGAGCGAGGACCCCAGCCGCCCGTAGTCGGCGGGGCCGCCCCGGAAGCCATGGCGCTCGCCGAGGAGGCGGGCCAGCGCGGCGGCCCAGTCCTCGGGGCCGCCGGGGGAGAAGGGAAGCTGACCGGCCAGCCGGTCGAGCTCGATCTGCGCTTCGTCGAGTCCGGTCTCGTCCAGTCCGGAATCGGCCTCCATGCCGACCAGCAGGCACAGCAGCGCCAGATCGGGGCGCTCTTCGCGGGCCGCGTCGGCGAACCGCCGGCGGCGGGACGTGTCGTTCATCCGTGGCATAGCCGACTCGTACCCTGCTCAGCGCACATCGTGTCCAGATGCGCGCCAGTGGTGGTAGCTGTGGTGGACGGTGAAGCCCATGCCCTCGTAGAGGGCGTGCGCACCGTCATTGTCCGTCTCCACCTGGAGATACGCGGCCGAGGCGCCCTCGTCGAGCGCCTTGCGGGCCAGTGCCGTCATCACGGCCTTGGCCAGTCCCTGGCGCCGCCGCTCCGGGGCGACCTCCACGGCGGTGAACCCGGCCCAGCGGCCGTCCACCACACAGCGCCCGATCGCGGCCGGGGCGTCTCCCTCCGACCCCGGCACGGTGGCGAACCACACCGAAGGGCCGCCGGACAGCACCGTGCGCGCCTCGGGGGAGGGCTCGCCGGACGACCGCTGGTAGCGGGCCAGCCAGGCGTCGTCGAGTCGGCGGGAGAGCGTCACCGCCGAGGTGCCGGCGTCCAGGTCCCCGATGGGGGCGAGCGCCGCGATGCGTATCCGCGCCGAGACCTCCCGTGTCCAGCCGCGGCTCTCCAGCTCCGCCGCGAGCAGCTCCTGGGTGCCCTCGGCGCCCGTGCTGACCTGGATGTACGCGGGCAGCTCCCGCGCCGTGTACCAGTCGGTGACCCGGCGCAGCGCCTCGTCGAGACCCATCCCGGGGTCGCCGAGGGGCAGCACCGAGTTGGCGCGCCGGGTGAATCCTTTGGAGGCGCGCAGCGTCCACTCGCCCAGCGGCTCGCTGACCATGGGCGGCCAGGCCCTGGCGGAGACCCGGTCCAGCTCGGGCGCGGTCGCGGTGGGGCCGCGGCGGCGGGCCGGAGCCGCGGGCACCACCTTGCCCGCCACCAGGGACGACTCGGCGATCCGCACGGCCTCCCCGGTGCGCCGCGTGATGGAGAGCGAGCCCTCGGTCCACGATGTGAGAACACCGACCACGTCGGTGAAGGTGGGGGCGGGCTCACGCTCCCCGGTGATCAACCTGACCGAGACGCGTTTTCCCACGTCATCCGGGGTGATCCGGACTTCAAGACGTCCGCCAGTGGTGAAATCCACAGCTCAGTCAGCCCCTCATGTGCGTCTGGTGCCCAAGAACGGAGATACTAGGTGCGGGCATCGACGACGCCGCGCTCCCGCGCGATAGCAGCCCTAACGAGGAGGAACGACAGCGTGACCTACGTCATCGCGCAGCCTTGTGTCGACCTGAAAGACAAGGCGTGCATCGAGGAGTGCCCCGTCGACTGTATCTACGAGGGCCAGCGGTCCTTGTACATCCACCCGGACGAATGCGTCGACTGCGGGGCCTGTGAGCCGGTTTGCCCGGTCGAGGCGATCTTCTACGAGGACGACACTCCCGAGGAGTGGAAGGACTACTACAAGGCGAACGTCGAGTTCTTCGACGAGCTCGGTTCGCCCGGTGGCGCGAGCAAGCTCGGCCTGATCGAGCGGGACCACCCCTTCATCGCCGCGCTTCCGCCGCAGGAGCACGACGAGTAACCCTGCCCCGGCGTCAGCGCCCGGAAGCAGCCGGCGGTCCCGTATGGCCTGTGGCCTGCGGGACCGGGCTGTTTTCCCGGGCGCTCCCGGCGTTCCGGTGGGTCCCGGGTCTCCCCGGGGTCCACCGGTTCGGCCGGAATCCACCGGGTTCCCGGGTCAGCGGCCCGGGCAGTTCGAAGAACCCGGGCAGTTCCGAAGAAAGTGAGCCACCCCGTGCCACCCGTATCCGCCCGCCTCCCGGTCTTCCCCTGGGACCGGCTCGAACCGTACAAGGCGATCGCCGCGGCCCACCGCGACGGCATCGTCGACCTCTCGGTGGGCACCCCCGTCGACCCGGTCCCCGAGCTGATCCGCGCGGCCCTCGCCGACGCCTCGGACAGCCCCGGCTATCCGACCGTCTGGGGCACGGCCGCGCTGCGCGACGCCCTCACCGGCTGGGTGGAGCGGCGGCTGGGCGCGGCCCGGGTGACCCACACCCAGGTGCTGCCGGTGGTCGGCTCGAAGGAACTGGTGGCCTCGCTGCCCGCGCAGCTTGGTCTCGGCCCCGGCGACGGGGTCGCCTTCCCGCGGCTCGCCTATCCGACGTACGAGGTGGGCGCGCGACTGGCGGGCGCCGAGCCGGTGCCGTACGACACGCGGACATTTGCGGCCGGCGCCGCGGGCACCGATCTCGACCCGGCCGGGCTGAAGCTGCTGTGGCTCAACTCTCCGTCCAACCCGACCGGCCAGGTGCTGTCCAAGGACGAGCTGCGCACCGCCGTCGCCTGGGCCCGCGAGCACGGGGTGCTGGTGGTCAGCGACGAGTGCTATCTGGAGCTGGGCTGGGAGGCGGACCCGGTCTCCGTACTCCACCCGGACATCTCCGGCGGGTCCTTCGAGGGGCTGGTGGCGGTCCACTCGCTGTCCAAGCGGTCCAATCTGGCGGGCTACCGGGCGGCCTTCCTCGCCGGTGACGAGGCGGTGCTGGGCGAGCTGCTGAAGATCCGCAAGCACGGCGGGATGATGGTGCCCGCACCGGTGCAGGCGGCCACGGTCGCGGCGCTCGGCGACGAGAAGCACGTGGCCGAGCAGCGTGAGCGCTATGAGCGGCGCCGGGCGGCGCTGCGGTCGGCGCTGGAGGGCCGGGGCTTCCGCATCGAGCACAGCGAGGCGTCGCTGTATCTGTGGGCGACGCGGGACGAGCCGTGCTGGGACACCGTGGGCGCCCTCGCCGAGCTGGGCATCCTGGTGGCCCCGGGCGAGTTCTACGGCGCGGCGGGGGAGCGGCACGTCCGGGTCGCGTTCACGGCGACCGACGAGCGCGTGGCGGCGGCGGTGCGGCGGCTGGCGGGCTGAACAGATCAACAGGTGAACGACCGGGAGGGGCCCGGGGAGTACGAGACTCCCCGGGCTCCCGTGTTGGTCCGGCGAGATCAGCCGAGCAGCGGCAGGCCCTTGATCGGCAGGTCCTTGACCGGGAGGTCCGGGCCCTGCGGGGCGCTGGGCGCGGGGGCCTGCGGGGCGGCGGCCTGCGCGGGTGTGGCCGCCTTGCCCTTGCCCTTGGCGTGGGCGCCGCCCTTGCCCTTCCCGTGTCCGAGGGCCCTGCTCTCGCCCTTACCGGCGGCCTTGGCGTGGGCGGCCCCGGCCGGGCCGGCCTTGGCGGCCTTGGTGGTCTTCGCGCCCTTGGCGGTCTTCGCGCCCTTGGCGGGCTTCGCGGGCTTGGCCGGGGCCGCCGTCGCCGGGGCGGTCTGGCCCGGCAGGATCTCCTTGACGGTCCCGCCGGCCTTGCGGCTGACGTCACCCGCCGTGCTCCCGACCTGCTGCGAGGCGACGTCGGCGACCTCACCGACCGAGGCGGGGTCCAATGAGGACAGCCCCAGCTTGGAGGACTGCGGCTGGGCCGGCTCCGCCGCACTCGCGACGCCGGCGGCGCCGACGACGGGTGCCGCGCTCGCCGCGACCAGCAGTGCGGCCCGGGCGATCCGACGGGTGAGAGGGAGGGACATGGTTCTCCTTTGGCGGAGGGACAATTGGCGTGCGGTGCCCGGCGATTCGGACGCTGTGAATACCGCGCGAACCCCGCGAAGGTTGCGGTGAGACAAGGCAAAGAGTTGGCAATGCGTCGCATTATCCGGTTCTGCGTGTAATACGCCCGGGCCATTCCTCCGTGCGTGCCGCACAATGCGCCGTAAGCCGCCCTGAACTGCGGTGATTCCATGCGCTATCGCATGGTGACGATCCGCACTTCCGTCCCGGAAATTCCCTTGGCGGGACGCCAACCCGCCGCGGAATTCCGGGCGTTCCATTCGCGCTCGCCGTAAGAGACACGTTCGATGCGCAACTCGTCCGAGTGGGCCACCGCCCAGTGCGCGATCTCCCAGCCGCGCTGCCCCGCGCGCCCCGGAGCCGCCGCCTTCGGCACCGGAACCACCACCGTGTGCGGCGAGGGCGCGGCCTGCTTGCCGCCGCCGTGCCCGGCCGAGGCCGGCCGCGCCTCCGTCTCGGAGCCGAACTCCCGCTTCAGCGAAGCCCGTACGCGCCCCGGATCGCCCGCCTGACCGTCGTCCGGCGGCCCCGGGCAGCTGAGGGCCGCCCCGGAGCGCCCGGTGAGGGCGCCGGTCAGCACCACCGCTTCGGTCTCATGCTTCGCGTACGCCTGGGGGAATCCGCTGCGCTGCACCCGCTGCGCCGCCACCGTCAGCGGCAGCCGCGAATAGCCGGGCATCCGCACCAGGTCGTCGTAGAACTTCCCGGCGGCGTAGACCGGATCACGGATCTGCCGCACACTGCCCCAGCCCTGGGAGGGGCGTTGCTGGAACAGCCCCTGCGAATCCCGGTCCCCGTGGCGGATGGTGCGCAGCCCCGACTCCTGCAGGGCGGTGGCCAGTGCGATGGTGACGGCGCGCTCCGGCAGTCCGCGGGAGGCGGCCACGGCCTCGATCGTGGCGGCGTTCACGGTCTGTTCGGGGGAGAGCCGCACATCCTCGCCGTTCGCCCGTACGACACAGCGCGGCGGTCCCACACCACCCGTCAGCAGCTGCGCCGCCAGGTATCCGGCCAGCGCCAGCAGTACGGCACAGGCGACCGCGGCCCGCAGCAGCCGGGCGCGGTGGGAGAAGACGGACAGGGGCACGCGCCACACGGTACTGGAGCTCGCGCGGCCCCGCCGGATCACGGGCGCGGGGTGGGGAACACCACGTCGCCAACCGCTTGGGCCGCCAGGACCGGGGCCGCCCGGGTCGCCGGGCCGGGGCCGCCGGGGGCCAGGGCCGACCGGCTAGGGTCGGCCGTATGGCACACCCAGAACTCGACCTGTCCCTGGACGCGGCCCGGCTCACCGCCCGGCTCGTCGACTTCCCCTCGGTCAGTGGTGAGGAGAAGGCGCTCGCCGACGCCGTGGAGCAGGCCCTGCGGGCCCTGCCGCATCTGACCGTCGACCGGGACGGGGACGCCGTCGTCGCACGTACGAACCTCGGGCGGGACGAGCGGGTCGTGCTGGCGGGCCATCTGGACACCGTGCCGATCGCCGACAACGTGCCCTCCCGCCTCGACGACGACGGCGTGCTGTGGGGCTGCGGCACCTCCGACATGAAGTCCGGCGTCGCCGTACAGCTGCGCATGGCCGCCACCGTTCCCGAGCCCAACCGCGACCTCACCTTCGTCTTCTACGACCACGAGGAGGTCGCCGCCGAGCTCAACGGGCTGGGGCGGCTGGCCAGGAATCACCCCGAGTGGCTGGCCGGGGACTTCGCCGTGCTGCTGGAGCCCACCGACGGCAAGGTCGAGGGCGGCTGCCAGGGCACGCTGCGGGTACGGGTGACCACGCAGGGGCGGCGCGCCCACTCCGCGCGCAGCTGGCTCGGTGAGAACGCCATCCACAAGGCCGCGCCGATCCTGGACCGGCTGGCCGGATACGTCCCCCGGCGGGCGGAGATCGACGGGCTCACCTACCGCGAGGGCCTCAACGCGGTACGGATCGACGGCGGCCACGCGACCAACGTCATCCCGGACTTCTGCACGGTGACGGTGAACTTCCGCTTCGCCCCCGACCGCTCCGAGGAGGAGGCGCTCGCGCACGTCCGCGAGGTCTTCACCGGCTTCGACATCGAGCTCACCGACAGCGCGCCCGGCGCCCTGCCCGGTCTCGGCCACCCGTCGGCCGCCGCCCTCGTGGCGACCCTCGGGGTGGAGGTGGCCCCCAAGGACGCCTGGACCGATGTCGCCCGCTTCTCGGCGCTCGGCGTGCCCGCGGTGAATTACGGGCCCGGCGATCCGAAGCTGGCCCACACCCGCGAGGAGCACGTACCGGTCGCCGCCGTCCTGGAGGCCGAAGAACGACTGCGCGCCTGGCTGGCCCACTAGCGCCACCGGGCGGCCGGCCCCGCCACGGGCCGCAGCCGGCCGCAGGCGTCTGGATCCGTCGGGCGTCCCCTGGCGGCGCCCGGTGGCCGTTGGACCTGTGATCAGCGGTTCGGTGGGTGAGTGTGGCCGGGATTTCGGCTCCAAGCCGCCCGTGGGGCCTACCCTGAACCACAGATCTTTGACCAGATCTTGGTCTTGGCGAAGGGAGCACACAGTGGGCAACGCCGAAGAAGAGCGAGCGCTGCACGAGCAGCGTCTGGGCCCGGTCGTGCGCCGCCGCCACCAGATGCGACCCGAGACGACCGATCAGCGGCTCCTGGACACGCAGGGGGCCACGCATTGGGTGCACGAGGACCCGTTCCGGGTGATGCGCATCCAGTCGGAGTTCGTCGAGGGCTTCGGCACCCTGGCGGAGCTCGGCCCGGCGATCAGCGTGTTCGGCTCCGCCCGTACGCTCGAGGGGTCCCCGGAGTACGAGGCGGGGGTGCGGATCGGCCGGGCCCTCGTCGAGGCGGGCTTCGGGGTGATCACCGGCGGTGGCCCCGGCGCGATGGAGGCCGCCAACCGCGGCGCGACCGAGGGGGGCGGCGTCTCGGTCGGCCTGGGCATCGAGCTGCCGTACGAGCAGGGTCTGAACCCGTACGTCGACATCGGCGTCAACTTCCGCTACTTCTTCGTGCGAAAAACGATGTTTGTGAAGTATGCCCAGGGGTTCGTGGTGCTTCCCGGCGGGCTCGGCACCCTCGACGAGTGCTTCGAGGCGCTCACCCTCGTCCAGACCAAGAAGGTCACCCGCTTCCCGATCGTCCTTTTCGGCAGCGCCTACTGGAAGGGCCTGGTCGACTGGCTCAGGAACACCCTGATCGCGGAGGGCAAGGCGTCCCCGCACGATCTGGACCTGTTCCACCTCACCGACGACATCGACGAGGTGATCGACCTGGTGACCAAGGAGTCCGGCGTCTGACGGCGCGCTCCTCGCGCCCCGCCGGGCCGGTGCCCGGCGGGTTTCCCCTCAGGCCAGTCCCCGGCGGGCGACCGCCGGGGGCCGGTGGCCCGCGATGGACGACACCATGTCCAGCACCTGGCGGGTCTCGGCCACCTCGTGCACCCGGTAGATCTGGGCCCCCAGCCAGGCCGATACGGCGGTCGTCGCGAGCGTGCCGATCAGCCGCTCCTTGACCGGCCGGTCCAGGCTCTCGCCGACGAAGTCCTTGTTGGACAGCGAGACCAGGACGGGCCAGCCGGTCTCCGTCAGTTCGCCCAGCCGGCGCGTCGCCTCCAGTGAGTGGCGGGTGTTCTTACCGAAGTCATGGCCCGGGTCGATCATGATCCCGTCGCGCCGCACCCCCAGTTCGAGGGCGCGCTCCGCGAGGTCCACGGTGACCCGCAGGATGTCCTCCACCACATCGTCGTAGCCGATCCGGTGCGGGCGGGTGCGCGGCCGGGCCCCGCCCGCGTGGGTGCACACCAGCCCGACGCCGTGGCGGGCGGCGACCTCGGCCAGCTTGGGGTCGACCCCGCCCCAGGCGTCGTTGAGCAGATCCGCACCAGCGGCGCAGACCGCCTCGCCGACCTCATGGCGCCAGGTGTCCACGCTGATCACCACGTCCGGATGGCGCCTGCGGACCTCGGCCACGAAGCCCACTGTGCGGCGCGCCTCCTCCTCGGCACTCACCTCGTCACCGGGTCCGGCCTTGACGCCGCCGACGTCGATGATTGCGGCGCCGTCCGCGATGGCCTGCTCCACGCGGGCCAGGGCGGGCTCGTCGCGGAAGGTCGCCCCCTGGTCGTAGAAGGAATCCGGTGTCCGGTTCACGATCGCCATGATCACTCGCTCGTTCTCGCCGAACTCACGTCGTCCCAGCCGCAGCATCCGAACTTCCTTCACGTCTTCTTCCAGGTTGCGGGCAGCGACGATAACTGTCGGAGGGGCATGGCACGATCGGGGCAGACAGTTATCGAGGCCGACGGACACAGACTCAACCATGCATCTGACGGGGAGACGATCACCGTGTTCTTGTTCTTGCTGATCGCGCTGGTCGTGGTGGTCGGCGGGGTCACGCTCGCCGTCGTCGGCGGCGGTGACGGCCCGCTCACCGAGGCGCCCCCGGACCGGCTGGACGAGCCGCTGCCCGCCGACCGGCCGCTGGCCCGCGCCGATGTGGAGGCGCTGCGGCTCCCCATGACGCTGCGGGGCTACCGGATGGCGGACGTCGACGATGTGCTGGGCCGCCTCGGTGCCGAGCTCGCCGAGCGCGACGCCCGGATCGCCGAGCTGGAGGCGGCGCTCGCGGGCCCGCACCCGAAGCCGTCGTCGCCCCCCGGGCCCGGCCCCGATCCCCTGTCGGCCCCGGAGAGCGACCACGGCTTCGGGCGGAGCGGCCGGGAGGGCCCGGCCGAGTGGCCCGGCTTCGACGAAGACGGCTTCGAGGGAAACCTCTTCGAGGGGCGCGGCTACGACGGGCGCGGCCATGAGGGACACGGCTACGAAGGGCATGGCGCATGAGCGGGCAAGGTGTGGTTCCCGGGCCGGACGGTCTGTTGCGCTGTCCCTGGGGGCTGGAGGCCGAGACCATGGCCGACTACCGCGTCTACCACGACACGGAGTGGGGCCGCCCGGTCCACGGCGATGACGCGCTCTATGAGCGGATCTGTCTGGAGGCGTTCCAGTCCGGGCTGTCCTGGCTGACGATCCTGCGCCGCCGGGAGGGGTTCCGGGCCGCCTTCGCCGACTTCTCGATCAAGAAGGTCGCGGAGTTCACCGAGGCCGATGAGCAGCGGTTGATCGCCGACCCCGGGATCATCCGCAACCGGGCCAAGATCGCCGCCACGATCTCCAACGCCCGCGCCGCGGCGGCCCTGGCGCCCGGTGAGCTGGACGAGCTGATCTGGTCCCATGCCCCGGCCTCCGACGGCCGCCCCATCCCGCGGACCGCCACCGATGTGGCCGCGATCACCCCGGAGTCCACGGCCCTCAGCCGCGACCTCAAGAAGCGCGGCTTCCGCTTCGTCGGCCCCACCACGGCCTACGCCCTGATGCAGGCATGCGGTCTGGTCAACGACCATCTGGCCGACTGCCACAGCCGCGACGCGGTCTGATCGCCACAGCCGCGACGGGCTCCGAGCCCCGGCCGCGACGCGTTCCGAGACGGGCTCCGAGCCCCGGCCGCCGGCGGCCGGGGCGAGCCGGTCAGCGGCCGGTGAACCTCGGCTTCTCCTTGTTCACGAACGCGTTCACCGCGATGGCGTGGTCGTCCGAGGCCCCCGCGCGGCGCTGCAGTTCGTCCTCCATGGCCAGGGACTCGGTGAGGGTGTGGCCGGCGGCGAACGCCAGGGACTCCTTGAGCGCCGCGTAGGCCGCGGTGGGGCCCTCGGCCAGCCGCCGGGCGACCGCCGCCGCCTCGGCGGCCAGCTCGTCGGCCGGGACCACCCGGTGCGCGATGCCCAGGTCGAGTGCCTCCTGGGCGTCGATACCGCGCGGGAAGAGCAGCAGATCCGCCGCGCGGCCGTATCCGATCAGCCGCTGAAGGGTCCAGGAGACCCCCGAGTCGGCGGTCAGCGCGACCCCGGCGAAAGAGGTGTTGAAGGAGGCGGTGTCCGCGACGATCCGGTAGTCGGCGGCGAAGGCGAAGCCCGCCCCGGCGCCCGCCGCGACGCCGTTGACGGCGGCGACCACGGGCTTCGGCATCCCGGCGATCGCGGTGACGATCGGGTTGTAGTGCAGCGCCACCGTGCTCATGGTCGAGCCCTCGCCGCTGCCGTCACGGTCGGAGGCCAGCAGGCCGATGTGCTCCTTGAGGTCCTGGCCGACGCAGAAGGCCCGCTGCCCGGAGCCGGTGAGCAGCACCGCCCGCACCGCCGGGTCCTCCGCGGCCTGCAGCAGCGCGTCGCGCAGCGCCACCTTGGTGTCGATGTTCAGGGCGTTCATCGCGTCGGGACGATTGAGCGTGATCGTCGCGAGGCCTTCGGCGAGGTCATAGAGCACGGTGTCGGCCATGGCGGTCCTCCGGCGGTGAGGCGAGGCGAGTTGGCGGGTGGCTCGGGCGGTGGCCGCACCGGCGGGCCCGGGAGGGGGCCCGCCGCGGCGGTCAGCGCACAGCATGCCGGAGATCATGACCGACCGACATGTGACCTGTGTCAAAGAACCGACCCTTCGTTCGGTGACGGCGGGCGTACGCTACCGCGACCCCCTCCCCGAATTGGGTGGTTTTGGGGGAGCGCCTCGTACAGGCGTTGCCGACCGATGTTGGTCATCGGGTCATGCCATGCGGGATAATGAGAGTGAAGCAACGTGTTCGATGCCGGTGACACCTGGGTTGTCGGCTGCGATGAGCTGGTTTCAGGAAGGGGAACGAGCATGGCGGCCATGAAGCCGCGGACGGGCGACGGCCCGCTCGAGGTGACCAAGGAGGGGCGGGGCATCGTCATGCGCGTTCCGCTCGAAGGCGGCGGTCGGCTCGTCGTCGAGCTGACACCGGACGAGGCCGACGCCCTCGGCGACGCCCTGAAGAAGGTCGTCGGCTGACGGCTTGCGGCCCACCATCACCCGCGCGCTGCCCCGGCGGCCGGTACGTCAGGTACCGGCCGCCGGGGCAGCGCATGTAAGGGGTTCCGCTATGCGGCGGGGGACCGGCCGGGCCGGCCGTTTCAGCCCCGCTTGACCGCGCAGAGCAGGCCGTCGCCGACCGGCAGCAGGGACGACTGCAGCACGGTGGACTCCCGTACGGTCCGCAGCAGTTCGCGCACCCGCAGCACCTCCGTGGGCTGGGCGGCGGAGTCCACGGTCCGCCCGTTGGTGAAGACCCCCTCGAAGCAGACGAGCCCGCCGGGCCGCAGCAGACGCAACGATTCGGCGAGGTAGTCCAGGCACTCCAGCCGGTCGCCGTCGCAGAAGACCAGGTCGTATCCGCCATCGGCCAGCCGGGGCAGCACATCCAGGGCGCGGCCGGGGATGAAGCGCGCCCGATTTCCGGTGAACCCGGCCTCGCGGAACGCCTGCCGGGCGAACTGCTGCATCTCCGGTTCGGTGTCCACGGTGGTCAGCACGCCGTCCGGGCGCATCCCGCGCAGCAGATGAATCCCCGAGACGCCCGTCCCGGTGCCGATCTCGGCGACGACCTTGGCATCGGCGGCGGCAGCGAGCAGCCGCAGCGCGGCGCCGGTGCCCGCCGACACCGAGCGCAGCCCTGCCTCCCGGGCCCGGTCACGGGCCCAGTGAAGGGCTTCGTCCTCGGCGACGAACGCGTCGGCGAACGCCCAGCTCGTCTGCCGGTTGCCGGTAATGACCTTCTCCTGTCCCCGTAGTTGGCGCAACGGTGACTGTATCCGCTGCGCACGGGAACCCGCAGATGGGACCAGGCGTTGTAGAAGCCGGGGGGGACCGTATGGATCACGACCAAATGCAGGTCAAAAATGCTTATCCGGAGCTAACGGGCGAGGTGGATATGGTAGGGGCTCTACTGGACACCACCAGAGCCGACAGGGGAGGTGCGGCTGCGGCCGGTGACCGGCGAGTGCTGAAGCGCTTTCGCAGGTCAGTGGGCGAGCCGAAATCCGTGACCAACACCGCTGACCGTTCTCGCCCCCGTAGCCCAAAGGGCACGGGAGGTGCGCCCCTCGCCGAGCCCGCCACCACCGCGACCTTCGCCACGGACGCGGACGCGCCGGCGTGGACGCCTCCTACCTGGGAGGAGATCGTCAGCACGCACAGCGCACGGGTCTACCGCCTCGCCTACCGGCTCACCGGTAACCAGCACGACGCCGAGGATCTCACCCAGGAAGTGTTCGTCCGCGTCTTCCGCTCGCTGTCGACGTACACCCCGGGCACGTTCGAGGGCTGGCTGCACCGCATCACCACCAATCTCTTCCTCGACATGGTCCGCCGTCGGCAGCGCATCCGCTTCGACGCTCTCGGCGAGGACGCGGCGGAGCGGCTCCCCAGCCGCGAGCCCTCTCCCCAGCAGCACTTCAACGACACCCACTTCGACGCCGATGTGCAGCAGGCGCTGGACACCCTCGCCCCGGAGTTCCGCGCCGCCGTGGTGCTCTGTGACATCGAGGGACTGTCCTACGAGGAGATCGCTGCCACTCTGGGCGTCAAGCTGGGCACTGTGCGCAGCCGCATCCACCGCGGCCGCTCGCATCTGCGCAAGGCGCTGCAGCACCGTGCCCCCGCGGCGCGGACCGGTCAGCAGCATGAGGTCGCCGCGGTGGCGCCGCGTGTCACGGCCCCCCGGCTGAGCGGGGAGGTCGGAATCGCGTGACCCGATCAGGCGGTCCGTCCCCCGCCGAGCAGCATCTCGGCGACCGCCTTGCGGCTCTGGTCGACGGTGAGCTGGGGCATGACGCGCGTGAGCGCGTCCTCGCCCATCTCGCCACCTGCTGCAAGTGCAAGGCGGAAGCCGATGCTCAGCGTCGGCTGAAAAACGTGTTCGCCCAGACGGCGCCCCCGGCACCGTCCGAGGGCTTTCTGGCGCGTCTGCAGGGCCTGCCGGCCGCGGGCGACGATGGAATGGGCGGCTCCCCCTTCGGGGGCCCGAGCGTCTTCGGCCCGCGCGAGATGCGCGGCACCCCACGGGACGTTCGCGAGCTGCGCGGCGTCCGGGAGCCGGAGGAGAGACGGGAGCGGGCCTTCGCCTTCGTGCCCGCGATGCCCCCGGGCAGCGCGATCGCTCCGGCGGCGTCGGCTCGTGCCTCACGTCAGCGCGGCTTCAGGATCCATGAGGTCGAGCGCCCCGCCCCGCGCCGCAGGTTCGCCTTCGCGGCGGCCGGAGCGGTCTCGCTGGCGGCCTTCGCGCTCGGCGCTGCCCTTCCGCTGGACGCGGCGGTCGACCCCCCGGGAAGTTCGGCCGACGGTGCCGACACCGCGGTCGCCCCGGTCGAGGCCGACGCCGCCGTGAGCACGGGCGTCCGGGAGCGGACCCGCCAGGAGGTGGGGCTGATGGCCACCACGGACACCCGGACGGGCACCCCGTCCCCGACGGCCACCCCGCATCCACCGTCCCTGCACCAGCCCGTAGGGGCGGCGCTGAATCCGCTGATACAGCCGATTCTCTCGGTCACGGAGCTGCTGCGGACGTCGAACTCCACCCCCCCGGCCCCCGCGCCGACCCAGCTGGAGGTCCCGTCCCGGCCCACGTCGGGCGGCTCGCCGTATCTCGGGGTCAGTGCGCCCCCGAAGTAGTGCGACGGCGGTGACGGCGCGACGTCGTCGGCCGCCCGTCTCTTTGCCGATCATGACAAGGTCTGTTCGTCCGCCCTGCGCGAGCGCCGACGGACCTGATTGAATCGGCTCCGGGCAGCGCGGCTTGGCCTTACCGGCTGGGACACGCACCGGGCAAGCAAGGGTGCTTGGCCTTACCGCCGGGGGCATTCCCAGGGTGGCTGGGGTAGGCCGAAGGGCGCCTTAGTGTGTCCGGGTGCTGGGTTCTTCCGGCGAGTGAGCCGAAGGGGCGCGTCGCTGTCGTAAGGGAGAGCGCGCGTAGGGAGCGAGGAACGAGCGACCGAGCACGGTCGACCGTCGACAGCGACTGGAGCGCCCCGGAGGCGAACCGAGCCTCTAAAAAAGAGGGAGATCATGGACGAGCCGAAGGCCCCCAAGCCGAAGTGGTGGAGCCGCCCGGTCGCCGCACGACCCGGCGACCGGCCGAGCGATGCGGCGGAGGGCGCCGAGGAGCGTACGGAGGCTGCCGCCGCGCAGGCGCCGCCGGAGCCGGTGGACGCGCCCATGGAGGGCCGCGCGCCCGAGGAGCAGGCGCCCCGGCCGCTGCACGAGCCCGACCCGTACAGCACCCCGCCCTACGGCGGCCCCGGGCCCTGGGCCCCGGCCCCGCCCGTCCAGCACCCGGTGGCGACCCCCGCGCAGGGCACGCATGTCCCACCCGGGATGGCCCAGGCGCCGGCCCCGGCTCCCGGGATGGCCCAGGCACCGCCCCAGGCCCCCGGACCCCAGGCACCGCCCCAGGCCCCCGGAATGGCCCAGGCACCGCCCCAGGCCCCCGGGACGCCCCAGACGTCGCCCCAGGCCCCCGGAATGACGCCGCCCCACGGCACCACCCTGCCGCCCGCCACGGGCCCCGTACCGGGGCGGAGCGCGCCCGTGCCCATGCCGTCGCACCCCGGGACGACCCCGCCGCACGGCACACAGCTGCCGGTGGGGCCCGGAGAGCCCCACCGGCCCGCCCCGATGGCGCAGCCCGCCCCGACCGCCCAGTGGCGCGGCTACGACCCCTGGACCGTGGTTCCGCCGCCCGCCGCGCCCAAGACGCCGAAGACGGTCTCCCGCCGCGGCGCCTGGATCGCCGTGCTGCTGATCGCCCTGGTCGCGGGGTGTATCGGCGGCGGTATCGGCGCGTACGCGGAGCGGGACGACGCCTCCGGCGGCGTCGATGTGAAGCTGCCGCAGGCCCCGGTCGAGAAGGAGGCCAGGGCCCCGGACACCGTCGCGGGGATCGCCGCCAGCTCGCTGCCCGGCGTGGTGACCATCCATGTGCGCGGCAGCTCGGAGGAGGGCACCGGCACCGGCTTCGTCCTCGACAAGCAGGGCCATATCCTCACCAACAACCATGTCGTCCAGCCCGCCGGCGCGGACGGCGACATATCGGTGACGTTCAACAGCGGCCAGGACGCCAAGGCCGAGATCATCGGCCGCGACACCGGCTATGACCTGGCGGTCGTCAAGGTCGACCGCGTCTCCGGGCTCACCCCGCTGCCGCTGGGCAACTCCGACTCCGTGCGCGTCGGCGACCCCGTCGTGGCCATCGGCGCCCCCTTCGACCTGGCGGGCACCGTCACCTCCGGGATCATCAGCGCCAAGGAGCGCCCCATCACCGCGGGCGGCGAGAAGGAGGACGGCAGTGACGTCAGCTATGTCGACGCGCTGCAGACCGACGCCCCGATCAACCCGGGCAACTCCGGCGGCCCCCTGGTCGACCGCAAGGGCCGGGTCATCGGGATCAACAGCGCGATCCGGGCGGCCGACGACGGCTCCGGCCTCGGCGGCGGCCAGGGCGGCAGCATCGGCCTGGGCTTCGCCATCCCGATCAACCAGGGCAAGCGGGTGGCCGAGGAGCTGATCAACACCGGGAAGGCCACCCATCCGGTGATCGGCGTGACCCTCGATATGAGCTACACGGGCGACGGCGCCCGGGTGAACACCAAGGGTGCCGGCAGCGGCCCGCCGGTCACCTCCGGCGGCCCCGGCGACAAGGCGGGGATCAAGGCCGGTGACGTGATCACGGAGGTGGACGGCGTTCCGGTGCACAGCGGACAGGAGCTGATCGTGAAGATCCGCAGCCACCGCCCCGGTGACCGGCTCGCGCTCACCGTCAAGCGCGACGGTAAGAAGCGCACCGCTCAGCTGACCCTGGGATCGGCGAGCAGCGGCTGACGCGCGATGTTGGCCCGGCCGTCTCCCGCGCCGACCCTGCCGCCAGGTACGGTGTTGAGTGGCCCAGGCCGGGGCCCCAGACGTCTTGAGGAGCTGCAAGGTGTTGGACATAGGACCTCTCGAGCTTGTCGCGCTCGTTGTCCTTGCGGTGCTCGTCTTCGGCCCGGACAAGCTCCCGAAGGTGATTCGGGATGTCTCGCAGTTCATCCGGAAGATCCGGGAGTTCTCCGACAGCGCCAAAGAGGACATCCGCTCCGAGTTGGGGCCGGAGTTCAAGGACTTCGAGTTCGAGGACCTCAACCCCAAGACCTTCGTGCGCAAGCATGTGCTGGACTCCGATGAACTCGGCCTGAAGGAGATCCGTAACGGCTTCGACCTCCGAAAGGAGATGGCGGAGGTCGCCGACGCGGTGCACGGCCGGGAGAGTGATCCGCCGCAGGGCTCTTCAGGGGCTTCCGGCACTACCCCGCCGTCCCTGTCCAAGGGTGACTCCAGCACGCCTGACCTGCTGCGCAAGCGCGAGGAGCCGAGCCGCGAGGAGCGTCCGCCGTTCGACTCCGACGCCACTTGATCCCCCCGTATGCCCGGCCTGGTTGACCCGTATGGCTATCCTCCCTTTGTCCGGGGTGAGGGTCGCCCGAGGGGGGCGGGCCGCCCACAACGCAGGGCAACGAGGAGGCCGCGCGCACATGGAGACCACGGGTCGGCTAGGGGAACGAGGGGTGGCAACGGCTGCGCAGGGGATGCCCGCCGACGCCCGGCGGAGCGTCGACGGCTATCTGATGGCCCGCTTTCCCTGGTACGGGCTTGACGAGGCATTCACCGGCCCCCGCTGGCTGATGCAGGTGGGCGCGGCGGCCGATGGCATCGTCGAGTACGGCTCGACCGGCCATGGCGAGGAGCCGTCGCTGCGCGTCGAGACCGATATGGACCAGCAGCGCTTCACGGTAGTCGTCACCGTCGCCAGCCGCCCGGGGCGGGACAGCGCCGACGGCACCGGCAAGCTGGAGGCCACCTCGGTCTCCTCCGCCGCCTGGCTGGCCGGCTCCGGTCTGTTGTCGTGCACCTGGCCGACGCGGATGGAGCGGGCGCTGCGCCAGGACTGGCTGGACCAGCAGACCGCGATCGCCTGGGAGCTGGCGGACGATCTGGAGGGCGAGAGCTGGTCGCAGCTGTCGCTCCCGGTGGACGGGGCGCCGACCGACTTCCACTACCGCGAGTCGGAGTACGGCTGGGTGCTGGCCGGAACGGCGGGCGAGGACGTGCACATCGGCGCGTACGGGCGCGGGATGAGCGCCTACGGCCTGGGGTTCGCGGTGGTCAAGGACATCACCCGCTACGACGCGTAAGGCATCCGCCAAAGGCTCAGGGGCGGCTTCCCGAGGAAGCCGCCCCTGAGCCGTGAGGCCGTGGCCGAGCGAGCCGTAAGGCCGTGGCCGAGCGGGCGCTCAGAACTTGTTGCGCGGGGTGACGCCCAGCGACATGCCCGCGAGGCCGCGCTGCCGTCCGCCGATCTTGCCCGCGATCGCCTTGAGCGCGCTGCCCGCCGGGGAGTCGGGGTCGGTCAGCACGACCGGCTTCCCCTCGTCGCCGCCCTCGCGCAGCCGTACGTCGATCGGGATGGAGCCCAGCACCGGCACCGTCGTGCCGGTGGTCCGGCTGAGCCCGGCGGCGACCACCTGGCCGCCGCCGGTGCCGAAGACGTCGACCATCTCGTCGCAGTGCGGGCAGGGCAGCCCGGACATGTTCTCCACAACGCCGACGATCTTCTGATGGGTCTGGACGGCGATGGCACCGGCCCGCTCGGCGACCTCGGCGGCGGCCTGCTGCGGCGTCGTCACCACCAGGATCTCGGCGTTGGGCACCAGCTGGGCCACGGAGATCGCGATATCGCCGGTGCCCGGGGGGAGGTCGAGGAGCAGCACATCGAGGTCGCCCCAGTAGACATCCGCCAGGAACTGCTGGAGCGCGCGGTGCAGCATCGGCCCGCGCCAGACCACCGGGGCGTTCCCGGGGGTGAACATGCCGATCGAGATCACCTTCACGCCGTTCGCCGACGGCGGCATGATCATGTTCTCGACCTGGGTGGGCCGTCCGTCGGCGCCCAGCATGCGGGGCACCGAGTGGCCGTAGATGTCGGCGTCCACCACGCCGACCTTGAGCCCGTCGGCGGCCATCGCGGCGGCCAGGTTGACCGTCACCGACGACTTGCCGACGCCGCCCTTGCCGGAGGCCACCGCGTAGACCCGGGTCAGTGAGCCGGGCTTGGCGAAGGGCACCTCGCGCTCGGCCTGGCCGCCGCGCAGCGAGGTGGCCAGCTCACGTCGCTGCTCATCGCTCATCACATCGAGTTCGACCGTGACCCCGGTCACGCCCTCGACCTCGGCGACCGCCGTCCGCACGCTGTTGGTGATCGTGTCCCGCATCGGACAGCCGGAGACTGTGAGGTAGACCACCACGGCGACCGAGCCATCCGCCGCGATCTCGACGGATTTGACCATGCCGAGGTCGGTGATCGGCTTGTGGATCTCCGGGTCGTTGACCGTCGCGAGCGCGGCGCGTACCGCGTCTTCGCTCGGCGCTGGGAGGGTGTCGGTAGCCATACGGAGATGGTACGGCGCCGCGGGCGGGACGCGGGATGGCCGTCGGCGGTCGCGTTCCTCACTCGGCCCTCATTCGGCCGGGGGTTCGCCGTGGACGCCGGGCCGCGGGGCGCTCCGTCCGCCGTCCGGCTCCCGGCGCAGGTCCTCCAGCTGGTCGCGGAGCCAGTCGCGGGTGGCGACCTCGCCCAGACCCGTCCGCAGCGCCGCGATCTCCCGGGTGAGGAACTCGGTGTCGGCGATCGACCTTTCGTTCCGCTTGCGGTCCTGTTCGAGGTTGACGCGGTCGCGGTCGGCCTGGCGGTACTGGGCCAGCAGGATCAGCGGGGCGGAGTACGACGCCTGGAGCGAGAGCATCAGCGTCAGGAAGATGAACGGGAACGGGTCGAACCGCAGCCGCGGCGGCGCCAGGATGTTCCAGGCCAGCCATAAGGCGACGAAGGCGGTCATCCAGGCGATGAACCGCCCGGTGCCCAGGAAGCGCGCGATCCGCTCCGACGCCTTGCCGAACGCCTCGGGGTCCCAGCGCGGCAGCGGGCTGCGGCGCCGCGCCTTGGGCCGGTCCAGCCGGATGCCCTCACCGTCCATCGGCGGCCTCCGGCAGCGCCATCCCGGCGTACAGCTCGCGCTCCCGCCAGTCGGACGGCAGCAGATGGTCCAGCACGTCGTCGACCGTCACGGCGCCGAGCAGGGAGCCGGTCTCGTCCACGACGGGCGCCGCGAGCAGGTTGTAGGTGGCCAGATGGCCGGCGACGACGGGCAGCGGGGTGTCCGGCGGCAGCGTCGGCAGATCGGTGTCGACGGACGCCCCGACGAGGGTGAACGGCGGGTCACGCAGCAGCCGTTGGAAGTGGATGACGCCCAGATAGCGGCCGGTGGGCGTCTGGTCGGGCGGGCGGCACACATAGACCTGGGCGGCGAGCGCGGGCGTCAGGTCCTGGTTGCGCACCCGGGCGAGCGCGTCCGCGATGGTGGCGTCCGGGCGCAGCACGATCGGCTCGGTCGTCATCAGACCGCCCGCCGACCCTTCCTCGTACGACATCAGCCGCCGCATGTCCGCCGCGTCGCGGGGGCGCATCAGGTCCAGCAGCCGCTCCTTGTCGGGTTCGGGAAGTTCGGAGAGCAGATCGGCCGCGTCATCGGGGTCCATGGCCTCCAGGACGTCGGCCGCGCGCTCCTCCTTGAGCTTGCCGAGGATCTCCACCTGGTCGTCGTCGGGCAGCTCCTCCAGGACGTCCGCGAGACGCTCGTCGTCCAGGGCCGCCGCCACCTCGCCCCGGCGCTTCGCGGACAGGTGGTGCAGCACATTGGCCAGGTCGGCGGGGCGCAGCTGCTCGAAGGTGGCCAGCAGGTTCTCCGCGCCCTGGCCCTGCTCCTCCAGCGAGAAGCCGGTGACCGCCGACCAGTCCACGGTCAGCGCCTCGCCGCGGCGGCGCAGCGCGCCGGTCTTGCCGCGGCGTACGAAGACCTTGTCGACCTCCCACTCCCGGCGCGCGGGCAGCTGGGTCATCGCCACGTCGAGGACCGTCACCGGTTCGCCGGTCTCGACCACCTGCACCGTGCGGTCGAGCAGTTCGCCGAGGACCAGGGTTTCGGTGGGGCGCTGTTCGAAGCGGCGCATGTTGAGCACACCGGTGGTGATGACCTGGCCGGACTCCACGCCGGTCACCCGCGTCATGGGCAGGAAGATCCGGCGGCGGCCGATCACCTCGACCACCAGGCCGAGCACCCGCGGCGGGCGGCCGGCCAGCCGCAGCATCGCCACGACATCGCGCACCCGCCCCACCTGGTCGCCGTTCGGGTCGAAGACGGCGACGCCCGCGAGATGCGAGACGAAGACCCGGGGGGCGCCTGCCGGCATGCCCTGCCTCCCCTCATGTATGGGGTTTTGTGGTCATTCAAGTTAATGATCCGCTCTTCACCGGGTTCAGGCTAACGTGCCCGCACCTGCCCTGCCGCCGGGCGAGGGCGGTACGGCACCCTGCGGACACCGCGGGACGGCACCGGTACGCTGCCCTACTGCACCGGCATCAGGAGGCAGAGCGGACGTGCGCACCTGGAACAGGGCTGTCGTTGCGGCGATGTGCGCGGGGTTGGCCGCCACGCTCGCCGCGTGTGGCGGCGGCGGTGGGGAGCAGGACCCCGACGCGGGAACGAACGGCGTGGGAAAGCTCCCCGCCACGAAGATCGAGAGCAAGGTCCGTCAGGCGGTCGCCGGCGCGAGATCGGTGCGGCTCTCCGGCACGCTGGTCACCCAGGGAGCCACCTACAAGCTGAACATGCGGCTCAACGCCGACGGCGGCACGGGCCAGGTCTCCACCAAGGGCTCCAGCTTCGAGCTGCTGCGCGTGGGCAAGGAGCTCTACCTCAAGGCCGACGCGGGCTTCTGGTCCCACGACGGCGGGGACGAGGGGCACAGCGGCGCGGCCGACGCGGCCGGGAAGCTGGACGACAAGTATGTGAAGGTCCCCTCCGGCGACCCCTCCTACCAGCGGCTCAGCGGTTTCACCGATATGAAGCTGCTGCTGGACGGGCTGCTCGGCCTGCACGGCAAGGTCGCCACGGGTGACCACGGGCAGGTGGCCGGCGTACGGACGATCCGCATCAGCGCGGGCAAGGCCGGTGAGGGCGGATCGCTCGATGTCTCCCTGAAGGGCCGGCCCTATCCGCTGCGGCTGCAGCGGGCGGGCGGCGCGGGCGTGATCCAGCTCGCGGACTGGAACAAGGGCTTCAAGCTCGCCGCCCCGGAGAAGGGCCATGTGCTCGACTACGGGCAGCAGATCCCGGAGGCGCCGTAGCCGGCCCTACGGGCGCCGTAGCCACGAGCACGACCGTAAGGGGGAGGGCGCGTAAGGGCGGCGAGGCCGCGTCCTTGAAGCCAGGACGCGGCCTTACCGGGCGTCAGGGCCAGGAGGCGTCCTTACGGATGTCAGGACCGGAACGCGGCCTTACCCGGCGTCAGAAGCTACGACGCGTCCTTACGGGCGTCACGGGCCCGCTTCTTGCGGCGGGCGAGGAGCTTCGGGAGCGCCGCCGGGATCGGCCGGCGGGTGGTCGCCGGGGACGGCAGCGGGGTCGCCGCCAGGGAGCCGGTGGGGTGTTCGGCGAGCGCTCCGGGTGCGGGCTCCAGCCGTAGCACCCGGCATTCGCGCGCCCAGCGCTCCGCGATGTGGTCGGCGTCCGGCGCGTTCAGCCGCTTGCCCTTGAGCTCGTCGACCACCGCGGTCCACGCCTCGCCGCCCGGGGCCAGCTCGACCACCCGCGCGGGCCAGCCGACCAGGCGCCCGCCCTTGTCCTTGCTGCGCACGGTCACCGTGGCGCTTCCGCCGTCGGCCAGCCCGAGGCCCTGGAGGGGCTGCTCCTGGGGCCCGTCCCCGACGAGGCAGACCGCGCCTTCGTGCCAGATGTGCCACAGGGCGCGCGGGGCGCCCTCGGTGCCCTGGACCCAGATGAGGGCGGACTTCTTGGCCGCCTCCTCGACAAGGGCACGGTCCATCGGCGTCTGCGTCATGCCGACAGCCTAGGCCAGTCGCGCACCCGTCCCAGCCTGTGAAATGTCAGTTCCGTCGCATGCTCATGCGCCTTACGCTGACGCCGTGCCCACCGCCCGCGCCGCGCGCACCCAAGCCCACACCACCACCCCCGCCGCACCCGGTGACGGCGGCCGTCCCGGTGGTGGCGTTCCCGTCGACATCGCGCTCCTTACGGTCGCCATCGCCGGTGTCTCGCTCTCCGCGCCGCTGGCCGCCGCGACGGTGGCGCCCGCGCTCGCCATCGCCTTCTGGCGCAACGCCATGGCGGTGGGCGCGCTCACCCCGTTCGCGCTGTGGCGCCACCGGGGCGAGCTGCGCGGGATGGGCCGCCGGGCGGCGCTGCTGTCGGTCGGGGCGGGAGCGCTGCTCGCGGTGCACTTCGGCGCCTGGCTGCCGAGCCTGCACATGACCTCCGTGGCCTCCTCGACCGCGCTGGTGACCACGACCCCCATCTGGACGGCGCTGCTGCTGCGGCTGCGCGGCCACCGTCCGCCCACGCTCGCCTGGCTGGGCATGGGGCTCGCGATCCTCGGTGTGGTGATCCTCACCGGGGTTGATCTGTCCGCTTCCCCGGGCGCCCTGCTGGGCGACGCGCTCGCGCTGCTGGGCGGGGTGGCGGCGGCCGGGTACGTGCTGCTCGGGGCGGAGGTGCGCCGTTCGGTGAGCACCACCGCGTACGCCTACGTCTGCTACGCCACCACCAGCGTGCTCCTGCTGCTGACCTGCCTGGTGGCGGGCACGCGGCTCGGCGGCTACAGCGGCACCACCTGGCTGCAGCTGGCCGTGCTGACGGTCACCGCGCAGCTGCTGGGGCACACCCTCATCAACCGGGTGGTCAAGGGCCTCGGCCCCGCCATCACCTCGACCGCGATCCTGCTGGAGACGCCGGGGGCGGCCGTGATCGCGGCCCTGTGGCTGGGCCAGATGCCGCCCGTGGCCGCCTACCCGGCGCTCGCGGTGATCCTCGGCGGGCTCGCGCTGGTCATCATGGCGGACGGCAGGAAGCCCGGCCCAGGCCGATGAAGCCCCCCTCGGACGGGCCCGTCCGCTCGCGGTCCGGCCCGCAGCCGGCCGTTGCCCCTACAGCCAGCCGTTGCGCTTGAAGCCGCGGTGGATCGCGAAGCAGATGCCCACGGTGACGACGAGCACGGTCGGGTAGCCGAACTTCCAGCGCAGCTCCGGCATGTAGTCGAAGTTCATGCCGTAGATCCCCGCGATCATCGTCGGCACGGCGAAGATCGCCGCCCAGGACGTGATCTTCCGCATGTCCTCGTTCTGCGCGACCGTGGCCTGCGCCAGATTGGCCTGGAGGATCGAGTTCAGCAGGTCGTCGAAGGCCAGCACCTGCTCGTTGACCCGCGCCAGATGGTCCGCGACATCCCGGAAGTACGTCTGGATGTCCGGGTCCACCAGCCGCATCGGCCGCTCGCTCAGCAACTGCATCGGCCGCAGCAGTGGCGAGACGGCCCGCTTGAACTCCAGGACCTCGCGCTTGAGCTGGTAGATCCGGCCCGCGTCGCCGCCCCGCCGGGAGGTCGCGGCCGAGAAGACATCGATCTCGACCTCGTCGATGTCGTCCTGGACCGCGTCGGCGACCGCGAGATAGCCGTCGACGACCTGGTCGGCGATGGCGTGCAGCACCGCCGAGGGGCCCTTGGCGAGCAGCTCCGGGTCCTGCTGGAGCCGGTGGCGCAGGGCGCGCAGCGAGCCCTGGCCGCCGTGCCGCACGGTCACGATGAAGTTCCGGCCGGTGAAGCACATCACCTCACCGGTCTCCACCACCTCGCTGGTCGAGGTGAGTTCGGCGTGCTCGACGTAGTGGATGGTCTTGAAGACGGTGAAGAGGGTGTCGTCGTACCGCTCCAGCTTGGGCCGCTGATGGGCCTGCACCGCGTCCTCGACCGCCAGCGGGTGCAGCCCGAACTCCTGGGCGATCCCCGCGAACTCGCGCTCGGTCGGCTCATGCAGTCCGATCCAGGCGAACCCGCCCTCCTCGCGGACCCGCTCCATGGCCTTCGCCGGGCTCACGTGGTCGCTGACCCGCTTGCCGTCGCGGTAGACCCCGCAGTCGACCACGGCGCTGGTGACCGACGGGTCACGCGTCGCGTCGTAGTCGCTGGACGTACGGCCCCGGCGCAGGGCGGGGCGGACGGCTGCACGCAGGTCACGGATCATCGACATGACGGGCTCCTTCACGGGCCGGCCGTCAGCGGCGGGCGCGCGGCGCAGCGCTGCGCCCGGAAGGTGGACGTACGACACCCGGTGCCCGTACGTCCGCAAAGCGGGCGGCGCTCCGTGCGATGGCGCTGACGGAAGTTCGCGGAACTGAACAAAGCGGTACGAAGGCGCTCTACCGTCAGATGCCCTGGATACGAGATGGCTTCGCGTGTTTCACCGCCGGGGGGCGGGGTACGGAAGGCTTCAGATCATGGAGTCGCATACCAAGGGGAAACGACGGGAGAACTGTCGGTACTGCACGGTCGACTAGGATCCACCGCAGCCCCACCTCCTCCGGCCGGTCCCCCGTGAGGGACGACGTGTTGTAACTCCCTGGGCAGGGGTAAAGGCTATCAGTCGGCAGAACCGTTACGTCGCCGCTTTGCCCGTTCGATACGCGATCTATGCTCACCGCATGTCAGACGTTCTTCAGCTGGTCGAGGCCCGGTTGATCACCGCGCTGGGCGAGCCGGACGCCCGCGCCGCCATCACTTTCGTCGGTACGGACCGCATTGACGTGCTGCGATTCCGGGACGAGAGCGATGTGATCCGCTACGCCACCCTCGGCATGTCGGACCATCCGATGACCAGCCCGACCGCCGCCGTCGCCGACCCCCTGCGCGGGCCGCGCGCCGAGCTGCTGCTGACCGTACGGGCCGGCGGCCGCGGCCCCGACCTGGCCGTCCTCGACGAGGTGCTCCGCCCGCTCGCCGTGCTGGCGGCCTCCCCCCAGGTCGAGGGGGTCGTGGTGACCCCTGGCGCGTCGCTGGAGCTCGGCGGGCCGCTGTGGCCCGGGGCGTCCTTCAGCTCCGTCCTGGTCGCCGAACCGGGCGGCCTGGTCGAGGACTTGGAGCTGCGGGAGCCGATGGAGCCGGTGCGCTTCCTGCCGATGCTGCCGATGACCGCGAACGAGGCGGCGTGGAAGCGGGTGCACGGCGCCGGCGCCCTCCAGGACCTCTGGCTGCGGCACGGCACGGATCTGCGCGACCCGGTGCGATCCGGGGTGCCGCTGACGGGCTGAGGCCCGTAGGGACGTCTTTCGCGGGAGGGGCGCCGGACGAACTCCGGTCCGGGGAACGTCGGCGCCGACGGCACATCCCTTCCGGGGGCGCCGGACGGGAACTCCTGCGGGGCGCCGGACGCGAACTCCTGCGGGGCGCCGGACGGGAACTCCTGCGGGAAGTGACCTCCGGACGGGTGATCGTCCTTGACGCGACGACGACCGGGGAGGACCGTGGGGGCCTATGAGGGGCGAACCCAGTTGCCCGAAATGCGGTGGCCGGGTGCGAGCACCCGGTCTCTTCGCCGACTCCTGGCAGTGCGGAGTGCACGGCACGGTGCACCCTCAACAGCCGGTCGTTCCGCCGAGCGTCGAAGCGCTCGTGGTGGTCACCAATCGCGCCCGGGTGCCGGTATGGATGCCGTGGCCGCTGCCCGTGGGCTGGCTGTTCACCGGTGTGGCCTGCGCCGGGGACGACCGTAGCGGCGGCCGCGCCACCGCCGTGGCCTGCTCCGGCCCCGGACCGCTGGGCGGCCCGGGGGAGCTTTTGCTGATCGCCGAGGAACTGGGCGTCGGACTCGGCGCGCGTTTCGCGGGCATCCCGGGGCCCGATCCGGGGCCGGGGATGCGGGTCGACAAGCCGCCGCACGTCAAGGTGCTGGCCGCCGGGCGGCCCACCCCGCTGTGGCATGTCGAAGGCACCCCGGACGACCGCGCCGTCTTCGCGGGCGAGGCGTGCGGGCTGTGGCTGTGGGCGGTCGTCTGGCCCGAGCAGACCGGGCTGCTGATGTACGACGAGATGGTGCTCACCGATCTGCGGGACGCGGGGGCCGAGGTCGACCTGGTGCCCTGCGGGGCGCTCTCACCGAGGCTGCTCTCGCCCTGATCCGCCTCGCCGCCGGAGTCTTACCGCCGGAGCCTCGCCGCTGGTGGCGGCTCCAGCGCGGGTCAAGGGGCGCCGACCCGGGCATCTCCGGGCGTGGTTATGCTGGGGCGTCCCCATCAACCCGCCCCGAACGCAGCTTGGAGCCCGTGCCGTGCGCATCGATCTGCACACCCACTCCACTGCCTCGGACGGTACGGACACCCCCGCCGAGCTGGTGCGCAATGCCGCCGCCGCGGGTCTGGACGTCGTCGCGCTCACCGACCACGACACCGTCGGCGGCTATGCGGAGGCGACGCGGGCGCTGCCCTCCGGGCTGACCCTGGTCACCGGCGCCGAGCTGTCCTGCCGCCTGAACGGGGTGAGCCTGCACATGCTGGCGTACCTCTTCGACCCGGACGAGCCCGAGCTGGCGGCCGAGCGCGAACTGGTGCGCGACGACCGGGTGCCCCGGGCCCAGGCGATGGTCGCGAAGCTGCGCGAGCTGGAGGTGCCGATCACCTGGGAGCGGGTGGCGGAGATCGCCGGGGACGGGGCCGTCGGACGGCCGCACATCGCCACCGCGCTGGTCGAGCTGGGCGTCGTGGCGAGCGTCTCGGACGCCTTCACCCAGGACTGGCTGGCCGACGGCGGCCGGGCGCATGTGGAGAAGCACGAGTCGGACCCCTTCGAGGCGATCCGGCTGATCAAGGGCGCCGGCGGGGTCGCGGTCTTCGCGCATCCGCGGGCCGTCAAGCGGGGCCAGTGCGTACCGGAGAGCGCGATCGGCGAGCTGGCGGCGGCGGGTCTCGCCGGTATCGAGGTCGACCACATGGACCACGACGAGGACACCCGTGCGCGGCTGCGCGGCCTCGCCGCCGAGCTCGGTCTGCTCACCACCGGTTCCAGCGACTACCACGGCAGCCGTAAGACCTGTCGGCTCGGCGAGTACACGACCGATCCCGAGGTCTACGGGGAGATCGTGCGCCGGGCGACCGGGGCCTTCCCGGTGCCGGGCGCGGGCGGCTGAGCGCGCCCCTCCCGCTGTCCTTTCCCTCCTCCTCGCCTTCCCTTCTCCCGCCATCCCTCCGTTTCCCGTACCGCATCAGCGCCGCACCGCTGCTCGTCCCCGCAAGGCCATTCACCGTGTTCGACGCCGCCGTCTTCGGCTCCCTCTTCCTCACCCTTTTCGTGATCATGGACCCGCCGGGCATCACACCCATCTTTCTCGCGCTGACCTCGGGCCGTCCGGCCAAGGTGCAGCGCAGGATGGCGGGCCAGGCCGCGGCCGTCGCCTTCGGCGTCATCGCCGTCTTCGGCATCGGCGGTCAGCAGATCCTCGACTATCTGCATGTCTCCGTCCCCGCGCTGATGATCGCGGGCGGGCTGCTGCTCCTGCTGATCGCGCTCAGTCTGCTGACCGGTAAGAGCGACGAGCCGAGCCAGACCAAGGACGTCAATGTGGCGCTGGTCCCGCTCGGCATGCCGCTGCTGGCCGGGCCGGGCGCGATCGTCTCGGTGATCCTCGCCGTCCAGCACGCGCCCGGGCTCGCCGATCAGGTGGCGGTGTGGTCCGCGATCGTGGCCATGCATGTCGTGCTGTGGCTCACCATGCGCTACTCGCTGCTGATCATTCGCGTGATCAAGGAAGGGGGAGTGGTGCTGGTCACCCGGCTGTCCGGGATGATGCTCTCCGCCATCGCGGTCCAGCAGATCATCAACGGGGTCCTCCAGGTGGCCCACACCGCCTGACATGACACAAGCGCCCCCGTACCGTCGCGGTACGGGGGCGCTCGACGCTCTGTGCTGCTGGAGGGCCTTACGGCACTACCGGGCGGCGGTCTCGGCTGGACGGATGTAGATGCGCTGGCCGATAGCGGCGGCCTGCTGCACGATCCGGTTGACGGAGGCGGCGTCTACGACGGTGCTCTCGATGGCACTGCCATCGACATCGTCAAGGCGCATGATCTCGAAGCGCAAGTGGCTTCTCCCTTCGTCTGATCCTCCTGAAGGAGAACTGATGTGTACGGAGCCGCGCAGCGTCGCTGCCGCGCCCTCCTGTACGTGTTCAACGAGAGGGTCCCCCAAAAACATTCCCTACGCTAATAAAATTTTTTCGCAGCCTAAGTATCTGCTGGTGGCCGGGGCAGGGTCCGGTTGTGCCTCTTACACGGCCGCCCGGAGAATGAACCGCGTATGAGTGAAGCGATGCCTCCGGGCCCACCAGACCTCGCCTCGATCGTCGCGGGCATCGAGCGCACCAACGAGCTGCTGCAGCGCGTGCTCGCCGAGGTCGCGACCACGCCCTCGACGCACGCGATCTTCGTGGACGCGGGGTATGTCTACGCGGCCGCCGGCCGGCTCGTCGCGGGCACGGAGGACCGCCGTGCGTTCGAGCTGGACGCCGAGGGGCTCATCGAGGCGTTCATCGACAAGGCGCGCACGATCTTCCCGGACAGCAGGCTGCTGCGGGTCTACTGGTTCGACGGCGCCCGGCGCCGGATCCACACCTCGGAGCAGCAGAGCATCGCGGAGCTGCCCGACGTCAAGGTCCGGCTCGGCAACCTCAACGCCAACAACCAGCAGAAGGGCGTCGACTCGCTCATCCGCTCCGACCTGGAATCCCTCGCCCGCCACCGCGCCATCGGCGACGCCGTGCTGATCGGCGGCGACGAGGACCTGGTCTCCGCCGTCGAGGCGGCCCAGGGCTACGGGGCACGCGTCCATCTGTGGGGCATCGAGGCCCTCGACGGGCGCAACCAGGCCGAGCCGCTGCTGTGGGAGGTCGACAGCCAGCGCACCTTCGACCTCGACTTCTGCAAGCCGTACGTCACCCGGCGGGCCACCGGCTACGAGCTGAACGGTGACTCGCCGCTGTGCGGGCCCGCCCCAACCCGGGACGAGGTGCGCTTCGTCGGGGCGCAGATCGCCGCCCAATGGCTGTCCGCACGCGGCCGCGAGACGCTCGCGGAGCTACTGCCGGGCCATCCGTATCTGCCCGGCTCCGTGGACCAGGAGCTGCTGATCGACGCGGAGGGGCTGCTGCGGCTCTCGCTGCGTGCCCACGCCGATCTGCGGCGGGCCCTGCGGGACGGCTTCTGGGAGCATCTGCAGGCGCAGTACTGAGCCTTTCCGAGCGCTTCCGAGCCTCCTTTGGCTCAGCCCGCGTCGCTCAGTCCACGTCGCAGCTCAGCCCACGTCGCGCCAGAAGGAGACCAGGGCGTCGGCGGTGGGGTGGGCCCGCTCGGTGTTGGGGGAGTGCCCGGCGCCCTCGATCACGGTCCGGCGGGCGACCAGCCGTTTGGCCATCTCGTCGATCAGCGGCACCGGCCAGGCGTAGTCCGACTCACCGGAGAGCACATGGGTGCGCAGCCGCAGCGCCGCGAGCTCATCGACCCGGTCCGGCTCATCGGACAGCTGCCGCCCTGTGACGATCAGCTGCTCCGGTACGGTCCCGAGCCAGCGCTGATGCAGGAACTCCGCCACCCCGGGCGGTGTCGCCGCGTCGGCCGCCTCGGGCGGATCCAGCTCGCGCATCGCCTGCCATACGGACTCCATGTCCATCACGGTCAGCGCATCGATCAGCAGCTTGATCCGGGCGCACTGCGGGGCGGAGATGGCCGCCGGGCCGGAACTCATGATCGTCAGTGAGGCGAACGCCCCCGGGTCGCGCAGTACGGCCGCCCGCGCGATCAGCCCGCCGAGCGAATGCCCGAGCAGATGGACGGGGTTCTCGGTCGCCGCGCTCAGGGCGGTGGCCTGCGCGAGCAGGTCCTGGGCCAGCTCGTCCTGGGCGTACGCGGCCTCCTTACGGGGGCCAGGACTCTCGTGCTGCCCCCGCCCGTCGATGGCGACGACCCGGAAGCCGGCCGAGGAGAGCGGCTCCAGCAACGCGATGAAGTCCTCCTTGCTCCCGGTGAACCCCGGGACCAGCAGGACGGTCCCGTGCGCGGCCGAAGCGGGCCGCGCGTCATGGACGGCGAACTCCCCGCGCGCGGTCCGGAGGCGGTACGCGCGGGCGCCCGCGGGCAGTGTGAGAAAGGGCGGCCTGCTCATGGGATGAGGCTATACAGGTCGCGGGAAACGGTACGTGAACGCCCAGGGGCCCGCCCCGCGGTGTCGCGGAACGGGCCCCTGGCCATGCGCTGTGGCGCGGTCGCGTCAGCCTTCGGCCGCGGCCTCGACGGCCTCGGCAGCCTTGGCGCGCGTACGGCGCCGGGGTTTGGCGGGCGCGGCCTCGGTACCGGCCTCGTCCGCCGCCGGTGCCGCTGTGTCGGCCTTGGCAGCCTTGGCGCGGGTCCGGCGCGGCTTGGCGGGGGCCTCGGTGGCCTCCGTCTCCGGCTGTGCGTCGGCGGTCGCCTTGGCGGTGGCGCGGGTGCGGCGCCGGGGCGTGGCCGCCTCGGCGGTGCCCTCGGCCGTCTCCACGGCCGCCTGTGCGGCGTCCGCGGCCTTGGCGCGGGTACGGCGCCGCGGCTTGGCTGCCTCGGCGGCGTCGGTGGCCTCGGCGGTGCCTTCGGCGGTCTCGACAGCGGCTTCCGCGGCCTTCGTGGCCTTGGCCCGGGTGCGCCGCGGCTTGGCGGGGGCCTCGGCGGTCTCCGTCTCCGGCTGTGCGTCGGCGGTCGCCTTGGCGGTGGCGCGGGTGCGGCGCCGGGTCGTGGCGGGGGCCTCCACGGCCTCCGGCTGCGCCTCGACGGTGCCCTCGGCCGTGTCGACAGCGGCTTCCGCGGCCTCGGCAGCCTTGGCGCGGGTGCGGCGCCGGGGCGTGGCGGGGGCCTCCACGGCCTCCGGCTGCGCCTCGACGGTCTCGACGGCGTTCACCGCCCCCGTCGTGCCCTCGGCCGTTTCCACGGCGGTCTGGGCCGCGTCGGTGGCCTTGGCGCGGGTACGGCGGCGCGGCTTGGCGGGTGCCTCTACGGCAGCCTCCGTGGCCTCCACCGTCGTCACCGCGGTCTCCGCCGACTCGACGGCGACGGCGCTCGCGGACTCCTCCGGGGCGCCCTCGGTGCCCTCGGCCGTCTCGACGGCCGCTGTCGCCGCCTCGGCGGTCCTGGCGGCGCCACGGGTGCGGCGGCGGCGCGGCTTCGCGGAAGCCTCGGCGGGCTCCGCCTCCGGCTGGGCCGCCTCCGCCGTGTCGACGGCGGCCGTGGCCGCCTCGGGGTGGGCCGTCGCCGCGCCGCCGCGCGTACGGCGGCGTCGGCGGGGCCGACGGGGCTCGGTGGCACCCTCGGCGGTGTCGGCGGCGGACTCGGCCGCCGCCGCGCCCTCCGGGGCGCCCGCGCCGTCCGTGGACATACCGCCACGGGTGCGGCGGCGTACCCGGCGGTTGCGCGGCGGGCGCTCCTCCGTGGCCGGGGCGGCGGCCCGGCGGCCGCGGCCACCCCGGCCCCCGGTCTCGCCCAGGTCCTCGATCTCCTCGGCGGCGAGCCCCGCCCGGGTGCGCTCACCACGCGGGAGCACACCGGTGGTGCCCTCGGGGATGTTCAGCAGCTCGAAGAGGTGCTCGGAGGTGGAGTACGTCTCCTCCGGCTCATGGAACGCCAGGTCCAGCGCCTTGTTGATCAGCTGCCAGCGCGGGATGTCGTCCCAGTCGACGAGCGTGATGGCGATGCCCGAGGCGCCCGCGCGGCCCGTACGGCCGATGCGGTGCAGATAGGTCTTCTCGTCCTCGGGCGACTGGTAATTGATCACATGCGTGACGCCCTCGACGTCGATGCCGCGCGCGGCGACGTCGGTGCACACCAGCACATCGACCTTGCCGTTGCGGAAGGCGCGCAGCGCCTGCTCGCGCGCCCCCTGGCCGAGGTCGCCGTGGACCGCGCCGGAGGCGAAGCCTCGGCGCGCGAGCTGATCGGCGATGTCGGCGGCGGTCCGCTTCGTACGGCAGAAGATCATCGCGAGGCCGCGGCCATCGGCCTGCAGCACCCGCGCCACGACCTCCGGCTTGTCCAGCGAGTGGGCCCGGAAGACATGCTGGGTGATGTTGGCCACGGTCGCGCCCTCGTCGTCCGGCGCGGTGGCGCGGATGTGCGTGGGCTGTGACATATAGCGCCGGGCCAGCGAGATGACCTGGCCCGGCATGGTGGCCGAGAAGAGCATCGTCTGGCGTTTGGCGGGCAGCAGCTGGATGATCTTCTCGACGTCGGGCAGGAAGCCCAGGTCGAGCATTTCATCGGCCTCGTCCAGGACGAGCGCCTTGACGGAGGAGAGCCGCAGCTTCTTCTGGCCCGCCAGGTCCAGCAGCCGGCCCGGAGTGCCGACGACCACGTCGACGCCCTTCTTCAGGGCCTCGACCTGCGGTTCGTAGGCGCGGCCGCCGTAAATCGACAGGACGCGGACGGCGCGGACCTTGCCGGCCGTCAGAAGGTCGTTGGTCACCTGCTGGCACAGCTCCCGGGTGGGGACGACCACGAGCGCCTGCGGGGCGTCGGTCAGCTGCTCGGGCTTGGCCCGGCCCGCCTCGACGTCCGCGGAGACGACGACGCGCTCCAGCAGGGGCAGGCCGAAGCCCAGCGTCTTGCCGGTGCCGGTCTTCGCCTGGCCGATGACGTCGTTGCCGGAGAGGGCAACCGGAAGCGTCATCTCCTGGATGGGGAACGGGGACGTGATGCCGACGGCTTCCAGGGCCTCGGCCGTCTCGGGGAGGATCCCGAGTTCTCGGAAAGTGGTCAGGATGCTTGCCTCTTCTGTGAGACGCGGCGAGAAGCGGCGAAGGGGGTCGCACGGCGCCCGGGTGCACCGGCCTTGGGGATGCCGGTTCGGCGCGGGACCACGGCCTTCGCTCGAGCGCTCACGCCGCGAGCGGGTCCCTCCTGCCATGCGCATAGGTGATGCGCGCCGCGCGGAGGGCGGTCGGGTTTGGAGCCGATCGGGCCACCGACCGGGCATCCGCATTCGTGGAACAACCCGCCGATACTCGACGGGCGCATTTATCACTGTACCCCGGAAGCACGCATCTGTGACCGGGCTGTCCGATGCGGCGCCTCCGTGGGCATGGCTGACCAGGGCCTTCCCCGGGGCGCGGAGGGGGCTATTGTGCGCTCCATGGAGACGCCTGACACGCCTGAGACGCCCGCCGCGACCCCCGGGGACCACGCCGGGGACCACGCAGCTTCGGGGGAGGGCAGCGAGGAGAAGGCCCCGGAGCCCACCGGGATCGCCGCCCAGAACTGGGACACGGCGGCCGCCGATCCGCAGTACCGGGCCGCCGTGGTGGATCTGCTCGGCGCCCTCGCCTACGGCGAGCTGGCCGCCTTCGAGCGGCTGGCGGAGGACGCCAAGCTGGCGCCCACGCTCGAGGACAAGGCGGAGCTGGCGAAGATGGCGTCCGCCGAGTTCCACCACTTCGAGCGGCTTCGGGGCCGGCTCTCGGCGGTCGGCGAGGAGCCGACGGCGGCGATGGAGCCGTTCGCGGCGGCACTGGACGGGTTCCACCGCCAGACCGCGCCGTCCGACTGGCTGGAGGGCCTGGTCAAGGCGTACGTGGGCGACTCGATCGCCAGTGACTTCTACCGCGAGGTGGCGGCCCGGCTGGATTCCGACACCCGCGATCTGGTGCTCCAGGTGCTCGACGACACCGGCCACGCGTCGTTCGCGATCGAGAAGGTGCGTGCCGCGATCGAGGCCGATCCGCGGGTCGGCGGGCGGCTGGCGCTGTGGGCGCGGCGGCTGATGGGCGAGGCGCTGTCGCAGGCCCAGCGGGTGGTCGCGGACCGTGATGCGCTCTCCACGATGCTGGTCGGCGGGTTGGCGGACGGCTTCGACCTGGCGGAGGTGGGCCGGATGTTCTCACGGATCACCGAGGCCCACACCAAGCGGATGGCCGCCCTGGGGCTCGCCGCCTGAGCCCTTCCGGCGGATCTTCGCGCCTGTGACCTCAGCGGCCGATGCCGAGGGGCCCGCGGCGTCTGGTGCGTGGGGCGCCTCCCCGGGGCAGCCGGGGGTCGCCGTGCCAGGCGTCGCGGGCCCGTGAACAGCGGCCGGACAGGTCCTACGCCGGGGCCGAACGCCGACGGCGCGTCCTGGCGGGGCGGATGAGCAGCGACAGCAGGGCAGCGGCGAAGCCGAGCGCGACGATCAGCACGGGCGCCGTGTGCCCGGAGCCCAGCACCGTATGGGTCAGCAGAGCGCCCAGCAGCGCGGCGGCGGGGCCGGTGGCCAGGACGAGGCGCCGCGCGGGCAGCCTTCGGGGGAGCCGGTGCAGCGCCCCGTACGCGATGACGAGACCGATCAGTACCGAGGCGAGCGCTTCCCAGAACAGCATTGGCGCGTCCTTCCCGTAAGCGGATCGGAACCGACACGTGATCACGCGTCGGTCGGACCCGTCCTACCCGCGCCCGAGCGGGGGCAACCCTGCCCACGGGGGCGGTCCGTGGTGCCCGGCGTGCTGGGGGCGTGCGAGCGCGCGCACAAACAGCGGCGGGGTTTGGTGGAATGTTCCACCAAACCCCGCCGCTGTCGGCTGAATACGTCAGGCCGCGCCGAAACCGACCTTGCGGGCGCTCGGCTCGCCGAGCTCGATGTAGGCGAGCCGGTCGGCCGGGACCAGGACCTTGCGGCCGTGGCTGTCCTCCAGGATCAGCACCTGAGCCTTGCCGCCGAGCGCCTCGGCCACCAGGCGCTCGACCTCCTCGGCAGACTGCCCGCTCTCCAAGGTGATCTCGCGGGGCGCGTGCTGCACGCCGATCTTGACCTCCACGGCCTTGTCCCTCCGACGGTCATTTGGGGTAGCGCGGCCATCCGCGCTGTACCCAGCACACACTAGCCGTGCCGGGACACCCGCCGGGGGCCGCGGGCGCACGCCGGCAGCGAACACACCCGCCGTCGCGAACACACCTCCTCGCGGCCCCGAGCACTCGTGGCCCCGGGCCCGCGTGGCCGGAAATGGCGCCCCGGCGCTCAGTGGCCGCCCTCGGCCCCGTGCAGCGGGAAGCCCGCGATACCGCGCCAGGCCAGCGAGGTGAGCAACTGCACAGCGGACTCCCGCGGCACCTCGCTCTCGCTGGAGAGCCAGTAGCGCGCGACCACCTGGGAGATCCCGCCGAGGCCCACGGCCAGCAGCATCGATTCGTCCCTGGACAGCCCGGTGTCCTCGGCGATGACCTCGCTGATCGCCTCGGCGCACTGCAGCGAGACGCGGTCCACGCGCTCGCGCACCGCGGGCTCGTTGGTGAGATCGGACTCGAAGACGAGCCGGAAGGCGCCGCCTTCCTCCTCGACGTAGGCGAAGTACGCCTCCATGGTCGCCGCGACGCGCTGCTTGTTCTCGGTGGTCGAGGCGAGTGCGGTGCGCACCGCGTGCAGCAGGGACTCGCAGTGCTGGTCGAGCAGGGCCAGATAGAGCTCCAGCTTGCCCGGGAAGTGCTGGTAGAGCACCGGCTTGCTGACCCCGGCGCGCTCGGCGATGTCATCCATCGCGGCGGCGTGGTAGCCCTGGGCCACGAAGACCTCCTGAGCGGCCCCCAGGAGCTGATTACGTCGGGCTCGGCGCGGAAGGCGCGTACCCCGTGGGCGCGCCTCGGTCTGCTCGATGGCTGTCACGCCGCCTCCCAATGAATGATCCCTATGCACGATGTCCATCGCGTCCGCCATCGTACTTTTCGGTAACAGTGCGGCGCGCGGTTCGTGCGGAGAATTTCACGGACCGGACTCTATGAAAAGCCCACAAATGACGCAGGTCATCGGTAGTCCTCCTCGTTCACCTCGACCACCCGGGCCTGTTCCGCGCGGTCGGCCTCGTTGGCTTCCACGAACTCGTCCGTCCTGGGCGGTTCGTCGCGGCGGACGATCACCTCGCGATGTTGTTCGGCGGCGTCCGCCTCGGGAGCCTCGACGTCGTACACGGCGGTTTCGTCGGTGTTCTCGACGGAGTCCTCGAAGGTGTCTGGGTCGGTTGGGTCGATGGACATGTACTCCCCTTCCCTGTGCCCTGTGGCGGTTGCCACTGACGGCCACCCGTGGTGGCGTCCCGTCCTACTGACGGCTTACCCACTGGCGACTACCCGTGGCGGCTACCCAGGGGCAAGGCGATCGCCCCTGTGGCTTACGAGCCTAGGAGAGATCACTTTCGGACGCTACGCGGTCTGTGAGCGTGAACACACGGTCGCGCGCGTGATCGTCTCGTAACATTGGCGCATGTCTTCGACCGAGCCGCCGGAATCCCGCATCCTCGCGGCGGTGCCGCCCGCGAGGTCCGTGCGGGTCGGAGCGGGTGAGAAGCTGCGGACCGCTTCCCTTCCGGGGCTCACGATGACCGTGCGCTGCCGTCCGTCATCCGCCTCCGGATCGCCGCCCGCGCTGTTCGTGCACGGCCTCGGCGGCTCCTCGCAGAACTGGTCGGCGCTCATGGAGCTGCTCGCCGACCGGGTGGAGGGCGAGGCACTCGACCTCCCCGGCTTCGGCGACTCCCCGCCGCCGGACGACGGCAACTACTCCATAACCGGCCACGCCCGCGCCGTGATCCGCTATCTCGACGCGCAGGATCGCGGCCCCGTCCATCTGGTCGGCAATTCGATGGGCGGCGCGATCACCACGCGCGTCGCGGCGGTGCGGCCGGATCTGGTGCGCACCCTCACTCTTGTCTCGCCCGCGCTGCCCGAGCTGCGCCCGCAGCGCACCGCGGTGCCGACCGGTCTGCTCGCGGTGCCCGGGGTGACCCGGCTGTTCACCCGCATGACGCGGGACTGGGACGCGGAGCGGCGCACCCGCGAAGTGATGTTCCTCACTTTCGGTGACCCGTCTCTTGTCAGCCGGGAGGACTTCGCCTACGCGGTCGAGGAGTTCGAGCGCCGGCTCGCCCTCCCGTACTTCTGGGACGCGCTGAGCCGCTCGGCACGTGGTGTCGTCGACTCGTACACCCTGGGCGGCCAGCACTCTCTGTGGCGTCAGGCCGAGCGGGTGCTCGCCCCGACGCTCCTCGTCTACGGCGGCCGCGACCAGCTGGTGTCCGTAAGGATGGCGCAGCGGGCGAACGCGACCTTCCGCGACTCGCGTCTGCTGACGCTGTTGGACGCCGGGCATGTGGCGATGATGGAGTATCCCGAAGCGGTGGCGCGCGGGATGCGCGAGCTGCTCGATGGCGTTGAAGAACGAGATGACCGGGACAGCCGGAAGGCGCGGGGGGCCGTACCGGCGTCCGGCGCGGACGGGAGCGGTGCGGCGCGTGGGTAAACACAGCGCACGTGGCAGCCAGGAGGGCCGGGAACGCCGGTCCGCGGCGGCGGGCTCCGGACAGGGGCACGGCTCGGGCCCGGAGTTCGTCGAGCACACTTCATCCGGCGCGGCCCCGGAGGGCGACAGACCGGGCACCGGACGGCGCCGCGCCGCGGCGGGGCCGGGTGCAGTGGACCCAGGGGTGACCCCGCCGCAGGGCGTGCCGAGGCTGCCCTACGGGGCGGGCGGCCCCGCGGCGCGCACCAGGGGCGGGCATCCCGAGCAGCGCGAGGCGGGCGGCGGCTGGGGCGCGGTCGGTGGCCGCGGCGGCGGTCCGGGCGGGGCCAGGGGCCCCGGCGCTCCCGGCGGTCCGCGACCCCCTTACGGCATGCGCACCATGAACCCGTCGCAGCGCCCGACCACGGGCGGCACGGGCGGCGCGGCCGGTCTGATGCCCGGCCCGCGCAAGGAGTACGTCGAGGCGTTCGACACCCCCGACGCCCTGGACTGCGACGGCGATGACGTCTTCGCCGCGGGGGCACCGGGCGGAGTGCCCCCGCAGCGCCGTACGCAGCGGTCGGCCACCCCCTCCGACGGGATCGGCGGCGGCTCCGGCGGTGACGGCGGGAGCGGACCGGACGACGACGAGACGGGGCCCGCGGGCAAGGGGGCGCGCGGCGTCACCAAGAGCGGTAGGGGACGCACCTTCACCGGTGTCGCCGCCGCGGCCGTGACCACCGTGCTGGCCGTCGTGGTGGCCGGACAGGTGGCGAGCGGACCGCACAGCGGCGGTAAGACGCAGGCTCAGGACGGCCCGGAGCGTGGCGACGCCGCCGCCCGCGGCGGTCGCGACTCCCGCGCCGACGACGGCCGCGGGGCGGCCCGCTCGGCGGGCCCGGCGGCCCCCGTCACCTACGACGCGAAGATGGCGACTGTCTTCCCGCTCGACGCCAAGCTGCGCGGGTCCGGCTCCTTCCAGGCCGTCGGCGGGCACGACAAGGCCCCCGGCCGGGGCCAGGTGATGCGCTACCGCGTCGATGTGGAGAAGGGACTGCCCCTCGACGGCGAGCTGTTCGCCGAGGCCGTGCACAAGACGCTCAACGACGAACGCAGTTGGGCACACGGCGGCGTTCGCACCTTCGAGCGGGTCTCGTCCGGCCATGCGGACTTCGTCATCACCCTCGCGAGTCCCGGGACCACGGCGGTGTGGTGCGCCAAGTCCGGCCTCGACACCACCGAGGACAACGTCTCCTGCGACTCGGCGTCCACCGAGCGCGTCATGATCAATGCCTATCGGTGGGCGCAGGGCGCCAAGACCTATGGCGACGACAAGATGCACTCGTACCGCCAGATGCTCATCAACCACGAGGTCGGCCACCGTCTCGGCCACAACCACGAGATCTGCTCCAAGCAGGGCGCGCTGGCGCCGGTGATGATGCAGCAGACCAAGTTCCTGTCGACGGACGGCGCCGCCTGCCGCCCCAACGCCTGGCCGTTCCCCAAGGGCTGACGGCCGCGCACTGGCCCATATAGCGCGTCGCAACGCCTGAATTCCCGATAGGTCACGTGCGTTCACCCCTTCCGGTGGTGGGGGGGGCCCCCCCCCCCCCCCCCCCGGGGGGGGGGGCCCGGCCCCCCCCCCCCCCCCCCCGGCGGGCGGCCCCCCGGGGCGCCGGCGGCCGGCCGGCCGGGTCGGGGGGTCGCGGGCGGCTCCTCGCCCTTTTGGGGGGTCCCACTGCTTTTTTGCCCTTTGGGGGGCGGGGGGGCCGCCGGGGGGGGGGCGCGCCCCCCCCCCCCCCCCCCCCCCCGGGGCTCTGCGCGCATAACGTGCTCCCGCTGCCTGACGGCGGCCGCCGCCGGTGACGGCGGCAGGACGACGGCCCGTTTGGGAGATCGGGGGTGCGCTCATGCGCGTGGGACTGCTTACGGAGGGTGGCTATCCGTACGCGATCGGTGATGCGCGGGTGTGGTGCGACCGGCTGGTGCGCGGGCTCACCCAGCACGAGTTCGAGGTGTACGCGCTGAGCCGCGGCCCCGGTCAGGAGGCCGGAGGCTGGGGCGATCTGCCGCGCCATGTCGGCCTGGTGCGCACCGCGCCGCTGTGGGGAGAGCCGGAGCGCCGGCGGGGCGGGCGGGGCGGCCGCCGGCAGCGGCGGCGGTTCGCCGAGCACTTCGGGGAGCTGGCCGCGGCGATCAGCGCGCCTTACGGTTCCGGCGCGCCTCATGGCTCCGGTGTGCCCGGCCGCTCCACTGCCGAGGCGGACCGTTTCGCCAATGGTCTCCACGGCCTCGCCGACCTGGCCGGGGAGTACGGCGGGCTGTCCGCCGCGCTCCGCTCCGAGGACGCCGTAAGGACGCTGGAGCGGGCGTGCCGCACCCTGGGGGCGCAACACGGCGCCCACCAGGTGCGGGTCGCCGATCTGCTGACCGTCACCGAGGCGCTGGAGCGCGCGCTGCGCCCGCTGTCGCTCGACTGGTACGGCGACGGCGCCGGAGGCGATCCGGGGCTGTCCGGCGTGGATCTGTGCCACGCCGCGACCGGCGGCGCGGCCGTGCTCCCCGGGCTGCTGGCCAAGCGCCGCTTCGGCACACCGCTGCTGCTCACCGAGTACGGCGTACGGCTGCGCGAGTGCTATCTGGCGGGCGCGGCCGACGCGGCGGGCGGCCGGCCGCTCCCCGGGCCCGTACGGACCCTGCTGGCCGGGTTCCACGGCCGGCTGGCCGCCGAGGCGTACGCCCGGGCGGATCTGATCACCCCGGGCAATACGCATACGCGCCGCTGGCAGGAACGGTGCGGCGCCGAGCGGGAGCGGCTGCGCACCGTCTATCCGGGCATGGACGCCGCCCGCTTCGCGGAGGTCGGCGAGCAGGGCGCGGCCCAGTCCGGCGGCGACGACCGGACGCTGGTGTGGGTGGGCCGCATCGAGCCCGCCAAGGACGTCATCGCCCTGCTGCACGCCTTCGCGGAGGTGCGCCGATGGCAGCCGGACGCCCGGTTGAGGATCATCGAGACCCGGCGCGGCGAGGATCCGGGGGCGGACGGCTATCCGGCCCACTGCCGGGCGCTGGCCGAGCATCTCTTCCCCGACGAGGCGGCGGACGCCCACTCCGCCGGTGACAACCCGGTCTCCTTCGAGCGGCTCGGTGACCCCGAGGTGCCGACCCTGGCCGACGCCTATGGGGCGGGCGGTGTCGTGGTGCTGTCCAGCGTGGTCGAGGGCTTCCCGGTCGGGCTGGTCGAGGCGATGTTCTGCGGCCGGGCCACGGTGTCCACGGATGTGGGCGCGGTGTGCGAGGTCATCGGCGGCACCGGGCTCGTGGTGCCCCCGCGCAATCCCCGGGCGCTCGCGGATGCGTGCCTGGCGATGCTGGGCGACCCCGAGCGCTGCGCGCGCCTGGGCGCCGCCGCACGCGCCCGTGCGCTGGAGCTCTTCACCGTCGAGCAGAACGTCGCGGCCTTCCGCGGGATCTATCTGGAGCTGATGTCGCACTGCCCGGTGCGGCGCGAGGAGGTCGGTGAGGGCGGCGGGCCGCTGCCGTTCGCCCGCCCCGCCGAGGCCCATGTCCCGGGGCGCTGGACCGCGGGCCGCGAGGGCGACGGCTTCGGACATCGGCTGCCCGGCCCGCTCGCCTCCCGATCCGCTCCCGAGCACACCCCCACCTGGGCCACCCCACCGCCGCGTGAGCCGCTGGGCGTGGGCCCGCGGCCGTCCGAGGAGGGCCTATGACCACGCCTCCCCGGTGGAACGGCCCGTTCGATCCGGCCTCCTCCGACCGTGGCCTCGGCGCCCTGTCCGAGGTCCGGGTGCCGGTCTCCCGGCGGCCGGACGAGGCATCCGCGCGCACCGGCGCCGGGAGGGGACAGGGGAAGGGACGGCGGGGGCCCGCCGATCCGGTGCGGGCGCTGATGCACCACCACCACGACCTGTGCGCCCGCGCCGTCGATCCACTGGAGATCGCCGCCGGGCTGGAGGTCCATGGTGTGACGGACCGCACCGCCGCGCGCTTCCGGCACCGCGATGTCTTCTCGCTCGCCGAGGAGTTGTACGCACGGGTGCCGCACGCCGAGGAGCCCGCGCCCCCGGCCGCCCCCGCGCCGGGGCGCGCGCTGGCGGCGCGCATGGCGCTCGGGGCGCTGTGGCTGGTGCCGGGCGCCCTGTGCGCGGCGACCGCCTCCGCCCTCCGCGTCGGTGCCATCCGTAAGGACGCCACCGTCGGCCTCGCCGTGGGCGCGGGCGGCGCCGCCCTGACGGTCATCGCGCTGTGGCTGTGCCTGCGTCGCGGGCCCCTGCGCGTCCATGGCAGCGGACGCGGGGGCCGTATTGCGTACGCCCTCGGCGCCGGCTGGCTCCTCGGCTACGCCGCCGCCGGGGACTGGCTGCTGACCGGGCTCCTCGACGGACGCCGTCCTTACGAAGCGGGGCCCGCGACGGAGGCCGCCGTCCTCCTCGCCGTGGCCGTGGCGCCGGCCGCGTGGTGTGCCCGCTGGTTCGCCGTAAGGGCGCGCCGCAGGCTGGCGGTCAGTCGTGGGCTGGAGGAGTTCGCGGCGGGGGTGCGCCCGCTGTTCGCGGGCGTGGTGACGGCCTTCCTCTGCGGTCTGACGGCCCTGGTGCTCGCGGCCCGGCTCACGGTGCCCGGATCACCTCCCGTCGCCACGCCGCCCTCGATGGCCGAGGCGGCCGTCGTGGCGCTCTGCGGGCTGCTGTTCCTCGCCCGGCTGCTCGCCGTCCACGGCTTCCGCAGGGCCGCGCTCATCGGCACCGCCGTGGCCTGCGCGGTCCAGGCCGCGGCCCTGGCGACGGCCGCGGCCGCCCGGCTGCCGGGCGCCGCGCCGCTCGGCGCGCCCGTGGCACGGCTGACCGCCGCCCACGGCACGGCCGCCATCCCCGCGGCCGCCTGCGGCGTCGCCGCGCTCGCGCTGCTGATCTACGCGTTCGGCGCCCTGTGCCGGGCCTCCGCCCACGGCGGCCCCGGCGCGCGTACCGCCCGTACCGCCCCTGCCACCGGAACCGCCCCGAACCGCGCGCCGTAAGGCGCCCACCGAACCCGCCACCCCCCGTCCTTCCCCCCCCTCAATGAGTCCGAGGAGCAACCACATGAGCTGCGACACGACCGATCAGCGCGCCGGCACGGGGAGGCGCGACCGATGAGAGTCCTGTTGCTCGGATCCGGCGGATTTCTCGGCCGCTACGTCGCCGAACACCTGCTTGCCGACCCCGCCGTCCAGCTCACCGCGCTCGGGCGCGGCGATGACGCCGATGTGCGGTTCGACCTCTCCAACGGCAGCCCCGGGGCGCTCACCCGCTTCCTCAACGCGGTCCACCCCGGCGTCGTGATCAACTGCGCCGGGGCGACCCGCGGCGGGGCGCGCGAGCTCACCCGGCACAACACCGTCGCCGTGGCGACCGTCTGCGAGTCGCTGCGCCGCAGCGGCTGCGGCGCCCGCCTCGTCCAGATCGGCTGCTCCGCCGAGTACGGGCCCTCGCAGCCCGGCTCGTCGACCGCCGAGGACGCCGTGCCGCGCCCCGGCGGCCCGTACGGCGTGAGCAAGCTGGCCGCGACCGAGCTGGTGCTGGGCTCCGGGCTGGACGCGGTGGTGCTGCGGGTCTTCTCGCCCGTGGGGCCCGGCACTCCGGCCGGTTCGCCGCTGGGGCGGCTCGCGGAGGCGATGCGGCGCGCGATGCAGTCCGGGGAGAGCGAGCTCAAGCTGAGCGGCCTCGGCGTGCAGCGCGACTTCGTGGACGTACGGGACGTGGCGCGGGCGGTCCACGCGGCCTCGCTGTCGGCCGCGCAGGGCGTCGTCAACATCGGCAGCGGGCGCGCCGTACGGCTCCGCGAGGCGGCCTCCGTGCTCGCCCGGGTCGCGGGCTTCGGCGGCGCCCTGCACGAGATCGACGGCCCGCCGGGGCGCGTCGCGGCCGCCGCCGGCCATATCCCGGCGCCCGCCCACCCCCATGGCACGGCCCATGCCCATGCCACCGCCCACGGCCACGTGCCCACCCACCCCCAGGCGGCGGCCGAGCACGGCGGCGTCCCGGGAGGCTCCGGCAACGCGACGACCTATCCCTATCCGGACGGCTGCGGCAGCTGGCAGCAGGCCGATGTGCGCACCGCCCGCGACCGGCTCGGCTGGCGCTCCCGGATTCCGCTGGAGGAGTCCCTCGCCGACATCTGGATGGAGGCGGCATGTCGCATCTGATCCCCACGGGCCCCTCGCAGGACGCCCCGGTCATCGCCGACCGGCTGGGCTTCGGAGTGCCCGGCTACGCCCACCCCCTGGTCGCGCCCACCGAGTGGGCCGAGCTCACCCGCCCCGGCACGCCCCTGCACTGGGCGGTCCTCAACGTCTCCCGCGGCCCCGGCACGAGCAGGGATCCGCACTGCCTTACGGCGGCGTCGAGGCTGCGCGCCACGGGCGTACGGGTGCTGGGCCACCTCGACCTGCGGTGCGGCACCCGCCCCTTCGGCGAGCTGATCAGTGACGCGAACCACTTCCTGGACTGGTACCAGGTCGACGGCTTCTGTCTGGACCGCTGCCCGGTGGACCGCCCCGGTCTGCCGGAGGTCCGCCGTACGGCAGCCACGCTGCGGGCGCTGCTGGGTGGGGCGTATCTGGTGCTCGGCCAGGGCATCCATCCCCATGAGGGCTATATGGAGCTCGCCGATCAGCTGGTGACCTTCCGGGGTTCGTGGGCGGACTACCGCTGGTCCCAGGTGGCCGAGTGGACGGCGGGGTATCCGCCCGAACGGTTCTGCCACCAGGTGCACGGCGTCCCCCGCCGCCATCTCGAGGAAGCGCTGAGGATCGCCCGCTGGCAGGGCGCGGGCACGATCTACTTCACCGACCGTACGGCCCATCCTGAGGGGCGGACCTGCGCGGATTCCCCCTGGAAGACCCTGCCCGGCTACTGGGACGAGATTGTCTCGCGACTCGGACCACGTGTCATGGAATGAGATGGGGCGTGGCAGTGTTACGAGAAGAAAACCTCCCCGCTCACGCGGGGGTGAACCGTTTGCTCCCTTCCCTTACGGAGTCCCCGTGTCGCTGCCACCGCTGGTCGAGCCGGCTTCCGAGCTCACCGTCGACGAGGTCCGCAGGTACTCACGCCATCTGATCATCCCGGATGTCGGGATGGACGGGCAGAAGCGGCTGAAGAACGCCAAGGTGCTCTGTGTGGGCGCGGGCGGCCTCGGCTCTCCGGCCCTGATGTACCTCGCCGCGGCCGGCGTGGGCACGCTCGGCATCGTGGAGTTCGACGAGGTCGACGAGTCCAATCTGCAGCGCCAGATCATCCACAGCCAGGCGGACATCGGCCGCCCCAAGGCGGAGTCCGCCCGTGACTCGGTCCTCGGCATCAACCCGTACGTCAACGTCGTGCTGCACGAAGGCCGCCTCGAGGCGGACAACGTGATGGAGATCTTCTCCCAGTACGACCTGATCGTGGACGGCACCGACAACTTCGCCACCCGCTATCTGGTCAACGACGCGTGCGTGCTGCTGAACAAGCCGTACGTCTGGGGCTCGATCTACCGCTTCGACGGGCAGGCGTCGGTCTTCTGGTCCGAGCACGGCCCCTGCTACCGCTGCCTGTACCCGGAGCCCCCGCCCCCCGGCATGGTCCCGTCCTGCGCCGAGGGCGGCGTGCTGGGCGTGCTGTGCGCCTCCATCGGCTCGATCCAGGTCACCGAGGCCATCAAGGTGCTCACCGGCACCGGGGACCCGCTGGTCGGGCGTCTGATGATCTACGACGCCCTGGAGATGACCTACCGCCAGGTCAAGGTCCGCAAGGACCCGGACTGCGCGGTCTGCGGTCCGAACCCGACCGTCACCGAGCTGATCGACTACGAGGCGTTCTGCGGTGTGGTGTCGGAGGAGGCCCAGGAGGCGGCGGCCGGTTCGACGATCACTCCCAAGCAGCTCAAGGAGTGGATCGACGACGGCGAGAGCATCGACATCATCGATGTCCGCGAGCCGAACGAGTACGAGATCGTCTCGATCCCCGGCGCCCGGCTGATCCCGAAGAACGACTTCCTGATGGGCGGCGCCCTCCAGGACCTGCCGCAGGACAAGAAGATCGTCTTGCATTGCAAGACGGGTGTCCGGTCGGCGGAGGTCCTGGCCGTCCTGAAGTCCGCGGGCTTCTCCGACGCCGTCCATGTGGGCGGCGGCGTGATCGGCTGGGTCAACCAGATCGAGCCCGACAAGCCGGTCTACTGATCTCCTGACGCACCGGGCACCAGGGGGCCGGACCGCCGCGCCGACGGCGATCCGGCCCCCTGGCCGTTCCGTGAGCCCCTTACCGGCAGGTCGTGCCGCCCGCGGGCACCTTCCCGTCCAGCAGATAGGCATTCACGGTCTTCGTCATACAGGCGTTGCCGCTGTTGTACGCGCCATGGCCCTGCCCCCTGTACGTGACCTCGACGCCCACGCCCTCGCCCAGCTCCTCGACCATCTTCCGCGCCCCCTCGTACGGGGTGGCCGGGTCGCCGGTGTTGCCGACCACGAGGATCGGCGCCGAGCCCTTGGCGCTGACGTCCGGGGTGTCCGTGGTGCCCTCCACCGGCCAGTCGGTGCAGCCGAGCAGGCCCCAGGCCAGATACTCGCCGAAGACCGGTGACGCCTTACGGAAGCGCGGCAGCTGCGCCTTCACATCGGTCACCGTGTAACGCTGCCTGTCGTCCACGCAGTTGATGGCGGCATTGGCGGCGTTGACGTTGCTGTAGTGGCCGTCATCGTCGCGGCCGGACATCGAATCCGCCATGGCGAGCAGCAGATTGCCCTCGTCGAGCTGCATCGCCTCCTGCAGCCCGATCGTCAGGTACTTCCAGCTCTCCTTGTCGTAGAGCGCGGCGGCGATACCGCCCAGCGCCCCGTCCTGGGTGAGCTTGCGGCCGCTCTCGGTGGACAGCGGCTTCTTGTCGAGCCTCTTCAGGAAGTCGACGATCCGGTCCGTACCGGCCGCGGGGTCGCCGCCGGTCGGGCAGGCCGTGCCCTTCTTGGCGCAGTCCTTGAGGTAGTTGTCCAGTGCGAGCTGGAACCCCTTCGCCTGGCCGTAGGAGCCCTGCTCGGGATCCTCGGTGGGGTCGACCACGGCGTCCAGGACCGCGCGTCCCACCCGGCCGGGGAAGAGGTGGGCGTAGACGCCGCCGAGTTCGGTGCCGTAGGAGATGCCGAAGTACGACAGCTTGTCGTCGCCGAGCACCTGCCGCATGAGGTCCATGTCACGGGCGGCGCTCACGGTGTCCACATGGGCGAGCACCGTGCCGGAACGCTTCTGGCAGCCCTTGATGAACGCCCTGGCGTCCGCCATCGCCGTTTTGACCTCGGCGTCGTCGTCCGGAGTGCCGTCGACGGAGTCGGAGGCGTCGATCTGCTTGTCGCTCTGGCAGGTCACCCCGGCGCTCTCCCCGACCCCGCGCGGATCGAAGCTCACCAGGTCATAGCGTGAGCGCAAGGTGTCGTAGGCGGCGGCGAAACCGGGGAGCGAGGAGACACCGGAACCGCCGGGTCCGCCGAAATTGAACACCAGGGAGCCGATGCGCTTGCCCGGCCCGTTCGCCTTGGCACGGATCATGGCCAGACCGATCGTCTCGCCCTTGGGCTTCGCGTAGTCCAGCGGCGCCTTGAGCGTGGCGCATTCCCACTCGCCTCCCGGCTTCTCGCCGGTGCCCTGGATCGCGGTCGGGGCAGGGCAGGACGACCAGTTGAGCTTCTGACCGGTGAGCGAGCCCGGCAGCCCGGAGCCCGAGGGCGCGGCCGGGGCCGGCGTCGAGGGCTTGGCCGACGCCTTGCCCTGCTCGCTTCCCCCGTCTCCGTCGCAGCCCGCGACGGCGATGAGGGCGACCATGGCGGTCATGGAGACCAGCGCCCTGGTCCGTATGGTGCGTGGGGAACTCGGCATATCCGGAGATCCTATGAGGAGGCGGGGGCGGAATCGTCCGTACTTCTTCTCAATGCCGTCACGGTTCGCGCGGCGGGCCCGGGCGCGGACCCTAGCCGCAGACCTTGCCCTTCTCCGGCACCTTGCCCTGCAGCAGATAGGCGTTGACGGTCTTTCGGACGCAGGCGTTGCCGCCGTCGTACGCCCCATGGCCCTCGCCCTTATAGGTGAGCTCGACCCCGACCCCGGGCCCCAGCTCCTTCGCCATCCGCCCCGCACCCTCGTACGGGGTGGCCGGGTCACCGGTGTTGCCGACGACCAGGATCGGGGCGGCCCCCTTGGCGCTGACGTCGGGTGTGGTCCAGGCGCCGCGGACCGGCCAGTCGGTGCACTGCGTCAGGCCCCACGCCATCATGTCGCCGAAGACGGGGGAGACCTTACGGAAGGCGGGAAGCTTCCGCTCGATGTCCGGGACCGTGTAGCGCTGCTTGAAGTCGGCGCAGGTGACGGCGGTCAGCGCGGACTGCAGGGTGCTGTAGCGGCCGTCCGGGCCGCGTCCGTTCAAGGCGTCGCCCAGGGCCAGCAGGATTCTGCCGTCGCCCTGTTGGGCGCCCTCGATCCCCTGGGTGAGGTACTGCCAGTAGTCCCGGGAGTAGAGGGACTGCGCGATGCCGCCGTCGGCCAGGGACTCGGTCAGCTTCCGGCCGCCGTAGCCGCGCACCGGGCGACGGTCGAGCCGCTTCAGCAGCGTGCGGATCCGGGGCTGGGTGGGGCAGCTGTAGACGCTGCTCTTGGTGCATGCCTTCAGATAGTCGCTGAGGGCGCGCTGAAACCCCTTGGCCTGGGCGAGCGCGCCCTGCTCGGGTGTCTGCATGGGGTCCACGACTCCGTCGAAGAGGGCGCGCCCCACCTGCTTCGGATACAGATGGGCGTAGACGCCGCCGAGTTCGGTGCCGTAGGAGACGCCGAAGTAGTGCATCTTCTTGTCGCCGAGGACGCGCCGCATGAGGTCCATGTCACGGGCGGCGTTGGTGGTGCCGACGTAGGGCAGGATCGTGCCGGAGTTCTTCTCGCAGGCGGCGGCGTAGGTCTTGACCCGGCGGATCTGGCTCTTCACCTCGGCCTTGTTGTCCGGGGTCGAGTCGGCGGCGTAGTAGGCGTCGAGCTGTTTGTCCCCCAAGCAGCGCACCCCGCTGCTGCGGCCGACTCCGCGCGGATCGAAGCTGACCAGGTCGTAGCGGGTGCGCAGTTGCTTGTAGCTGTTGGCGAGGGCCGGGAGGGTGGCCACGCCCGAACCGCCGGGGCCGCCGAAGTTGAAGATGAGCGAGCCGATCCGGTGGCGCCGGTCGGTGGCCTTGGCGCGGATCATGGCGATGCCGATGGTCCGGCCGTGCGGCTTGCGGTAGTCCAGCGGTGCGTGGAGCGTCGCGCACTCCCACTGCCCGCCCGGGGCCTTGGTGGCGGCCGCGTCCTGGTTGGGGGAGGGGGCGGGGCAGCTGGACCAGTCCAGCTTCTGATGGGCCGAGGTGTCCGGCCGTCCGCCCCCGCCACCGCATCCGGCGGCCAGGACGGCCAGCAGCAGGGCGGTGGACAGCGCACCGAGGCGCAGGGGTCGGGACACGGCGGCTCTCCCGGGGGTGGCGGCGTATCGCCATCCTGCGGGCGGCGGGCGCCCCCCGCGCGCACAGCGGGGGCGTACGGGTGAGAAGGGTGCCGGGCGGCCGGTGCCCGCGGGAGGGCTCCGGCGGGGCGTCCAGGGCCCCTACAGCGCCTCTTTGCGGGTGAGGTGGGTGAAGGCCACCCAGCCGGGCAGCACCGGCAGCCAGAAGACCATCAGCCGGAAGAGCAGGACCGCGGGCGCGGCGGTCTCGTACGGCAGCCCGGCGAAGGTCAGACCCGCGATCAGGGCGGCCTCGACCGCGCCTACACCGCCGGGGGTGGGCGCCGCCGACCCCAGGGCGTTGCCCGCGAGGAAGACGACGGCGATGCTCGCATAGCTCAGCTCACCGCCGAACGCCCGGATCGCGGAGTCGAGGCACATCACGTTGGCGGCGGTCAGCAGCAGGGTGCCGCCGATGCCGGTGAGCAGCTTCTTGGGCCGCTGCAGCACGTCCAGCATGCGCGGGACGACGCCCGCGAACAGCGACCGCACCCGGGTGGACACGAACTTCCGCAGGACGGGAATCGCGGTCACCACAAGGACCAGCACGGCGGCCGTCAGCAGCCCGGCGATCACTGTCCGGGACGGCGAGAGCGCCGGGGTGCGCTCGGTGCCGGTGATGTAGCCGAAGGTCAGCAGCAGCACGATATGGCTGGCGAGCCCGAACAGCTGGGAGGCGCCCACACTGGCCACCGCGAGCCCCGGCCGCACCCCCGCGCGCTGCAGGAAGCGGGTGTTGAGGGCGACGCCGCCGACCGCCGCGGGCGCCACCAGCTTCACGAACGAGGCGGCGACCTGCGCCAGCACCGTCCGCGGCAGCGGCACCTTCTCCGGGACGAAGCCGAGCAGGCTCAGCGCCGCGGCCAGATAAGTGAGCGCGGAGAAGACGAGCGCGAAGAGGACCCAGATCCAGTTGGCCTCGCCGACCAGGGCGCCCAGCTTGAGATGGGTGAACTGGGACAGCAGGAAGTACGCGGCGAAGGCCCCCGCGCAGAAGCTGACCAGGGTGCGCGGCTTGATGCGCTCCAGCCGCTCGGGCTCTATCGGCGCCTGCGGCCTCACCAGCAGCACCTGCTGCCGGATCTGGGAGAGCAGATCCTCCTCGCGGGCGTCCTCCATCGCCTCTTCTATGGCGCGCTTCTCCGCCTGCTTCTCGGCCTTGCTGGTCCTGCGGTCGCTGATGGGCGCCTCCGGGGCCCCGGCCTCCTGGGCCGTCTCCTCGGCCTCCCGCGCCTCCTTGGCCTCCTTGGCGGCGTGTGACGCCTCCAGGACGGCATCCCGCTGGCGCTGGGCGCGCTCGCGCGCGAGCTGCCGAAGGGTCGCGCGCGAGCCCCGGCCGAGCGCCAGGGGCTGCAGCAGCGGCAGGCTGTCGGCGACCGCGTCCGGGCCGAGGACCGCCACCGCGGCGGCCACGGAGCGCTCGGCGCCCACGCGCAGGCCCAGGGTGGTCAGCAGCTGTGCGACGTCCATCCGCAGCACCACGTCACCGGCCGCGATCTCACCGCCGCGCAGATCGGTAAGGATGACCGTGCCGTTGCGGTCGACCAGCAGGGCGTCGCTGTCCAGCCGCCGGTGGGCGATGCGCCGTGACTGGAGCGCCTGGACCTGGTGCCACGCTCCGGCCAGCAGCTCGTCGGTGATCGCCTCGTCCGGCAGGGCGTGCAGCGGACGCCCGCCGACATGCTCGTAGACCAGCATCACGGCGTCCGGGCCCAGCTCGGAGGTGGCGATCAGCTTGGCCGCGTTGGCGCCGGCCGCGATGGCCGCGTAGGCGAGCAGCGCCTCCTGTTCCAGGGCCTGGCGCAGCGACTGGAGGCTGCGGGGCGGGGTGATCGTGCGCAGGGTCAGCCGCTGCCAGACGCCGTAGAAGAAGCCCTGGGCCTGCTGCTCCCGGTCGACCACGGTGACGTCCAGGGGCGGGCCGTCCTCCAGGGTGACCAGATAGCGGCGGCTCCGGTCGCCGTGGCCGCCGTGCTCGTCCTCGGGCTCCTCGGCGCGCATGGCGCTGACCGGGTTGAAGCCGACGCGGCGCAGACCGGCGAGCAGGTTCTGGCCCGTGGGGCGCACATTGGGGGAGCCGACCGCGTAGAGCGTGCCGTAGGCCACCGCCCAGCCGATGAGCACCGTAAGGATGATCGAGAACGGTGTGGTGTAGCCGCCCACGAGCACCGCGAAGGCGTCGAGCAGCAGGACGCACCACATGGCCACCCGCCAGCGCGGGCGCCGGGCCATGCCGACGGCCGTCATATAGGCGATGACAGGGGCGAGATAGCCGTGCACGGGGTCGCTGAACGCGCCGCCGGGGGCGGGCTGGGTGAGCGCTTCGCGGATCGAGCCGGGGGCGGCTCTGGCGACCCACAGGTCCGTGGCGAGGGACACCCCGTGGGCCAGCACCGCGGCCAGCACACCGTCGGCGATCCGCAGCCCGTCCCGTTTGATCAGCCGCTCGAAGGCGAAGGCCACCGGCAGGACGAGGACGGCCACCCCGGCCGTGAGCCCCGCGAAGTCGATCAGAAGCGGGGGCGCCTGGTTGGCGCCGTGCCCGATGTCCTTCTCCAGACCCGCGGTGGTGCCGTGGGCGAAGGCCGCGATGGCCAGTACGACGGCCATGCCGAGGACCCCGAGCAGCAGCCGCAGCAGATCGGCGGGGCGGTGGACACGGGCGGGCAGCAGCGGCTCGTCCCCGGAGACCCGGTCCACATGGCCCTCCGGTCCGTCCGGGCCGCAGTCATCCCCCGCCTCCGGGGGCTCCTGCCGGCCGCCGGACGGCGCCTTGGAGTGCGGCAATGACTCCGGGGTGCGGGCCTCCTCCTCCGGAGGCTGCGCACCCTGCTGCTTCGCCGTCTCTTCTTGATCTCGTATCACCAGTCACCGCCCGGAAGATGGTGGCATGCCCGGGCTGCGGAGGGGGGCATCAGGGTGCATTTCGGGGACGTGAACCCCGAATGGTACGCCCTGCTCAGGATTCCCGCACAATGCGTGATCGAACCGCAATCCGCCCCGGAGCGGGCCCCTCGCCACCGCTCGCGGGGCGCTCGGCGCGGCTGTCGCAGGGGTGCGGCAGGATGGGGCGGATGAGCCGAGAGAGTAGGGAGCCGGGAGACGGGGACGGCGCTGACGAGCTGCCCGAGTACGCCGAGCGGGTGCTGGACGTGGCCGAGTCGATTCCCTCCGGCCGGGTGATGACCTACGGGGACGTCGCGGAATGGCTGGAGGAGGGCGGGCCGCGCCAGGTGGGGCGGGTGATGGCGCTCTACGGGGGCGCCGTGCCGTGGTGGCGGGTGGTGCGCGCGGACGGTGTGCTGCTGCCCGGCCATGAGCTGCGCGCCCTTGACCACTACCGCGAGGAGGGCACCCCGCTGCGCGAGGCGGCGCGCTCGGCCGAGGGCCACGTGCCGCGGATCGACATGGCCAGGGCTCGGTGGGACGGGGGCGGGCAGGACCACGGCCGGTAGTGGGGCCGCATGCGGTGGCGTTCCGGGCCTGTGGCGGCCGTACCGGTGTGTCGTGCGCGCGATGCCGGATCGATGTGCGGCGGGCCCGCGGTCGTCGTACCGGCGGTATCCACAGCCATCCGGGTGAGGTCCCGCCGTGCATGAGAGGCTGTCCCGCACCCAGCCAACCCACCAGGACCGGCGATCCAACGTGAGCTCCTCCCCCTCGTCCCTTCCGCGGCAGCGGCAGGCGCGGCAGCCCTCCTCACGGCAGTCGGCCTCGGGCGTCTACCGCCTGCTCCGTCATCGGCCGGAGCCCGGAACCCTTCCTGCCCTGGACGCACGGCAGCGCGCTGTGGTTGAGCATCGGGGCGGTCCTTTGCTGGTGCTCGCCGGGCCCGGCACGGGCAAGACGACGACGCTCGTGGAGGCGGTGGCGCGCCGGGTGCGCGAGGGCGCGGACCCCGAGCGGCTCCTGGTGCTCACGTTCAGCCGTAAGGCCGCCGTCGAACTGCGCGACCGCATGGCCGCGCGCCTGGGCGGCGCGAGCGCCCCGCGGGCGACGACCTTCCACTCCTACTGCTACGCCCTGGTCCGCGCCCACCAGGACGTCGATCTCTTCGTCGATCCGCTGCGGCTGCTCTCCGGACCGGAGCAGGACGTCGTCGTCAGGGAGCTGCTCGCCGGGCAGGCCGAGCTGGCGCGCGAGGGCCGGGCCTTCGTCCGCTGGCCCGACGACCTGCGCGCCTGCCTGACCACGCGGGGCTTCGCCGACGAGGTGCGCGCGGTGCTCGCCCGCAGCCGCGAGCTGGGCCTGGGCCCACGGGCGCTGGGGGAGTTCGCCGAGCGCACCGGGCGCCCCGACTGGTCCGCCGCGGCCGGTTTCCTCGCCGAGTACCTCGACGTCCTGGACGCACAGGGGGTGCTGGACTACGCGGAGCTGGTACACCGCGCGGTGCTGCTCGCCGGGCGGCCGGAGGTCGCGGCCGAGCTGGCGGGGCGGTACGACGCCGTGTTCGTCGACGAGTACCAGGACACCGACGTGGCCCAGGGCCGGCTGCTGGGGGCGCTCGCGGGCGGCGGCAGGACCCTGCTCGCCTTCGGCGACCCCGATCAGTCGATCTACGCCTTCCGCGGCGCCGACGTGGGCGGCATCCTCCGCTTCCGCGAGGACTTCCCGCGGGCGGACGGCCGGCCCGCCGACATGGAGGTCCTCACCGTCTCCCGCCGTTCGGGGGCCGCCCTGCTCGCGGCCACCCGGCGGATCACCGGCCGGATGCCGCTCACCCGGCTGCCCGCGCGAGCCGTAAGGGCGCATCGGGAGCTCGCGGCCGCCCGTGACGGCGGCCGAGTCGAGGCGTACACGTACCCCACCGCGGGCGCCGAGCTCGACAACGTCGCCGACATCCTGCGCCGCGCCCATCTGGAGGACGGGGTGCCATGGCGCGAGATGGCCGTCCTGGTGCGCGCCGGGGGGCGCTCGATCCCCGGTATGCGCCGGGCGCTCACCTCGGCCGGAGTCCCCGTCGAGGTGGACGGCGATGACATCCCGCTGCGCCATGAGCCCGCCGTGGCTCCCCTGCTGACCGCGCTGCGCGCCGCCGCCACGGCCGCGCTGCCGGACAGCGGCGGGCTGTCCGCGGTCCTCGGCGTCGAGACCGCCCTGACCCTGCTCACCTCGCCCCTCGGCGGTATGGACGCCGCCGATCTGCGCCGCCTGGGCCGTGCGCTGCGCGAGGAGGAGCGGTCCGCCGGACGCGCGGTGCCGCGCCCCTCCGACGTCCTGCTCGCCGAGGCGCTCGCCGAGCCGGAGCGGCTGGCCGTCCACGACCCGGCGTACGCACGCGGCGCCCAGCGGCTCGGGCTGCTGCTGCGCACCGCCCGGGAGGCGCTGGCCCGGGGCGGCACCGCCGAACAGGCGCTGTGGCAGCTGTGGGACGGCACCTCCTGGCCCGGCCGTCTGGAGCGGGCCGCGCAGCGCGGCGGCACCGCCGGGCGGAACGCGGACCGCGACCTCGACGCGGTGTGCGCGCTGTTCGAGACCGCCGCCCGCGCCGAGGAACGCACCGGCGGCCGTGGCGCCCTCAACTTCCTGGAGGAGATCGACGCCCAGGACATCGCCGCCGACACCCTCTCCCGACGGATGGTCCGACCCGACGCCGTACGGCTGATGACCGCCCACCGCTCCAAGGGGCTCGAATGGGCCCTGGTGGTCGTCGCGGGCGTGCAGGAGGGGCTGTGGCCCGATCTGCGGCGGCGCGGCTCGCTCCTGGAGGCCGACCGGATCGGCCGGGACGGGCTGGCCGAGCCGCTGCCGCCGGGCGCGCTGCTGGCCGAGGAGCGGCGGCTGTTCTACGTGGCGGCGACCCGCGCGAAGGAGCGGCTCGTGGTCACCGCCGTCAAGGCCGCCTCCGAGGACGGGGACCAGCCCTCCCGTTTCCTCGCCGAACTGGGCGTCGCGCCCACCGACGTCACCCAGCGGCCGCGCCGCCCGCTGTCCGTCGCCGCGCTCGTCGCCGAGCTGCGCGCCACCACCGTCGACCCGGACGCCTCGGAGGCGCTGCGCGACGCCGCCGCGCGTCGGCTGGCGCGGCTCGCGGCGCTGCGCGACGAGGAAGGCAGGCCGCTGGTCCCGGCCGCTCACCCGCACCGCTGGTGGGGGCTGCACGAGCCGACGCACAGCGAGGTCCCGCTGCGCGACCGGGACCGGCCGGTGGCGCTGTCCGGCAGCGCGCTCGACCAGCTCGTCAACACCTGCTCGCTACAGTGGTTCCTGGGGCGCGAGGTGAAGGCCGACGCGCCCTCGACGGCCGCCCAGGGCTTCGGCAACGTCGTGCACGTCCTGGCCGACGAGGTCGCCTCCGGCCGCACCCCGGCCGATCTCTCGGTCCTCATGGAGCGCCTGGACTCCGTATGGGACGCGCTCGCCTTCGACGCCCCCTGGAAGTCACGACAGGAGAAGGAACAGGCACGAGCGGCCCTGGAGCGTTTTCTGCACTGGCATGTGATGGAGCGCGGTGGCCGCACCCCGGTCGCCACCGAGCACTCCTTCGACGTCACTCTCGAAGCCGACGTCTATAAGGTGCGCATCCGCGGCAGCATGGACCGCGTCGAGACGGATGGCGAGGGGCGCGCCTACGTCGTCGACTTCAAGACCGGCAAGCAGGCCGTGACCCGTGGCGATGTCGAGCACCACCCCCAGCTGGCGGCCTATCAGCTGGCGGTGCGCGAGGGCGCCGTCGACGACCTCTTCGAGGGCGGGCGCCCCGAGCCGGGCGGCGCGGAGCTCGTCCAGCTGCGGCAGGGCGCCGCCAAGAAGGACGGCGGTGACGACGTCCCCAAGGTCCAGGCCCAGGAGCCGCCGGACGGGGAGTGGGTGGGGCAGTTGCTCGCCACCGCGGCCGGGCGCGTCCTCGACGAGCGGTTCACCCCGACCACGGGCGACCACTGCGAGCGCTGCGCCTTCCGCGGCGCGTGCAGCGCGCGGGCGGAGGGGCGCCATGTGGTCGACTGACGGTTTCGCGTATCGCGCTGGGGCCGCGCGGTACGGGGCTGGGGCTGTGGGGCACCGGGCTGACGTCTTTGAGTACCTGGCCGAGGCCCCGTGGCGCCCGGCCTGGACCCCGGGGCGGCCGCCCACCGGGGCGGCGAGGGCGGCGGGGCATGTCGGTGGGCACCGATAGCCTCACTGGAGTGTCAGCCCGCATCACCGATCCCGAGGAGCTCAAGGAACTTCTCGGGATCCCGTTCACCCCTGAGCAGGTGGCGTGCATCATCGCACCGCCCGCCCCGCAGGTGATCGTCGCCGGGGCGGGCTCCGGCAAGACCACGGTGATGGCCGCCCGCGTCGTCTGGCTGGTCGGCACCGGACAGGTCGCGCCCGACCGGGTGCTCGGCCTCACCTTCACCAACAAGGCCGCCGGAGAGCTGGCCGAGCGGGTCCGTAAGGCCCTCGTCACGGCGGGCATCGTGGACCAGGACCCGGATCCGGGCGCCACCGAGGAGGCCGCGGGCGAGCCCGTCATCTCCACGTACCACGCCTTCGCCGGACAGCTGCTCAAGGACCACGGGCTGCGCGTCGGCCTGGAGCCGAGCGCCCGGCTGCTCGCCGACGCCACCCGTTTCCAGCTCGCCGCGCGGGTGTTGCGCTCGGCCCCCGGCCCGTATCCGGCACTCACCCGCCCCTTCTCCGACCTGGTCACCGATCTGCTCGCGCTCGACGCCGAGCTCGCCGAGCACCTCGTCCCCGCCGGGCGGCTGCGCGCGTACGACACCGAGCTGCTGCGGACCCTGGAGGGGACGCGGCTCACCAACGAGGCGCTGCGCAAGGTGCCCGAGGCCGCCCGCGCCCGCCAGGAGCTGCTGGGCCTGGTGGAGGCGTACCGCGAGGAGAAGCGGCGCCGCGATCTGCTCGACTTCGGCGACCAGATCGCCCATTCGGCCACCCTGGCCCTCGACCACCCGGAGGTCGGCCGGATCCTGCGCGAGCAGTTCGCGGTCGTCCTGCTCGACGAGTACCAGGACACCTCGGTCGCCCAGCGGCTGCTGCTGTCCGGTCTCTTCGGCGGCGGCACCGGACACCCCGTCACCGCCGTCGGCGACCCCTGTCAGGCCATCTACGGCTGGCGCGGTGCCTCCGTGGCCAACCTGGACGACTTCCCCGAGCACTTCCCACACGCCGATGGCAGCCCGGCGCGGCGCTTCGCGCTCAGCGAGAACCGGCGCAGCGGGGGCCGCCTCCTGGACCTCGCCAATGGGCTGGCCGCCCCGCTGCGCGCGATGCACGAGGGCGTCGAGGCGCTGCGCCCCGCGCCCGGCGCCGAGCGGGACGGAGCGGTGCGCTGTGCGCTGCTGCCCACCCACGCCGAGGAGCTGGCCTGGCTCGCCGACTCCATCGCCCACTTGGTGCGCACCGGCACCCCACCCGGTGAGATCGCGGTCCTGTGCCGTACGGCGGGTGACTTCGCGCAGATCCAGGGCGCCCTGGTGGAGCGAGACGTTCCGGTCGAGGTGGTGGGCCTGTCGGGGCTGCTGCATCTGCCGGAGGTCGCCGATCTGGTGGCCGTCTGCGAGGTCCTCCAGGACCCGGGGGCCAACGCGGCGCTGGTCCGTCTGCTCACCGGGCCGCGCTGGCGGATCGGCCCCCGCGACCTCGCGCTGCTCGGCCGTCGCGCTCGCGCGCTGGTCTCCCACGGCGGGCCGGACGGTGCACAGGACGATCCGGACCTACGGCTCGCCGAGGCCGTCGAGGGCACCGACCCCTCCGAGGTGATCTCCCTCGCCGACGCGCTCGACACCTTCCTGGAGGCGGGCGGCGGCCCGGACGACGGGTTGCCCTTCTCGGCCGAGGCACGGATCCGGTTCGCCCGGCTCGCCGCAGAACTCCGCGAACTGCGCCGCACGCTGGCCGATCCGCTGATGGACGTGCTCCACCGGGTCCTGGCCACCACCGGCCTCGAGGTCGAGCTCTCCGCCTCACCGCACGCCCTGGCCGCGCGCCGCCGGGAGACGCTCGGCAACTTCCTGGACGTCGCGGCCGCCTTCGCGGGCCGGGAGGGCGGCGCGGCCGTGGAGGGCGGGGCCACGCTGCAGGGCTTCCTTGGCTTTCTGCGCACCGCCGCGCAGTACGAGAAGGGGCTCGACAACGCGCTCCCGGGCGGCGAGGACACGGTCAAGGTGCTCACCGCCCACAAGTCCAAGGGGCTGGAGTGGGACGTGGTGGCGGTGCCGGGGCTGGTCGCCAAGCAGTTCCCGAGCGAACAGTCCCGCGAGTCCTGGACGGCGAACGCGAAGGTCCTGCCGCATGAGCTGCGCGGGGACGCGCGGACCCTCCCGGACGTCACCGCCTGGGACAGCAAGGGGATCGCGGCCTTCAAGGACGCCATGAAGGGGCATCAGCGGACCGAGGAGCTCCGGCTGGGCTATGTGACCTTCACCCGGCCGCGGTCGCTGCTGCTGGGCTCCGGCCACTGGTGGGGCCCCACCCAGAAGCGGCCGCGCGGCCCGTCGGCCTTCCTGGACGCGCTGCGCGAGCACTGCGAGGGCGGGTACGGCGAGGTCGAGGCATGGGCCGAGCCGCCGGAGGAGGGTGCGGAGAACCCGGCCCTGCGGGAGTCGGCGGCCGACCGGGCCTGGCCGCTTCCGCTGGACCCGGCCGCGCTGCGCCACCGGCGCCGCGCGGCCGATGTGGTGCTCGCCCATCTGGCGCGCATCGAGATGGCGGGGGAGCGGCCGACCGCGCATGACGAGGACGGGCACCCCTCGGCTGACGGGGACCCGTTCCCGGAGCCCCCGGACGACCTGCAGCCACCGGAGGAGCCTGAGCCCCTGGAGGACCCGGAGTGGCCCGAGCCTCCACCGGAGGAGTCTGAGCCCCTGGAGGACCCGGAGTGGCCCGAGCCTCCGGAGGACCCTTACGAGGACGCGGACACGCACGCGGACGAGGGCCCGTACGGCGAGGCGGCCGGCGAGCCGTACGCGCCATACGAGGACGAGCCGTACGGCGATGGGCCACACGCCGATCCTTACGGCGCACCGGAACCCGGTGTGCCGGATATCACGCGAGAACCGGCCGAGGACGGGCTGGCGCCCGAGGAGGCCCGGCTGGCCGGTTCCTGGGACCGCGATCTGGACGCGCTCGCCGGGGAGCTGCGCCGCGCCCGCGAGACCGTGCACGAGGTGCCCCTGCCGGGGACGCTCACCGCTTCCCAGCTGCTGCGCCTCGCCGCCGACCCGGACGGCTTCGCACGGGAGCTGGCCCGTCCGATGCCCCGGCCGCCGCGCCCCGCCGCGCGGCGCGGCACCCGCTTCCACGCCTGGGTCGAAGCGCGCTTCGAGGAGCTGTCGCTGCCCTTCCTCGGCCCCGACGAGCTGCCGGGCGGCGAGGAAGACGAGGCGGAGATCGCCGACGAGCGGGATCTGACCGCGCTCAAGGAGGCGTTCGCGCGCACGCCGTATGCCCGTCGCACCCCTTACGGCGTGGAGGTACCGGTCCAGCTGACCCTGGCGGGCCGCGTCATCCGCGGCCGGATCGACGCGGTGTACCGCGCGTCCGGAACGGGCCCCGACGGCGGCCCGCGCTACGAGATCGTCGACTGGAAGACCGGCCGCTCACAGGACGCCGACCCGCTCCAGCTGGCCATCTACCGCCTCGCCTGGGCCGAGCAGCACGGACTGCCCCTGTCGGCGGTCACGGCGGCGTTCGTGTACGTGCGCAGCGGTGCGGTCGTGCGCCCCGCCGGGCTGCCCGGCCGGGCCGGGCTCGAGCGCGTCCTGCTCGGGGAGCCGGGCGGCGGGACCGGCGGCGGGCCGCTCGGCGAGCCGGAGGAGGGGGACGTGAATGTGGCCGGGGACGGGGCCGCGGACGAGGGCGCGACCGGGAATGACCGTATTGACGCCGAAACCGTCACCGAGAGCGAGCGCTCATGAGCGCCCCGGAGGCCCCCGCCCGCGTCCCGCCGCGGGCCGGATAGGCTCACATCCATGAGCAACACCCCGGACACGGACAACGCCGTTCGCGCCTATGTGGACAGCCACCGCGCCGCCTTTCTCGCCGAACTCTCCGAGTGGCTGCGCATCCCGTCCGTATCCGCCGACCCGGCCCGCGCCGACGACGTCCGGCGCAGCGCCCAGTGGCTGAGGGACCACCTGGCCGCGACGGGCTTCCCGGTGGCTGAGATATGGGACACACCGGGCGCCCCGGCTGTATTCGCCGAGTGGCCGTCCGGCGATCCCGACGCCCTTACGGTGCTCGTCTACGGTCACCACGACGTCCAGCCCGCCGACCGCGAGGACGGCTGGCGCACCGACCCCTTCGAGCCCGTCATCGAGGACGGCAGGCTCTACGCCCGCGGCGCCGCCGACGACAAGGGGCAGGTCCTCTTCCACACCCTGGGGATACGGGCGCATCTCTCCGTGACCGGCCGCAGCGCGCCCGCGGTGAACCTCAAGCTGCTGATCGAGGGCGAGGAGGAGTCCGGCTCCCCGCACTTCCCCGAGCTGGTCCGCGCGCACGCCGACCGGCTGGCCTGCGACACCGTGATCGTCTCCGACACCGGAATGTGGTCCGAGGACACCCCGACCGTCTGCACCGGCATGCGGGGCCTCGTCGACTGCCAGATCGATCTCCATGGCCCCGGCCAGGACATCCACTCCGGCTCCTTCGGCGGCGCGGTCCCCAACCCGGCCACCGAGGCCGCCCGTCTGGCCGCCGCGCTGCACGACGCCGACCGTAAGGTGGCCATCCCCGGCTTCTACGACGGTGTCGTGGAGCTGACCGACCGCGAGCGTGAGCTCTTCGCCGAGCTGCCCTTCGACGAGGCGGGCTGGCTGCGGACCGCGCATTCGCGGGCCACGCTCGGCGAGGCGGGGTACTCCACCCTGGAGCGGATCTGGGCCCGTCCGACCGCCGAGGTCAACGGCATCGGCGGGGGCTACCAGGGGCCGGGCGGAAAGACCATCGTGCCCTCGGCCGCCCAGCTGAAGCTGTCCTTCCGGCTGGTGGCAGGCCAGGACGTGGAGAAGGTCCAGTCGGCCGTACGGGACTGGGTCGCCGCCCAGCTCCCGGCCGGTATCCGCCATGACATCACCTATTGGGGCGCCACCCGCCCCTGTCTGACCCCGCTGGACCACCCCGCGCTCCAGTCGGTCGTCCGGGCCATGGGGCGCGCCTTCGGCCAGAAGGTCCGCTTCACCCGAGAGGGCGGATCGGGCCCCGCCGCCGATCTCCAGGACCTCCTCGGCGCCCCGGTGCTCTTCCTGGGCATCTCGGTGCCGTCCGACGGCTGGCACGCGCCCAACGAGAAGGTCGAGCTCGGCCTGCTCATGAAGGGCGCCGAGACGGCGGCCCATCTTTGGGGCGATCTCGCCGAGAATGGACGGGATTAGCTCGCTTATGTACGTAAATCACCCATTTCGCTGGGGGAGTTGGAAGCAACCGTGACCACCTGGACCGACCACGCCACCGACCGGCCGATCACGCTCAGTGCCCCGAGCGGCATCGACCGCTCCGCGCATCACCGCCTGGACGAGGCGTGGCTGGCGGCGGCGTGGAGCCACCCGACGACGCGTGTCTTCGTGGTCTCCGGCGGCCAGGCCCTGGTCGACGACACCCCGGACGGCCGCACCGAGCTCGTCATGACCCCGTCCTTCGAGGCCCCGCCCACCGAGAACCACCGCTACTTCCTGGGCACCGACGAGGAGGGCGTGCGCTACTTCGCGCTGCAGAAGGATTCCCTGCCGGGGCGGATGGACCAGTCGGCACGCCCCGCCGGGCTGCGCGAGGCGGGCGCGCTGCTGTCCGAGCGCGACGCGGGGCTGCTGGTGCACGCGGTCGCGCTGGAGAACTGGCAGCGGCTGCACCGCTTCTGCTCACGCTGCGGTGAGCGCACGATGATCGCGGCGGCGGGCCATATCCGCCGCTGCCCCGCGTGCGGGGCCGAGCACTACCCGCGGACCGACCCCGCCGTGATCATGCTGGTGCGGGACGAGCAGGACCGTGCGCTGCTGGGGCGCCAGGTGCACTGGCCGGAGGGGCGCTTCTCGACGCTGGCGGGCTTCGTGGAGCCGGGCGAGTCGATCGAGCAGGCCGTGGTCCGCGAGGTGGCGGAGGAGGCGGGTGTCACGGTCGGCGAGGTCGCGTACGTTGCCAGCCAGCCGTGGCCGTTCCCGTCCAGCCTGATGCTCGGCTTCATGGCGCAGGCCACGTCCTCCCTGATCGAGGTGGACGGGGAGGAGATCCACGAGGCGCGCTGGTTCTCCCGGGACGACCTGCGGGCCGCGATCGAGTCCGGGGAGGTCCTGCCTCCGTCCGGCATCTCGATCGCGGCCCGGCTGATCGAGCTCTGGTACGGCGAGCCGCTGCCGCGGGGCTGACTCAGACGCCGACCTTGGCCTTGACCTGCGCCAGGGACGGGTTGGTCAGGGTCGACCCATCGGGGAAGAGAACGGTCGGCACCGTCTGGTTGCCACCGTTCGCCTTCTCGACGAAGGCCGCGGACTCCGGGTCCTGCTCGATGTTGATCTCGGTGTAGGCGATGCCCTCGCGGTCCATCTGCCCCTTCAGACGGCGGCAGTAGCCGCACCAGGTGGTGCTGTACATCGTCACAGTGCCGGACATCGGTCTTCGCTCTCCTCGGGGTCGTGGTGGGTGGGCAGAAGGTGAACGCTCACCTTCCGCCGGTCATTCCCGGTATTCATATGACCGGAAGGCGATGGCTGTGGACAACCGGCACGGGGGTCCCAGGGGACCTGGCAGCATGGCGGGGTGACTGCAGCAACGTCCTCCACTCTGTTCCCGCAGGGCTCCACACCGGGTGCCTACGCGGCCACGCCGCGTGATGCCGACGCGGTGCTCGACGGGCTCGACCCCGAGCAGCGCGAGGTGGCGACGTCCCTGCACGGCGCGGTGTGCGTGCTGGCCGGGGCCGGCACCGGTAAGACCCGTGCCATCACCCACCGGATCGCCTATGGGGTGCGCGCGGGCATGCTCCAGCCCGCCAGCGTGCTGGCCGTCACCTTCACCAACCGGGCGGCGGGGGAGATGCGCGGCCGGCTGCGGCAGCTCGGCGCGGGCGGGGTGCAGGCGCGCACCTTCCACTCGGCGGCCCTGCGCCAGCTGCAGTACTTCTGGCCCAAGGCGGTCGGCGGTGAGGTGCCGCGACTGGTCGAGCGCAAGGTGCAGCTCGTGGCCGAGGCCGCCGCGCGGTGCCGGGTCCGGCTGGACCGCAATGAGCTGCGGGACGTGACCGGCGAGATCGAATGGTCGAAGGTCACCCAGACCGTGCCCGAGGACTATCCGGCCGTGGCCGCCAAATCCGGCCGGGAGGCTCCCCGCGACGCCGCCGAGATCGGCCGGATCTACGCCACCTATGAGCAGTTGAAGCGCGACCGCGGCGTCATCGACTTCGAGGATGTGCTGCTCCTCACGGTCGGTGTGCTCCAGGAGCGGCACGACATCGCCGATCAGGTGCGCCGTCAGTACCAGCACTTCGTGGTCGACGAGTACCAGGACGTCAGCCCGCTGCAGCAGCGGCTGCTGGAGCTGTGGCTGGGCGACCGGGACAGCCTGTGCGTGGTCGGCGACGCCAGCCAGACCATCTACTCCTTCACCGGCGCCACCCCCGATCATCTGCTGAACTTCCGCACCCGCCACCCCGGGGCCACCGTGGTCAAGCTGATCCGGGACTACCGCTCCACCCCCCAGGTGGTCCACCTGGCCAACGGGCTGCTCTCCCAAGCCCGCGGCCGGGCCGCCGAGCACCGGCTGGAGCTGGTCTCCCAGCGGGAGGCGGGCCCCGACCCGGTCTACGCCGCCTATGCGGACGAGCCGGCCGAGGCCGAGGGCACCGCCCGCCGGATCCGTGAGCTGATCACCCCGGTCGAGCAGGGGGGCGGGGGCGTCCCGCCGAGCCAGATCGCGGTCCTCTACCGGGTCAACGCCCAGTCGGAGCTCTATGAGCAGGCGCTGGCCGATGCCCAGGTGCCCTATCAGCTGCGCGGCGCCGAGCGGTTCTTCGAGCGGCCCGAGGTGCGCGAGGCGGGGCTGCTGCTGCGCGGCGCGGCCCGCGGAAGAAGTGCCGACCCGGCTCTGGCGGACGCCGACATCCCATCCCAGGTGCGGGCCGTGCTGGGCACCCGTGGCTGGACGCCCGAGCCCCCGGCGGGGTCGGGCGCGGTGCGCGACCGCTGGGAGTCCCTGGCCGCTTTGGTGCGGCTCGCCGAGGACTTCGCGGGCAGCCGCCCCGGGGCCACGCTCTCCGATCTGGTGGCGGAGCTCGACGAGCGGGCGGCGGCGCAGCACGCCCCGACCGTCGAGGGTGTGACCCTCGCCTCACTCCATGCCGCCAAGGGCCTCGAATGGGACGCCGTCTTCCTGGTCGGTCTCACCGAGGGGATGGTGCCGATCACCTACGCCAAGACGGACCAGCAGATCGAGGAGGAGCGCCGGCTGCTCTATGTGGGGGTCACCCGTGCCCGTCACCATCTGGCGCTGTCCTGGGCGCTCTCGCGGGCTCCGGGCGGCCGGGCCTCCCGCCGCCCCACCCGCTTTCTCAACGGGCTGCGGCCCGGCTCCCAGGCCGTGGGCGCCCGCACCCTCGGCGGGGCCGGCGGGATCGAGCGCGGGGCGGGGGCCCCGGGCGGCGGGGGCGGAGCGGTGCGCAGGCGGCGTGGTCCGGTCCACTGCCGGGTGTGCGGCCGGGCGCTGACCGACGCGGGCGAGATGAAGCTGATGCGCTGCGAGGGCTGCCCGTCCGAGCTGGACGAGGCGCTCTATGAGCGGTTGCGCGACTGGCGGGCGGAGCAGGCGGGCTTGCTGGGGCAGCCGGCCTATTGCGTGTTCACCGACAAGACACTGCTCGCGATCGCCGAGGCCGTTCCGGAAACCGAATCGGAGCTCGCCCGCATCGCCGGTGTCGGACGACGCAAGCTCGACCGGTTCGGAGTCGACGTTCTCGCGCTGTGCGCGGGGCGGGAACTGCCCTCGGCAGTCGGCGGCGAGGGCGACGACGGTGCCGGGGGAAGCCATTCGGGTGACCCTTGGCAAAACTCGACGGAAAAATAGTTTGCGCGCGCCGAGGCCATACCCATAGCCTTCCGAGCACGGAGACAACGGCCCTTCCAGGAGCCAAGGATTCCGTGTTGTACTGAACACCCGGACTGGTTTCGATCGGTCCCTGAGACGCCGAGAGGAGGCGAAGACCAGTGATCAGCTTCATCAACACCATCAAAAAGGCCGATCGATCGGTCGTCGCCACCTGCCTGCTCGGCTCCGCGCTTCCTGGCACCGGTATGCCCGGCGTCAATGAGGCGCGCCTCAGTGAGCGACCGATCCCGGCACCTGCGGTAGCGGCAGTGGCACAGGCAATGGCCTATGCCTTTGCGGCCAATGGTGCCGAATCCCGGACGACGCAGCAGCACCAGAAGACGTGGGCCTTCCGCAGGCTCGAACCCTGGAGTTATCCAGCCTGATCCAGGATCAGGTCGGCACCTTCCAGGGCCGCGGAACCCACACCGGGATCCGCGGCCCTTTTGATTTGCCAGAGCCCGGCCACCAGCCGGACCGAAGAGACGAGGACCACACACCGTGCAACTCAACGCACACGCCCCGTCCGCATCGACCGACCTGAACCGACCGCCTGACTCCTCGGAGGACTCCTTGACCCCGCTCACCGCCCTCACCGAACTCGATGAGGCCATCGAGAACCTGGGTGTAGCTGTTCCGTGCCGTTCGTACGACCCGGAGGTCTTCTTCGCCGAGTCCCCGGCCGACGTCGAGTACGCGAAGTCGCTGTGCCAGACCTGCCCGCTGCGTGAGGCCTGCCTCGCCGGTGCCAAGGACCGCCGTGAGCCCTGGGGCGTCTGGGGCGGCGAGCTCTTCGTCCAGGGCGTGGTGGTGGCCCGCAAGCGGCCGCGTGGCCGCCCGCGCAAGAACCCGGTTGCGGCATGAGCACCACCGGCACCATCGATCGCCCAGCGACGCACGACCCCATGAAGCAGGTCCCGACGATGACCCCACCGGTCTCCGACACCCCAGCACCCGAAACCTCCAGCGCGCCCGAGTCGCGCCAGAACAGGAACCGAGAGATGCAACTCATCCAAGAAGCCCTGGCGCGTGCGCATATGCACGACCGGCTGCAGGAGGCCGAGTCCGAACGGCCCGCCGCTCGGCTCGCCGCCGCCCGCCGGATGCAGCGCCGCGCGGAGCGTGCCTCGCTCCGCGCCCGCCGCGCCCTGGCCATCGCGGTCATGCAGTGACCAGCAGGTGCGCCACCGGCCAGAGCCGGGGCTGACATCACCACACGCTGACGGGTCATACCTCGACCCGTCGCGTGGCCAAAGGGCCGGTCCGATCGGACCGGCCCTTTGGCCACCCCGAAGCGCCCGCGCTTCGGGGCGACGCCACCCGGCGGCAGAAGCGCGACCGGGCGGCGCGCGTGCTCAGGCCGAGGTCTCCGCGGCCTCGGACTTCTCCTGGGCGCCTTGTGCGGCGCCTTCTTCCGCTTTGGCGGCTTCTCCGGTTCCGGCGCGTTCTTCGGCCTCGGCGGCTTCTCCGGTTCCGGCGGCTTCTTCGGCTTCGGCGCCTTCATCGGCGCCGTCCTCGGATTCCGGGTCCTCGGCGAAGCCGGGGACCCATGCTTCGAGTTCATCCCGCAGCCGCACCGTGGCGCCCAGCTGGCACAGCACCCCGACGGTGCTCAGGGTCACCCGGTGGATCAGCAGATAGGCGGGCGGCAGATTCAGCTGATTGCCCAGCTCATAGACGGGGGAGTGACGATCGGCCACCCGCGCCGCCTGGCTGCGCAGCCACTGCCGGTCGAAAACGAACGCGTCGACCTGGGCCGGTTCGAGCATCGGCAGCAGAAAGTCCAGCAGGTCGTCCGGGTCCATCTCGATCGTCGGCTTGACGAAGCCCTCCCCGCGCATCAGCTCGTAGACCCCCATGGCATCGCCCTGGAGCGCCATGCGCAGTGCGATGCCGATGGGCTCCGGAAGCCCTTCCGGGAGCCGGTTCACCGAACCGAAGTCCAGCACCCCCAGCTTCCACCGCTCCGGCGGTCCGTCCGGGGCGTCCCCGGTCAGCAGCCGGAAGTTTCCCGGATGCGGATCGGCGTGCAGCAGCCCGGTGCGGGACGCCCCCGAGAACAGAAAGCGGGCCAGCAGCTGCCCGGCGCGGTCCCGCTCCTCCTGGGTGCCATCCGCTATCACCTCGGAGAGCGGTATCCCCTCCAGCCATTCGGTGATCAGTATCTGATCGCTCTGGTGCACCACCTCGGGCACCACGATCTCCGCGTCCTGTGCGTACTCCTCCGCGTGGGCCCGCTGGGACGCCGCCTCCAGTTCGTAGTCCAGCTCCTCGGCGACCCGCTCGCGCAACTCCGTGATCAGGGGCTTGATGTCCAGCCCCGGCACCAGCGGCCCCAGCACCCGGGCGAACCGGCTCAGTTGATTGAGGTCGGAGAGCAGCGCCTCGCCCGCGCCCGGGTACTGCACCTTGACCGCCACCACGCGCCCGTCGTGCCAGACCGCCCGATGCACCTGCCCGATCGAGGCGGCCGCCGCCGGCTTGTCCTCGAACTCCTGGAACAGCTCCGGCCAGTCCGGGCCCAGCCGCTCCTCCAGCGCCGCGTGGACCGTGCGGCTGGGCATGGGAGGGGCCGCTTCCTGGAGCTTGGTCAGGGCCGCTCGGTAGGGCCTGGCTATCTCCTCGGGCAGTGCCGACTCGAAGACCGACATGGCCTGCCCGAGCTTCATGGCCCCGCCCTTGAGCTCACCGAGGACCTTGAACATCTGCTCGGCGGTGCGCTGCTGTACCTCGCGCGCGACCATCTCCGCCGGCCGTCCCCCTATCCGCTTCCCGAGCCCCCACGTGGCGCGCCCCGCGAATCCCAAGGGCAGCGCCGCCAGTTTGGCGGTACGGGTGATCGCCTTGCGCGGCAGATCGGTCATGCGCCCCTCCAACTACAGCCGTGCCATCCCGGAGGGTGGCCCCCGGGCCCCCGTCGCCCACTCCACGGACGTGGGTCACCCGGACATTGTCGCGTGCGGTGCCTCTGCGGCCGAGGCATATACGGCATCCTCCTCCCCGGCCGCTCCGCAGCCGCATCCGGGATGTGCTACGACCGGACGCGCCTCCCAGACGAGGGAGGGAAGCGCCAACTCCCACCGGACACCCGCGCCCCCGGAAGGCCGGCCGTCGAGGAAGGCCAGCGCCTGCACCGCGGTGAGCCCCGCCACCACCATCGCCAGCGCCGCGTCACAGGCGGGGGCGGTCCGCCGCCGGCCGGACCGCCACTGCGCGAGCATCCGCGGCCAGACGGGCTCCCGCTCCGCACGGCCCGCCGCGGCACAGCCCGCGCAGGGCGTCATGCCCGGCACCACCAGCGGTCCCACCACCCCCGTGGCCTCGATGACTCCCGCGTAGAGATGGGGTGTCCCGGAGGCGAGCAGCGGCTGGGCCGGCTCGGGAGCCGGTGCGTACGCGGCGAGGCCGTCACGCGGGGCGATCACCACAAGCGCCAGACCGGGCTCCCCCGAGGGGGTCCGCTCTTCCGAGGAGGTCCGCTGCCGCGCCGGGCGGCGCGGCAGCGGACCGGGCGCGGTCTGGCGCACCACGCGGCGCGCGGCCACATCCCGGCGCTCCCCGATCTGATCGGCGGACAGCCCGCCGGGAGCCACGTCCCAGGGCTCGACGCACCCCCCGTCCACCACATCGACCCGGCCGATCCCCGAGCCGGACAGCGCGGCCGCGACCGCCGCCCCGACCCGGCCGGCGCCCCGCACCTGAACCCGCATCGCCCGCCGCGCGGCGAGCAGCCGCGCCGCCGCCCCGGGCTCGGGATGCAGCACCGACAGCGCCCCCGCGTCGGGCCGCAGCCGGTCCAGGGCCGCGGCGGGCTCACCACCGTCCCTCGGCTCGTCGAGCAGACCGGCCGCCGCCAGCCGGTCCACCAATGCGTCGGCCCGCCCCTCCGGCAGCCCGATGGCCCGGGCCTCCTGCCGCAGCAGCGGCAAACCGCGTGTGCCGTCCAGCAGCTCCAGAAAGCTGCCCGTGGCCGTGTCCACCGGTCCCATCACCACCGCATGCGCACGGGCCACCCCGAACTGGACCGTGTCCCGGCTCCGCCAGCCCCGCCGCAGCGCGGGCTTGAGCATCGGATGCATCGCCGTCCCCCCCGTTTGATGTTCTGTGACTCTTCGTGACTGTGCTTACCTATTCATCACTTTTCATGTCGAACTGCGTTGGTTCGCTTCCGTTGCACCGCCCTCAGCATGCGGGTAGGCGCCCAGAGCCCGCAGAGCGTTATCCACAGGCGGTGGAATAAGTCGTACGAACACCGGTGGTACAAGCCGTGCACACCGTGGAGTGGTTCGGTCCGCAACAAGGTGCGGGGCGGGACTTCCCCGGCGGCCACCGGGTAACGTCGGGGCGTGCCCGCCGATCCGTCCTCTCGCACCGCGGGGGAGAGCCCCCGCAGCGCCGCGAGCGCACCGCGCACCGTCCCGAGCCCGCAGAGCCGAGGCTCGGGCGCGAGCGCGGTCGAGGTCCGCAGGAGCACCCGGCGGCGCAGGACGGTCTCCGCCTATCGCGAGGGCGACCGCACCGTCGTCCTCATCCCCGCCCGGATGTCCGAGGCGGAGGAGCAGCGCTGGGTGAGCGTCATGCTGGACAAGCTGGCCGCGCAGGAGAGCAAGCGGATGCTGGGCGACACGGAGCTGGCCGCCCGCGCCGAGCTGCTCTCCGGCCAGTACCTGGGCGGGCGGGCCCGGCCCGTCACCGTCCGCTGGGTCACCAACCAGAACACCCGCTGGGGGTCGTGCACCCCCGCCGAGGGCAGCATCCGGCTCTCGCACCGGCTCCAGGGAATGCCGGAGTACGTCGTGGACTATGTACTCCTCCACGAGCTGGCCCATCTGCTGGTGCCGGGCCACGGCCGCCGCTTCTGGCAGCTCCTGGAGGCGTATCCGCGGACCGAGCGGGCGCGGGGCTATCTCGAAGGGGTGGTCGCCGCCGGGCGGTTGCCGCATCTCTCCGGGCCCGGGGACGACCAGCCGTAGGGGGCCACGCGGGTGCCGTAACGGAACCACCCCCGTGCCGTAACGGAACCACACCCGTGCTCCTTGGCGTCGCTCATAGTCGGCGGCAGCGGCTAGCCTGGCGCGCAATGCACTCACCGGTACGGCGATGGGGGACGGTCCTAACGTATGGCCAGGGAATTCCAGCGCGGCCACAAGGCCAGGATCAGTGATCTGACGGCCGGGAGGGATCTGTACGTCGGGGTGCAGATCGCCGGGCCCGGCCTGACGTTCGACATCAGTTGCTTCGGGCTCGACGCGGACGAGCGACTGTCGGACGACCGCTACTTCATCTTCTTCAACCAGCCGAAGTCCCCTGAAGAAGCGATACAGCAACTCGGGGCGCAGGCCGGTGACACGGATTCGTTCCGCGTCACGCTCGACAGCATCCCCTCCACCATCCACAAGCTCTCCTTCACCGCGACCCTCGACGGCGCCGGGCAGATGTCGCAGATCGGCCCCGGCTATATCCGGATCGTCGCGGGCGGCGAGGAGGTGGCCCGGTACTCTTTCACCGGTTCGGAGTTCAGCACCGAACGCGCGGTGATGCTGGGCGACTTCTACCTCAAGGACGTCTGGCGGTTCGCCGCCGTCGGACAGGGCTTCGACGGGGGACTGGACGCGCTGCTCAAGAACTTCGGCGGTGAGGTGGCCGAGGAGGAGCCCGCCCCCGCGCCCGCCCAGGGCGCCACGCCCGGTTTCGCGCCGCCCGGCCAGGCGGCCCCCGCCCCGGGCTTCGCGCCCCCGGCCGCGACGGCTGCCCCGGCGCCGCAGCCCGCCCCCGCCTTCGGCGCTCCCCAGGGCACGCCGCCCCAGGGCACGCCGCCCCAGGGCACGCAGCCTCAGGGGATGCCCGCCCCGGGTACGCCCCCGCAGGGAACGCCCCAGGGAACGCCCCCTCAGGGCGTTCAGCCGCCCGCCCCCGGTACCCCGCAGATGCACGGCGCCCCGACCATCGCCGCACCCATCGCGCCGCCCGGCCAGGTGCCGCCCCCCGGCCAGGTGCCGCCGCCCGCACCTCCGGGCCAGTTCCCGGGCCAGCAGGCCCCCTTCGGGCAGCCGCCGGGCCAGACCCCGCCCGCCCCCGCGGCGTACGGCCAGCCGCCCGCCCAGCCGTACCCCGGCCAGGCCGGTCAGCCGGGCCAGCCCGCTCCTTACGGTCAGCCGCAGGCCATGGGCGTCCCCCAGGGCGGCGGTGGCGCGCCCGGGCTCCAGGCCGCGCTGGCCCAGTACCGCGAGGCGCCCACCGGCCAGCGCTGGACGCCGCAGAACCCCCGGCTGATGCGGGTCGACCTCGGCGTCGGCGGGCAGCCCGTGCTCGCCCGCCAGGGCACGATGGTGCTCTACCAGGGCAAGGTCGACTTCAGCTACAAGGGCGCCGGCTTCCGCGGCCGGATCGTCGGCAATGCGACCGGCCAGGAGATGCAGCTGATGCGCTGCACCGGCCAGGGGCAGGTCTTCCTCGCCGAGAACGCCGCCGAACTCCACCCGATCGAGCTCCAGGGCGACGCCATCTGTGTCGCCGCCGAGAACGTGCTCGCCTTCGACGAGTCGCTGCACCATGAGGTGCGCCGGATCGAGGGCCACGGCATCCCCGGCGGCGCGCTGTTCACCATGCAGTTCCAGGGCACCGGCACCGTCGTGGTGAAGACCGAGGGCACACCGGTCGTCCTCCCCGTCACCCCGACCACCTTCGCCGACAGCAACGCCATCGTGGCGTGGTCCGCGGGATCCCAGGTGATCATCTCCAGCCAGGTGCGGCTGCGCCGCAGCGCCTACCCCGGCCACAGCGGGGAGACCGTGAACCTCCAGTTCCGTGGCGCGCCCGGCAACTTCATCGTCGTCCAGCCCTACGAGGTCTGAAGGAGCCCGTCATGGACCAGCAAATGATCTCGGGCTTCGCACCCGCCCCGGTCGCCGCCCGTATGGAGAACCACGGCGCCAGCATGCTCAAGGTCGCCATGCAGAGCGGCCAGGACCTCTTCGCCCGCACCGGCTCGATGGTGGCCTACGAGGGCTTCGTCCAGTACGAGCCCAACCCGCCCGCGGTACGTCAGATGGCCTCCCAGTGGCTGACCGGCGAGGGCGCCCCGCTGATGCGGTGCAGCGGTGACGGGCTGCTCTACCTCGCCGACTACGGGGCCAACGTCGTCTGCATCAACCTCAACGGGGACGCGCTGTCGGTCAACGGCACCAACCTCCTCGCCTTCGACGCGCATCTCCAGTGGGGCGTCGAACGGGTCAAGGGCATCGCCAAGTTCGCCGGGCAGGGCCTGTTCAACGTGGGCGTCTCCGGCACCGGCTGGGTCGCCCTGACCTCCCGCGGCACCCCCATCGTGGTCGACTGCGGCCGCGGTGAGGACGAGACCTATGTGGACCCGGACGCACTCGTGGCCTGGTCCTCGGGGCTCAAGGTGAAGGGCAAGCGCAGCTTCAAGGCGTCGTCCCTGATCGGCCGGGGCAGCGGCGAGGCATATCAGCTCGGCTTCTCCGGGCAGGGCTTCGTCGTCGTACAGCCCAGTGAGGACAGCACCGACCGGCTCCGGGCCCGGGGCTGAGGGGGAGGGACACCAGATGCAGAGCCCGCTTTTCGCCTTCACCGAGGCCCAGACGCAGGACCGCTACGCGCTGCAGAACCCGCAGCTGCTCCGGGTCGCCCTGAGCGGCCATGAGGACGTGCTCGCCCGTAAGGGCAGCATGGTCGCCTATCAGGGGCTCATCGAGTTCGACGGCGAGTACCAGACGCCGGGGCAGCGCATGACCCGCAGCCGCGCCGGTGAGGGCCTGGACCTGATGCGCTGCTCCGGGCAGGGCACGGTCTACCTCGCCAACCTCGCCCAGCACATCCACGTGATGGACGTGGACCACGACGGGCTGACCGTCGACAGCTCCTATGTGCTCGCGCTCGACTCCACGCTGCACTGGGAGACGATCGCGGTGGACAGCCAGTACGGGATCTCCGGCTCCGGCAAGTACAACCTCAACATCTCCGGCCGCGGCAAGGTCGCGCTGATGACCTCGGGGCAGCCGCTGCTGCTCCAGGTCACCCCCGACAAGTACGTCAACGTCGACGCGGACGCCATCGTCGCCTGGTCCAGCTCGCTGCGGGTCCAGATGCAGGCGCAGACGCACTCCTCGGGCGTCTGGCGGCGGCGCGGCAACACCGGCGAGGGCTGGGAGCTCAGCTTCCTCGGCCAGGGCTACGCCCTGGTGCAGCCCAGTGAGCTGCTCCCGCCGCAGAACGCGGTGGTGGGGGGCGGCGTGGCCGCGCAGTTCGGCATGGGCCAGCAAGGCGCCCGCGGTCAGAACCAGGGCAACATCTTCAGCAACTGACCGAGGTCACGTCGATGGAGAACGGCGGCCGCGGACTCCCGGTTCGCGGCCGACGCGCTCCTCAGAGCAGCGCGCGGGTGCGCGTCACCAGGTGCCGCACCGATCCATCGGCCACGTCCGCCACCTCCTCGTAGCCGAACCAGCGCAGATCCAGTGACTCGTCGCTGATCGCCGCCACCGCGTCCCGAGGCGCGACCGCCGCGTACTGGACGTCCAGATGCCAGGCGCAGGGGGTGTGGTGCCGGTCGAGCCGCACCGGGCCGCCCGGCAGCAGCGTCAGCCCCTCGATCCCGGACTCCTCGGTGGCCTCGCGCAGCGCCGCGCCCGCGAGCGTGGTGTCGTCCGGCTCGCAGTGGCCGCCCATCTGCAGCCACATCCGCAGCTTCCGGTGCAGGGTGAGCAGCACGCGCTCCCGGTCCGGGTCGACCACCAGCGCGCTCGCCGTGATGTGGCCGTCCCCGCACGCCTTCCACATGCCGTCCGGATACGCGGCCAGATGGTCGCCGTAATGCCGCCGCAGCCGCTCCTGGGCGGCATCGGGCGCGGGCCACTCGGTGAGCACCCGCGCCGCGTCCTGGTGCAGACTCACTTCTCGCCGTCGCCCCGGTCGTCCTCGCTGCCCTCGCTGCCCCCGCTGTCCTTACGGAGGTCGGGGCGCTCGGGGCCGTCCTTACGGTCCTCACCGCCCGCCGCCTCGCCGAGCATCTTGTCCAGCTCGGAGAAGTCCAGCTGCTCGCCGTGGACGAAGCCGTCCGGGTCGTCGAGGTCCTGCGCCGTCGGCAGCATGTCCGGATGCGCCCACAGCCCGTCACGCCCCTCCAGGCCCCGGGCGTCGGTCAGCGAGGCCCACAGCCGGGAGGCGTCCCGCAGCCGGCGCGGCCGCAGCTCCAGGCCGATCAGCGTGGCGAAGGTCTGCTCGGCGGGACCGCCGCTCGCCCGGCGCCGCCGCAGCGTCTCGCGCAGGGCGTCGGCGGACGGCAGATGCGGCTTGGCGGCGGCGTGCACCACCGCGTCCACCCAGCCCTCGACCAGCGCCAGAGCGGTCTCCAGACGCGCCAGCGCGGCCTTCTGCTCGGGGGTGTCCTCGGGCTGGAACATGCCCTGCTGCAGTGCCTCCTGCAGCTGCTCGGGGTGGGTCGGGTCGAGCTGGCCGACCGCGTCCTCCAGCTTGGCGGTGTCGACCTTGATGCCGCGGGCGTACCCCTCGACCGCGCCGAAGAGGTGCGAACGCAGCCACGGCACATGGGCGAAGAGCCGCTGGTGGGCCGCCTCGCGCAGGGCCAGATACAGCCGGACCTCTTCCTTGGGCACGCCGAGGCCGGAGCCGAGCGCCGCGATGTTGACCGGCAGCAGGGCCGCCTTGCCCGCCGGGCCCAGCGGCAGTCCGATATCGGTCGAGCCGACCACCTCACCGGCCAGCACGCCCAGCGCCTGCCCGATCTGGGTGCCGAACATGGCGCCGCCCATCGAGCGCATCATCCCGAGCAGCGGGCCGGCCATGGCCTGCATCTCCTCGGGCAGCACATCGCCCATGGCGGCGCCGACCCGCTCGGCGACCGGGTCCACCAGGTCCTTCCACACCGGCAGGGTCGCCTCGACCCATTCGGCGCGGCTCCAGGCGACGGCGCTCCCGGAGCCCGAGGGCAGCGAGGTGACGCCGTCCAGCCACAGGTCGGCCAGGCGCACGGCCTCCTGGACCGCGGCACGGTCGGCGGGGCCGACGCTCTCGTCCTTACTGCCGTCGGCGGTGCCGCGCGCCACGGTCTGGCGCGCGATGTCCTTGGCCATGTCCCAGTTCACCGGGCCGCCCTCGTAGGAGAGCATCTGCCCGAGCTGCTGGAAGGCGGCGCCCAGGTCGCCCGGATTCAGCGAACCGAACATCGCGGCGAACGGATTGTCCGCGCCGCCCGCTCCGCCGGGTCCGCCGCCGAACCCGAAGGGATTCGCGGGGCCCTGCTCGCCGCCCTGGCCGCCCTTCTTCCTGCCGTCGTCGCCGTCCTCCGGCTCCTCCGGCGGAAGGCCGAATCCGAATGGGTTGTCACTCACGGGTTTCCTCGGCTCGTTGGGCCACCGGCTCCCGGGCCGGTGGCGGATGCCCGACATCACCACCCAGCCTAGACACCTCGCCGGTTTCCGGGCTCGGTGCTTCGCTGATCGCCGCCCTGCGGCAGGATGGACGTCACCTGGTACGTATGCGTGCATGCGCTCCGTACTGAAGACAACCGCTGGAGACGCCCGGTGAGTTCCCCAGACCGAGAAGTTCGCGCTGCGCGAAACGATACGGCTCGCACCGCACGACGACCCGTCGTGGCGGTGACCGGTGCCGCCTCGGGCCCAGGTGCCCTGCTCACGCAGCGGCTCGCGGAGTCCGAAGAGGTCAAGCAGGTCCTGGCCATCGATGAACGCCGCGGTGAGGTGACCGAGGCGCAGTGGCATGTGCTGGACGTCCGCGATCCGGCCATCGCCGAGAAGCTGCGCGGCGCGGACGTGGTGGTCCACCTCGCCGTCGACCTGGACCTGGGCACCGACTCCGCCGCCCGTACCGCCTACAACGTGCGCGGCACCCAGACCGTCCTTACGGCTGCCGCGGCGGCCGGGGTGCGCCGGGTGGTGCTGTGCACCTCCGCGATGGTCTACGGGGCGCTCCCGGACAACGCCGTGCCACTCGCCGAGGACGCGGAGCTGCGGGCGACCGCCGAGGCCACCGGCGTCGGCGATCTCCTGGAGATCGAGCGGCTCGGGGAGCGCGCGCCCCGAGCGCATCCGGGGCTGAATGTGACCGTGGTGCGCCCGGCGATCCTGGTCGGCGGCACGGACACCGCGCTCACCCGCTACTTCGAGTCACCGCGCCTGCTGGTCGTCGCCGGATCCCGTCCCACCTGGCAGTTCTGCCATGTGGAGGACCTGGTCGGCGCGCTGGAGTACGCCGCCCTGGAGAAGGTCGAGGGTGAGCTTGCGGTCGGTTGCGAGGGCTGGCTGGAGCAGGAGGAGGTCGAGGAGCTGTCCGGGATCCGGCGTATGGAGCTGCCCTCGGCGGTCGCCCTGGGCGCCGCCTCGCGGCTGCACCGGCTCGGTCTGACGCCGTCCCCGGCCGGCGATCTCGCGTACACGATGCACCCGTGGGCGATCAGCGGCAGCAGGCTGCACGCGGCGGGCTGGCGGCCGCGCTGGACCAACGAGGAGGTCCTGGCGGAGCTGCTGGAGGAGGTCTCCGGCCGTCATACGGTCGCCGGCCGGCGCCTGGGCCGTAAGGACGCCACGACGCTCGGCGCCGCGGGCGCGACCGTGGCCCTGGTGGGCACCGCGGCGATCGTGCGTCGCGCTCGTAAGGCGCGCCGCCGGGCCTGAGTCGGGCCTGAGACGGGCCTGAGCCACGGCTTGGGACGGGCCCTGCCCCGGGCTTGAGACGCGCCCGGCGCGGGCCTGACCCGGACGGGCCTGTACCGGAAGACGCTTTCCGGGATCCGGTATTACGTGAAGACGGGACGGTGCGGCACGATGGACGGCATGGCACATTCGTACGATCACCCGGGCGAACTCGCGGCCGCCAATCCCATCCGGCTGCTCGCCGTCCGTGACACGCCCCTCTCCGTGGACGAGGTGTTCGGGGCGGTGGGCGATGCCGCGGCGGGCGGTACGGCGCTGTTCGTGGGCACCGTGCGCAACCACGACGGAGGCGCGGAGGTCGGCGCCCTCGGCTACTCCGCGCATCCGACCGCCGAGGCCGAGCTGCGCCGGGTGGCCGAGAAGGTCGTGGCCGACTTCCCGGTCCGCGCGCTGGCCGCCGTGCACCGGGTGGGCGATCTGGCGATCGGCGATCTGGCCGTGGTGGTGGCCGTCTCCTGCCCGCACCGCGCGGAGGCGTTCGCCGCCTGCCGCCGTCTGATCGACGACCTCAAGCGCGAGGTGCCGATCTGGAAGCACCAGTCGTTCGCGGACGGCACCGAAGAGTGGGTGGGCGCGTAGCGCCTCGTTGGGGGTGGTGGTCGGGCGACGGGAGGGCGGGTTGGGGCGTAGCGGGAATGCGGTTGGGCGCGGAAGGGTGTACTCCACTTGCGTAACCCCCACCCTGCCGTGAGCGTTGACCTGGCAGAGGATTAATCTGCTCATCTGTCAGTCGCGGTCGTGGACCGCGATTTTTCCAGGGGTCGGGAGGCTGCTGTGGGTGCGCTTCTCTGGTTGCTCATTCCGCTGTTCGCGGCGATAGCCGCGGCGATATACGCGGGCATAGCCGCCCGAGCCGTAAAACGGAAGTCCGGGGGGGACGTAGCTGAGTTGGCCGGATATGCCCGCTTCCGCGAGGCGATGGAGCGCCGGCCCTCCGATTCGGACGCCGCGGCCTGACCGCGCCCCGTCCGCGCCGCTCCTCGTACGGACGGCCCCGACGGTGGACTGACGGACGGGTCCCGTACTGTCGTTCCATGCCACGCCGCACTGCGACGATGCTCGCCTCCCTTCTGATGCTGATCGCGCTGCTCTGCGCCGGAGTGCTGATCCCGGTGCCGTACGCGGAGATGTCTCCGGGGCCGACGTACAACACCCTGGGGGAGCACAACGGGGAGTGCGTGCTGCAGATCTCGGGCCGCAAGAACTGTGAGACCACGGGTGGCCATCTGAACATGACCACGGTCCGCGTCACCGGCTCCGAGTACCGGATGAATCTCGTGGAGGCCGTCTACGGCTGGCTGGCGCACGATGACGTGGTCGTACCGCACAGCACCCTCTACCCGGACGACAAGACCCCGGACCAGGTCGACCAGCAGAACGCCGAGGAGTTCACCCAGTCCCAGGAGTCCGCCAAGGTCGCCGCGCTACGGGCGCTGAAGAAGCCGGTCACCGCGCATGTCATCGTGGGCGCCGTCCAGAAGGGCGCCCCGGCCCAGGGCAAGCTGCACGCGGGCGATGTGATCAAGTCGGTGGACGGCACGGCGGTGCGCGAGCCCGATGACGTCGCCAAGCTGGTCACCAAGCACAAGCCGGGCCAGAAAGTGGTCTTCTCGGTCGTCCCGGCCAAGGACGTGGCCGCAGCGGAGAAGCGCGGCAAGCAGCCCACCGGCGAGGAGCGCGTCGCCATCACCACCGCGAAGGCGGACCAGGGCCCCTCCCGCGCCATCGTGGGCATCCAGGCCGGGGTCGACTACACCTTCCCGTTCCGGATCGACATCAAGCTGGCGGACGTGGGCGGGCCCAGCGCGGGTCTGATGTTCGCGCTCGGGATCGTGGACCGGCTGTCGTCCGAGGATCTCACCGGCGGGAAGTACATCGCGGGCACCGGCACCATCGACGACAAGGGCACGGTCGGTCCGATCGGCGGGATCGAGATGAAGACGATCGGCGCGCGCGACGCGGGTGCCCGCTACTTCCTCACGCCCAAGGAGAACTGCGCGGCCGCCGCCAAGGACGTGCCGGGCGGGCTGCGGCTGGTCAAGGTGCACACGATCGACGACGCCCTCAAGGCGCTCGAGAAGATCCGTAAGGGGGACACCGCCGGTCTGCCGAAGTGCACGACGGGCTGAGCGGCGCCCCCTCTCTGCGGTCAGTCGGTGGCGAAGGTGGCGGTGAGCGCGTCCGCCAGGCCCGGCACCAGGCCGGCGCCGGTGAGCACCTCGGTCGGGGAGTCCTTCTCCCGCAGCCGCAGGGCCGACTCGCGCGCGCCGTCCCGCAGCACGGCGACGGTCATCCGGACCTCCTGGCGGTCCGGATGTTCGGCGACCCACTTGGCCAGCTCGGCGTCGGCCAGGCCCTTGGGCACGGAGCTCTCGGCGGACGGCGGCAGCATCTGCCGCTCGACGGTCAGGGCGCAGCCGGCCACGGCGTCGGGCCAGGCGATGGTGGCGAGGAACTCGTCCAGCGGGTCGCCGGAGGGCAGCTCGTCCTGCTCGATGGGGGTCAGGGAGGCGATCTCCTCGCCGCCCTCGTCAAGGCCGAGCTGGGAGGCGAGGCCGGGCTCCTCGGCGCGCAGCCGGGCGGTGTCGACGAGGGCGAAGAGCCGGGCGGGCTGGTCCCAGCCGAGCCCTGAGGCGTACTCGTCAATTTCGAGGACGGCTCGGGTCAGAGGATTCGAGGCCAGCGGGTCGGTGCCGGGGGTTGCGTTGGACATGGTTCATATCGTGCCCTGTTCGGACCCGGAAACGGGAACTGAGTAAAGCCTGAGTAAGTTGCATCAGGTGGGCCCTGGAGTTCAGGGTCCTCAATCGACAGCGAACTTCGAGGTGCGCACCTTGGCTTTCCAGATGCCGGACCGCGGCGGAGGCCCAACGGGGCCGCGGATGAGAGTCGGCCGACCGTCCCGGCGTGCCAGAACCCTGCTCATGACCTTGGGCGTGCTGGCCGTATTGGCCATGCTCTTTGTCATGTTTGCCGGGTTTTGGACGGATTGGCTCTGGTATCGCTCGCTTCATTACTCGTCCGTCTTCAGTACGACCCTGAAGACGAAGATCGGGTTGTTCTTCGTCTTCGGCGTGCTGATGGCCACGGCGGTGGGGATCAACATCTGGCTGGCGCACCGGCTGCGGCCGCCGCTCAGCGCGATGTCCATGGAGCAGCAGAGTCTGGACCGCTACCGGATGGGCATCGCCCCGTTCAAGAAGTGGGTGCTGCTCGCGGTCACCGCCCTGGTCGGGCTGATCGCGGGCGCCTCGGCGGCCGGCCAGTGGCGGATCTGGCTGCTGTGGGTCAATGGAGTGCCGTTCGGCCAGAAGGACCCGCAGTTCCACAAGGACGTGGCCTTCTACGCCTTCGATCTGCCCTGGTACCGCTTCCTGCTGAGCTTCGGCTTCGCGGCCACGGTGCTCTCGCTCATCGCCGCCGCCCTGGTGCACTACCTCTACGGGGGTCTGCGGGTCACCAGCCCCGGCGCCCGCGCGACCGCCGCGGCCACCGGCCATCTGTCGGTGCTGCTGGGTGTCTTCGTCGCGCTCAAGGCGGTGGCGTACTGGCTGGATCGCTACGGCCTCGCGGTGAAGTCCAGCGACTTCAAGGCGACGGGCAACTGGACGGGTCTGCGCTATGTGGACGCCAACGCCTATCTGCCCGCCAAGACGATCCTGTTCTGCATCGCGGCCATCTGCGCGGTGCTCTTCTTCGCGACGCTGTGGCGCCGCACCTGGCAGCTGCCGGTCATCGGCTTCGGGCTGATGGTGCTGTCGGCGATCCTCATCGGCGGGCTCTACCCGGCGATCGTGCAGAAGTTCCAGGTCCAGCCGAACGAGCAGGCCAAGGAGGCGCCGTACATCCAGAAGAACATCGAGGCCACGCGCCAGGCGTACGGCATCGATGACTCCAAGGTGGCGGACTACTCCGGCAAGAACGACAGCGAGGGCAGCGAGAAGCTCCGTAAGGACGCCAATACGACGGCCAGTTACCGGCTGATCGACCCCAGCGTCATCTCGCCGACCTTCCAGCAGCTCCAGCAGGAGCGGAAGTACTACCAGTTCCCCTCGACCCTCGACGTCGACCGCTACAAGGGCGCCGACGGCAAGGACCAGGACACCGTCGTCGGTGTGCGCGAGCTGAACCTCAACGGCATCCCCAAGCGGAACTGGATCAACGACCACTTCACCTACACCCACGGCTACGGCATGGTGGCGGCGAAGGGCACCACGACCGATCCCAACGCGGACCCGGCCGGCTCGCCGGACTTCACCGAGTCCGGGCTGCCCACCAAGAGCTCCAGCGGCGGCGGGGTCGGCACCTACAAGCAGCAGGTCTACTACGGCGAGAAGACCGATCAGTACTCGATAGTCGGTGGCCCCCAGAAGGAGCTCGACTACGAGAAGAACGGTGAGAAGACCACCAGCTACAAGGGCAAGAGCGGGGTCAGCCTTTCCAACCCGGTCAACCGCGCCGCCTACGCGGTGGCGTTCGGCGAGCCCCAGATCCTCTACTCGGGCGCGATCGGCGACGGTTCGCGGATCCTGTACAACCGCACCCCAAAGGAGCGCGTCGAGAAGGTCGCCCCCTGGCTGACCATCGACGGTGACGCCTATCCGGCGGTGGTGGGCGGCCGGATCAAGTGGGTCGTCGACGCCTACACCACGACCAACGGCTATCCGTACGCCTCGCGGACGACCCTGGGCGACAGCACGGCCGACTCGCTGAGCGACGGAGACCGGTCGGTGGTCGCGCAGCAGAACAAGGTCAACTACATCCGCAACTCGGTCAAGGCGACCGTGGACGCCTACGACGGCACGGTCAAGCTCTACGAGTGGGACACCAAGGACCCGGTCCTGAAGACCTGGGAGAAGGCGTTCCCGGGCACGGTCGAGCCCAAGGAGAAGATCAGCAAGGATCTGATGGAGCATCTGCGGTATCCGCAGGACCTCTTCAAGGTCCAGCGCGAGCTGCTGACCCGCTACCACGTCACCGACCCGACGCAGTTCTACAGCGGCAGTGACGCCTGGCAGGTCCCCGAGGACCCGACCCACAAGGACGGGAACGCGGTACCGCCGTACTACCTGAGCATGAAGATGCCCGACCAGAAGGGGCAGACGTTCTCGCTGACGACGACCTTCACCCCCAACGGGCGTCCCAACCTGGGCGCGTTCATGTCGATCGACGCGGATGCCAACAGCAAGGACTACGGCACGATAAGACTGCTGAAGGTCACCTCCAACGTGCCAGGGCCACAGCAGGTGCAGAGCGAGCTCAACGGTGATCCGGAGGTCGCCGAGTTCGTCCGGAATCTCAGAGGCACCGACTCCGACATCGAGTACGGCAATCTGCTCACCGTGCCACTGGACGACGGATTCCTGTATATCGAGCCGGTCTACGCCCGCGGTGGCAGCGCCAACTACCCGCTGCTGAAGAAGGTGGGCGTCTCCTACGGCAAGGAGACCGTCTTCAAGGACACCCTGGGTGAGGCCCTGGACGCCGTCTTCGGCGAGTCGTCCGAGGAGCAGCAGCCACCGGGCGACGGTGGGCAGGAACCGCCGTCGAGCGCCAACCCCACGGTGAAGGAAGCCCTCAAGGACGCCCAGGAGGCGTATCAGGACGGCCAGGACGCGCTCCAGAAGCAGCCGCAGGACTGGGAGGCGTACGGCAGGGCCCAGGACGATCTGAGGGACGCTCTGAACCGCGCGGCCAAGGCGGAGGAGAAGGCGGGCGACAAGCCCGGGCAGAAGCAGAACCAGCCACAGAGCCAGAGCGCCGGTGACGGTTCCGGCAAGAAGGGCGGCTGACCCTCTGACGACCTGCGAGAACGGCCGGGAAGCCGACCCCGCGCACCGTGATACGGTGGTGACACCACAGCGCGGGGTGGAGCAGCTCGGTAGCTCGCTGGGCTCATAACCCAGAGGTCGCAGGTTCAAATCCTGTCCCCGCTACTGACAGACACGGCCCGGATCCGCAAGGATCCGGGCCTTGTTGTGTGTTCTGCGAGCGTCCACTCGGGGAATGCGAATACAAGCGTTTGGGTTGTCTCTCTGTGGGCATGTCGACAAAACGCTGAAGTGACCTCCTCGGCTGCGGTATACCAGGTGTACGCCGGATGCGGGTGATGCCACGATGGGATTTATGGGGGACAGGGTCAGTCTGTTGGAGACAGGGCGTTTTGCGCACACGCACGACGATGCCGAGGAGGAGACCCGGCACCGTCGTGCCGCCGAGGCCGGTGACACCGCCGCGATGAGCGCACTGGGCGCGCTGCTGCTGCGCCGTGGTGACGTCGACGGCGCAGAACCGCATCTGCGGGGAGCCACCGCGGCGGGCGATCGCGCCGCCGCCAACAACCTCGGCGTCCTGCTGCACCAGCGCGGCTACGCCGACGAGGCGGCCGGCTGGTGGCGCATAGCCGCCGTCGCCGGATCCGCCGCCGCGGCCCACGCTCTGGGCCGGCACCACCGTGAGCGGGGCGATGAGCCCGCCGCCGAGTACTGGCTGCGCCAGTCCGCCGAATCCGGCCACACCCTGGGCGCGTACGCGCTGGGCGATCTGCTGGAGCACCGCAGCGACATCGGCGCCGAGCGCTGGTTCCGCACGGCCGCCGAGCGCGGCCACCGCGAGGCCGCGTACCGGCTCGCCCGCATCCTGGACGACCGCGGCGACGAGGGCGACGAGCCGGTGGCCGAGCGCCGCCGCGGCGCCGACGGGACCGGGCGGGAGGAGGCCGAGCAGTGGTACCGGCAGGCCGCCGCACGCGGCCACCGGCGCGCCGCCCTCCACCTCGGCACGCTGCTGGAGAAGCGCGGTGAGACCAAGGAGGCCGGCCGCTGGTACCTGATGTCCGCCAAGGACGGCGAGTCCCGCGCCGCGTGCGCGCTGGGCTTCCTGCTGCGCGACGCGGGCGACACGGACAGCGCGGCGGTCTGGTGGCACCGGGCGGCCCAGGACGGCGACGGCAACGCCGCCAACGCGCTCGGCGCGCTGCACGCCGACCGGGGCGAGACCCAGACCGCCGAGCGCTGGTACCGCGCCGCGCTCGACGCCGGGGACATCAACGGCGCCTACAACCTCGGGCTGCTCTGCGCCGAGCAGGGCCGCACCGCACAGGCCGAGCAGTGGTACCGCCGTGCCGCCTACGCGGGCCACCGCGAGGCCGCCAACGCGGTCGCCGTGATGCTGCTGCAGCGCGGCGACGCGGCGGGCGCCGAGCCGTGGTTCTCCAAGGCGGCCGAGGCGGGCAGCGTCGACGCCGCGTTCAACCTGGGGATCCTGTACGCGGGCCGGGGCGAGGGCCGGGCGGCCCGGCAGTGGTACGAGCGGGCCGCCGCCGCCGGGCACACCGAGGCGGCGCTGCAGGTCGGCCTCGCCCTGCAGCGGGACGGCGACCTCCAGGGCGCCGAGCGCCATCTGCGCTGTGCCGCGGGCGGCGGCAGCGCCGAGGGCGCCTTCCGGCTGGCCGCGCTGCTGGACCGCTCGTCGGTCGGCGGCGATCCGGCGACCGGCACCGGCTTCGGCAGCTCGTCGGGGACGCGCTTCCCGACCCCGCCGCCCGACGACGGCTCCGGGCCGCACGTCCCCGAGTACGAGGAGTGGTACGAGCGCGCCGCGCACCAGGGCCACCGGCGGGCCCAGGTGCGGGTGGGCATGTTCGCGGCCGCGCGCGGCGACGTGGTCGAGGCCGCTCGCTGGTACCGGGCGGCGGCCGAGGCGGGCAGCAGTAACGGCGCGTTCAACCTGGGGCTGCTGCTGGCCCGGGAGGGCAGCGAGCCGGAGGCCGCCCTGTGGTGGACGCGCGCCGCCGAGGCGGGGCACGGCCGGGCCGCGCTGCGGCTCGCGCTGCTCGCGGCCCGCCGCGGGGCTCTCACCGAGGGGCAGCGGTGGTGTGCGCGGGCGGTCGAGTTGGGGCCCGCGGAGGTCGCCGAGCGCGCGGCCCGGCTGCGGGACGCGCTGCAGCAGGAGCTCACGGCGTAGCGGCGCTCGCGTGGAGCAGGAGCCCGCGGTGTAGCAGGCAGCTCACGGCGTAGTCTCCGGGCCGGAACCCCGGCCTGGAGCCACCGGCGGACGTCCCGCCGGTAACCGGTTTGCTCCTGCCGTCCACCCCGGGTTAAGGTTGCAACACAACGACGCGGGGTGGAGCAGCTCGGTAGCTCGCTGGGCTCATAACCCAGAGGTCGCAGGTTCAAATCCTGTCCCCGCTACCAAAACGAAGGGCCCGGATCCTCCAGGATCCGGGCCCTTCGTCTGTCGTGACCGTCTGTCGTGGCCGTCTGTCGCGGTCGCTCTCAGGCCGCGCAGTCTGGGCAGAGACCCCGGTAGGTCACCTCGACCGCGGAGATCGCGAAGCCGTAGCGCTCCTGCGTGGGCAGGTCGGCGAGCAGATCGCCGGAGGGGTGGACATCGCGGATCGTGCCGCACTTCGCGCAGACCAGGTGCTGATGCGCGTGGTGTGCGTTCGGGTCGTAGCGCTTGGCCCTGCCGTCCGTGGTGACCTCGATCACCTCACCGAGCGAGACGAGCTCGCCGAGGGTGTTGTAGACGGTCGCGCGGGAGATCTCGGGCAGTCGCTCGGCCGCCGCCGCGTGGACTTCGTCGGCGGTGTAGTGCACATGGTCTCCGTTGAGGACCTCGGCGACGACACGTCGCTGCGCCGTCAGCCTCCAGCCGCGTCCCCTGAGCCGTTCCAGCAGGTCACTCATGCCATTCACCTATCAGTCAGATAAGGACAAGGGTAGCAGCGAGCGAGTCCTTGACCAGATCGGGTACGACTTTCCAACGCTTCTTGACTTAGACATTGTCCAATGTAGGATCGGGAACAGCCCCAGACCAAGGGACAGAATGCGAGTACGCAGGAGGCGCACGTGACGGTCCAGGACAACATCACTGGTCCGCTGACCACGGAGTCCGGGGCTCCGGTGGCGGACAACCAGAACAGCGAGACGGCGGGCGTCGGCGGTCCGGTCCTCATCCAGGACCAGCACCTGATCGAGAAGCTCGCCCACTTCAACCGCGAGCGGATCCCGGAGCGGATCGTGCACGCCCGCGGAGCCGGTGCGTACGGCACCTTCACCGTGACCGCGGACGTGACCAAGTACACCCGCGCGTCGTTCCTCTCCGAGGTCGGCAAGCAGACCGAGACGTTCCTGCGCTTCTCGACGGTCGCCGGCAACCTCGGCTCGGCGGACGCGGTGCGCGATCCGCGCGGCTTCGCGCTGAAGTTCTACACCGAGGACGGCAATTACGACCTGGTCGGGAACAACACCCCGGTGTTCTTCATCAAGGACGCCATCAAGTTCCCCGACTTCATCCACACCCAGAAGCGCGACCCGTACACCGGCTCGCAGGAGGCGGACAACGTCTGGGACTTCTGGGGGCTCTCGCCCGAGTCCACCCACCAGGTGACCTGGCTGTTCGGCGACCGCGGCATCCCCGCCTCGTACCGGCACATGAACGGCTACGGTTCGCACACCTACCAGTGGAACAACGCCGCGGGCGAGGTCTTCTGGGTGAAGTACCACTTCAAGACCGACCAGGGGATCAAGAGCCTCACCACCGCCGAGGCGGCCGAGACCAGCGGTCTGGACCCGGACAGCCACCAGCGCGATCTGCGCGAGGCCATCGAGCGCGGTGACTTCCCGACCTGGACGGTGCAGGTGCAGATCATGCCGGCGGCCGACGCGGCGAATTACCGCTTCAACCCGTTCGATCTGACCAAGGTCTGGCCGCACGAGGACTACCCGCCGATCGAGATCGGCAAGCTGGAGCTGAACCGCAACCCGCGGAACATCTTCGCCGAGGTCGAGCAGTCGATCTTCTCGCCGGCCCACTTCGTGCCGGGCATCGGCCCGTCCCCGGACAAGATGCTCCAGGGCCGCCTCTTCGCGTACGGCGACGCCCACCGCTACCGCGTCGGCATCAACGCCGACCACCTGCCGGTGAACCGTCCGCACGCGGCCGAGGCGCGCACCTACGGCCGGGACGGCTTCCTGTACGACGGCCGTCACGCGGGCGCGAAGAACTACGAGCCCAACAGCTTCGGCGGCCCGGCCGAGACCGGCCAGGCGCTGTGGCAGCCGTCCCCGGTCTCCGGCCGGACCGGCGACCACGAGGCCCCCTCACACGCCGAGGACGACGACTTCGTCCAGGCGGGCAACCTCTACCGGCTGATGTCGGACGACGAGAAGGAGCGCCTGATCGAGAATCTGGCGCAGTTCATCGCCAAGGTCTCCCGCGATGACATCGCACAGCGGGCGATCGAGAACTTCCGCAAGGCGGACGCCGACTACGGCAAGCGGCTGGAGGCCGCGGTTCAGGCCCTGCGCGGCTGACGGACGCTTGCCGTATCAACCGAAGAGGCCGGACGCCATGGGGCTCCGGCCTCTTCGTGTGCCGGGCGCGGTGTGCCGTAGGCGGGTGTGCCGGATGCGGCGCACCCGATGCGGTGGGCCGGGCGCGAAGTCCGGTTCCGGTTCCGGTGCGCCGGGGCGCCTCAGGCCGGTACGGGCTGGGGGATCGGGGTCCAGCAGCGGATGATGTCGCGCACCGACACCACCCCGACGGGGCCGCCCGCGTCGAGGACGACCAGATGGCGGAAGCCGCCCTGGGTCATCGTGCGGGCCGCCTCGTCCAGCGTCCACCCGGGGGCGGCGAAGACGACATCGGCGGTGGTGTGGTCGTGCGCGGTCTCCTGGTCGGGGTCCTGGCCCGCCCCAACTGAGTTGAGGATGTCGCGCTCGGTGAGAATCCCCAGGCCGCAGGTGTCGGGATCGAGCACGATGGCCGATCCGACCCGGCGTGCGGACATCAACCGGGCGGCCTGACGGAGCGTGTGTGCGGGGCCGATGGTGAGGACCACCGAGCTCATGGCGTCACGGACGTGCATGGGCATGGATGGAGCCACCTCCTTGGTGAACCCATTCGAGAATAGATTCACAAGTTCACAAGGTCCTGGATTCTCATGTTCACATGGCTTGGTGGATCCAACAAGGGCGCGCGGAAGCCGACCTGCCGCTGAGCGCGCCCCGCGCTCCGGTTCACACTCCGGTTCCTCCGGCGCTCATGCCAGTGGGCCCTCAGGGCTCCCCGCAGCCTTGAGGGCCCACCTTGAATTCCCTCAGGACCGCAGATAGTCCAGCATCGCCCCGTGCAGCAGCCCATTGGACGCCGCCGCGTCGCCGCTGTTCGGGCCCGGCACGCCGTCGAGCCCGGTGAAGCGGCCGCCCGCCTCCTGGACGATCACCGCGTTGGCCGCCATGTCCCACAGCGACAATTCCGGTTCGGCGCAGATGTCCACCGAGCCCTCGGCGACCATCATGTACGGCCAGAAGTCGCCGTAGCCACGGGTGCGCCAGCAGGCGCGCGTCAGATCGAGGAAGCCGTCCAGCTTGCCGCGCTCCTCCCAGCCGCTGAGCGAGGAGTACGCGAACGAGGCGTCGGAGAGGTTGTTCACCTTCGAGACCGCCAGCCGTGACGCGGAGGACAGGCTGCGCCCGGTGTACGCACCCAGCCCCTCGGCGGCCCACCAGCGGCGTCCCAGCGCCGGCGCGGAGACCACCCCGACCACCGGGCGGTCGCCGCCCTCACCGCGCTCCATGAGGGCGATCAGGGTGGCCCAGACCGGGACCCCGCGCACGTAGTTCTTGGTGCCGTCGATCGGGTCGATCACCCAGCGCCGCGGGCCGCTGCCCTCGCTGCCGAACTCCTCGCCGAGCACCGCGTCGCGTGGCCGGGCGCGCTGGAGGGAGCTGCGGATCAGCTCCTCGGCCGCCTTGTCGGCCTCGCTCACCGGCGTCATATCGGGTTTTGTCTCGACCTTAAGGTCGAGCGCCTTGAACCGCTCCATGGTGGTCGAGTCGGCGGCGTCGGCGAGGACATGGCCGAGACGCAGGTCATCGTGGTAGTCGGGCATGGCCGAACAGTATCGAGCGGAAAAGACCCGGAGCCACGCGACTCCACATGACCGGGGACGCGGGCCGTACGGGTCGGCCCGTGCGGGGCTCTTGACTTCATCTGGCGGCCCGTCAATTCTGTCGGGCACATGCCGCTGGGAGGCGGCGATGCCCGCTCTGGGAGGCGACGATGCCCGCAGCGCGTGAATCCTTACTCGACGCGGCCTTCGCCGCGCTCGAGGGCCGTCCGTGGCCGAGGGTCAAGATGGCCGAGGTCGCGGCGGCGGCCGGGGTCTCCCGGCAGACCCTCTACAACGAGTTCGGCAGCAAGGAGGGCCTCGCCCGCGCTCTGGTGCGGCGCGAGGCCGACGCGTATCTGAGCGGGGTCGAGCGGGCGCTCTCCGGGGCGTCCGGCGCGGCGGGCCCCAGGGAGCGGCTGGCCGCCGCGGCGGTGTGGACGGTCCGCTCGGCGACCGAGAATCCACTGGTGCGGGCGGTGCTCACGGGCTGCTGGAACGAGCGGCTGCCGACGCCCGTGAGGACGGCGCCGCCCGGCCCGCTGCCCGCGCCGGGCGAGCTGCTCGGCCAGGCACGGGACCGCGCGGTGCGGCTGCTGGCGGGCGACTGGCCGCCCGGTGCGGTCGAGCTGCCCCTGGCCTGCGAGGCGGTCGCCAGGCTGGCCCTGTCGTACGTGGTGACGCCCGCCCCCGCGGCGGATGTGGCCCGTATGGTGCGCACGGTGCTGGCCTGAGCCGACTCGGGCGGCCGGGCTTCAGTGGGCCGAGCCGGAGAGCTGGAGCCCTATCACGCCGATGATCACCAGGCTGATGGAGACGATCTTGAGCATGGAGACGAGATCGTCGAGGAAGATCATGCCGTAGATCGCGGTCCCGGCGGCCCCGATCCCCGTCCACACCGCGTAAGCGGGTCCCACGTCGAGCTTCTTCAGCGACAGCGTCAGGAGCCCGAAACTGCCGAGCGCGAACGCGCAGAACGCGACCGTCGGCCAGAGGCGGGTGAAGCCGTGCGAGAGCTTGAGACAGACGGCGAAGCCCGTTTCGAGAAGCCCGGCGACCACGACCAGCAGCCACGCCATAGACATGCCCTCCCGTGTCGCCGTCGGCTGCCGTCGCCCGGGACGCGCCCGGTCGCCTGACTCCTTGATGCGATTATCCATTTACCGTCCCGGGTGGACGGCAAACACGCTCCCCAAGAGGTGTCCCGCGGATCCTGAGCGCCTATGGTGGGCCGCGCCCCGGACAGGCCCTAGTCGCCCTCCCGCCGCTCCCGGGTCGCCAGCAGCCGTCGCAGGGAGTACAGCCGGGCCGGTTCGGCGTGGCCGTCGGCCACCCACTGGTCCAGCGCGCAGTCCGGCTCGTCGTGGCTGCAGGCGCGCGGGCAGCCCTCGGTGCCCGGCTCCAGGTCCGGGAAGGCGTGGATGACCCGCGCCGGGTCCACATGGTGCAGCCCGAAGGACCGTACGCCCGGGGTGTCGATGACCCACCCCTTGGTGTCCGGCAGGGGCAGCGCGAGCGCGGAGGTGGTGGTGTGGCGGCCGCGGCCGGTGACCGCGTTCACCCGGCCGGTGGCCCGCTGGTGCTCCGGGACCAGCGCGTTCACCAGCGTCGTCTTGCCCACGCCCGAATGGCCGACGAAGACCGTGATCCGGTCCGTCAGCCGTTCCCGTACCCGGTCGGCGGCGTCGCCGTCGGCCAGCTCGTCACGGCTGGTGACGACGAAGGGGATGCCGAGCGGCCCATAGGTCTTCAGCATCTCCTCGGCGGGCGCCAGATCGGACTTGGTGAGCACGAGCAGCGGCTCGAGCCCCGCGTCGAAGGCGGCCACCAGACACCGGTCGATCAGGCGCGGGCGCGGTTCCGGATCGGCCAGGGCGGTCACGATCGCGAGCTGGTCGGCGTTGGCGACCACGACCCGCTCGTACGGATCGTCGTCGTCGGCGGTCCGGCGCAGGACGGAGGTGCGCTGCTCGACCCGTACGATCCGGGCGAGCGTGTCCTTGTCGCCGGAGAGATCCCCGACGACCGCGACCCGGTCGCCGACGACGACGCCCTTACGGCCGAGCTCGCGGGCCTTCATGGCGGTGATGGTGCGGTCCTCGACCAGGACCGTGAGCCGGCCGCGGTCGATCGTCAGTACGAACCCCTCGGCGGCGTCCTCGTGCTTGGGGCGGATGTTGGTGCGCGGCCGGTTGCCCTTGCGGTTGGGGCGGACCCGAACGTCATCCTCGTCGGTGTGCTTGCCGTAGCGGCGCATGAGTCCAGGCTCTCAGGATCTCCGCGCCGAGGTCGTCGTCGCGTCGAGCATCCCGGACCACAGGCCGGGGAAGTCGGGAAGGGTCTTGGCGGTGGTGGCCACGTTCTCGACCAGTACACCGTCGACGGCGAGGCCGAGTACCGCGGCGGCGGTGGCCAGCCGGTGGTCCTCGTAGGTGTGGAAGATCCCGCCGTGCAACGGCCGCGGGCGGATCCGCAGTCCGTCCTCGGTCTCGGCGACGTCCCCGCCGAGCTCGTTGATCTCCTTGGCGAGGGCGGCGAGCCGGTCGGTCTCATGGAGCCGCAGATGCGCGATGCCGCGCAGCACCGACTCGGAGTCGGCCAGCGCCGCGACCGCCGCGATCACCGGGGTGAGTTCGCCGACCTCGTGCAGATCGGCGTCGATCCCGGTGATCCGGCCGGTCCCGGTGAAGGTCAGCCCGGCGTCGGTGAGCTCGTAGGAACCGCCCATCTCGGTGAAGATCCGGCGCAGTTCGTCCCCGGGCTGGGTGGTGCGCTCCGGCCAGTCCGGGATGGTCACCCGGCCGCCGGTGACCAGGGCGGCGGCCAGGAACGGCGCCGCGTTGGACAGATCGGGCTCGACGACCAGGTCGCGGCCGAGCAGCGCGCTCGGCGCCACCCGCCAGACGCCCCGCTCGCCGCCCGCCTCCGCGGTGTCCACCCGCGCGCCCGCCGCGCGCAGCATGTCGACGGTCATCCGGATGTGTGGCAGGGAGGGCAGCGCGGCGCCGATGTGGCGCACCTCGACGCCCTGGTTGAAGCGCGGCGCGGACAGCAGCAGGGCGCTCACGAACTGGGAGGACGACGAGGCGTCGATGCGGACCGGGCCGCCGTCCAGCGCCCCGCCGCCGTGCACGGTCATCGGCAGCGCGCCGCGGCCGTCGTCGTCGATGCGGGCGCCGAGGGCGCGCAGCGCGTCGATCACGCCGTGCAGCGGGCGCTCATGGGAGCGGGGGTCGCCGTCGAAGTGGACGGGGCCGTCGGCCAGGGCCGCGACCGGCGGCAGGAAGCGCATCACGGTGCCGGCGTTGCCGACGTCGATGGTGGCCGGGCCGTGCAGCCCCGCCGGGATGACCCGCCATGCCTCTCCGCCGCCGGAGGGGCCGCCCGAGCCGAGGGCGCCGTCGGACACCGTCTCCTCGATCCCGACGCCCATGGCGCGCAGCGCGGCGGCCATCAGGAGGGTGTCGCGGGAGCGGAGCGGGCGGCGCAGCCAGCCGGGTTCGGCGGCGAGCGCGGCCAGGATCAGACCGCGGTTGGTAACCGACTTGGATCCGGGCACGGTGACGGTCGCGTCCACCGCTCCATCGGCGGTCGGAGCGGGCCAGAGGGCGGTGTGGTCGCCCGGGGAGGTCTCAATGCCGGTCATGGGTCTCACTTTAGTGGTTCGCCCGGAGTGCCAATCTTGATCGAAAGTGGCGAAACCCAGTCGAAACACGGCGCTGCTACCGGGCGCGGAGGGCGACGCAGTATGCGCCGGGCGCGGCGCGCCGGACGCGCGTACGGGTCACAGCCCCAGCAGCCAGCGCCCGCCGGCGAGCAGCGAACACAGCGAGACCACGTGGAAGAGCAGCAGCCAGGCACCGGCCGGAATGCCCGTCAGCCGGGCCAGTTGGTCGGGGTCGGAGTCGTACGCGCCCCCGTGCCGGCGCTTGCGCTGGAGCTCGAAGGGCGGACGCACACCGCCCAGGAGGAGGAACCAGACCACGGCATACGCGAACCCCGCCTGGACGTCCGGCCCGGTCAGCCAGGAGACGAGGAAGAAGGCGGCCCCGCTGATGACGACCGTAAGGACGCCATACGCGTTGCGGATCATCACCAGCATCGCGACCAGCAGCGCCGTCGTCCCCCACAGCAGCAAGGTGATGTGGTTCGCCGCCAGCAGCCAGGCACCGCCGAGGCCCAGCAGGGAGGGGGCGGTGTAGCCGGACGCCGCCGTGAGGATCATGCCCAGGCCCGTGGGCTTGCCGCGGGAGACGGTCAGCCCCGAGGTGTCCGAGTGCAGCCGTATGCCGTCCAGCCGCCGCCCGCTGAGCAGGGCCACCAGGGCGTGGCCGCCCTCGTGGGCGATCGTGACGGCGTTACGGGCTATTCGCCAGGCGGTACGGAAGACGACGACCGCGAGCGCGACCACACCGGTGGAGACGACCAGCCAGGTGGTGGGGTCGGCCTGGGCGCCGGTCACTCGGTCCCACAGATCGGCGGCGTTCGTTGCGTCCATGTGCGGGCGGCTCCTCGCGTCGGTAGGGGTCGTGGCAGTGTGGCACCTATGTGCGGTCGATACGCAGCGAGCCGGAGGCCGGAGGATCTCGTCGGGCTCTTCGGAGTGGAGAAGTGGGAACCGGAGGAGACTCTGGCGCCGGACTGGAACGTCGCGCCCACCAAGGACGTGTACGCGGTGCTCGAACGCCCTCTCAAAGACGCCGACGAGCCGCGCCCGGTTCGCCAGCTCAGGACGCTGAAGTGGGGGCTCGTGCCCTCCTGGGCGAAGTCGCCCGAGGGCGGCGCGAAGATGATCAACGCACGGGCCGAGACCGTGCACGAGAAGCCCTCCTACCGGCGCCCGTTCGCCTCCCGGCGCTGCATCCTGCCCGCCGACGGCTACTACGAGTGGGTCACCGCGGCGCAGGAGCGGCAGCTCGAGGAGAAGGGCAAGCGCAAGCGGCCCCGCAAGCAGCCGTACTTCGTGACCCCGGTGGACGGCTCGGTGATGGCCATGGCCGGGCTGTACGAGTTCTGGCGGGACCGGACGCTGCCGGACGATCATCCGCGGTCGTGGTGGGTGACCTGCACGGTGATCACGACCGAGGCGGACAAGGAGCCCTTCGGTGGCGTGGGCCATGACGAGGGGCCGCGGTCGCTCGCCGAGATCCATCCGCGGATGCCGCTGGTGCTCACCCAGGACCGCTGGGCCTCCTGGCTGGATCCCGCCCGCACCGACCCCGACGACCTGCTGCCGCTGCTGGCGCCACCGCCCTCCGGGCTGCTGCGGGCCTACCCGGTGGCGACCGGGGTGAGTGATGTCCGTAACAACGGTCCCGAGCTGCTGAAGGAGCTCGAGGCCCCGGAGGAGGGCACGCTGTTCTGATGGCCGCCGAGAAGACGGAAACGCCCGAGGTGACGACCGAGACGGTGCCGACCCCGGCCGGGGACGCCCGGATCACCTGGCACCACGCGCCCGGCGCCCGTGCCCTGCTCGCCGCGAGCCACGGCGCCGGCGGGGGCATCGAGGCGCGCGACCTGCGCGCGCTGGCCGGGGCGCTCCCCGGGCGCGGGGTGAGCGTCGCGCTGGTCGAGCAGCCGTGGCGGGTGGCGGGCAAGAAGATCGCGCCCGCGCCCTCGACCCTGGACACCGGATGGCGCGCCCTGTGGCCCGCGCTGGAGAAGGCAGGGCTGCCGATCGTGGCGGGCGGCCGCAGCGCCGGGGCGCGGGTGGCCTGCCGGACCGGCCGGGAGCTGGGCGCGAAGGCCGTGCTGGCGCTGTCGTTCCCGCTGCACTCACCGGGCAAGCCGGAGCGCTCCCGGGCCGATGAGCTGCTGGCCACGGGGGTGCCGACGCTGATCGTCCAGGGCGGCCGGGACCCCTTCGGGCGGCCGGAGGAGTTCCCGGAGCTGCCCGCGGAGATGGAGCTCGTGACGGTGCCGTACGGCGATCACGTCTTCGGCCTGCCGAAATCGGCGGACCTCGACGAGCCGGCGGCGCTCGCCCTGATCACCGGCGCCGTCGCCGACTGGCTGCCGCGCGCCCTGGCCTGACCTGTGCGGGCCGCGGGAGCCGGGGCCGGGCGCCGGGCGCGGGAATGCGACGGACGGGTCCCGTGTTGTTAAGGGTCGTTGGTACTCACCGTGTAAGAGGCACTGATACGCGGAATACGAGGAAAGGGAGTTCCCCGCATGGGTTCGCTTGCTTGCCCGGCCCGTCCGCACGGCGCTGACCTCGACTGGTCGCAGCTGCAGGCGGCACAGGCTGTGAAGATCGGAGCGGCGGGCGCACCGGATCGTCGTCTATTCTCCGATTCGAGCGGGTCCACATCCGGACCCGACGCGAAGCTGGAGGAGGTGGGTCAGGTCACTGGGACCGACGCAGGGACCGACGGCGTTACCGAGGGAGAGCCGGTCGAGCGGTCGCAGGAGACGTCCTCGGAGCGCAACGCGCGCTTTGAGCGGGACGCCCTTGCCTTCCTGGACCAGATGTACTCGGCCGCGCTGCGGATGACGCGGAACCCGGCCGACGCCGAGGACCTGGTGCAGGAGATGTACGCCAAGGCGTACGGGTCCTTCCACCAGTTCCGCGAGGGCACCAACCTCAAGGCGTGGCTGTACCGCATCCTGACCAACACCTTCATCAACTCGTACCGCAAGAAGCAGCGGGAGCCCCAGCGCAGCGCGGCCGAGGAGATCGAGGACTGGCAGCTCGCGCGCGCCGAGTCGCATATGTCGACCGGTCTTCGTTCTGCCGAGTCGCAGGCCCTCGACCACCTGCCCGACTCCGATGTCAAGGCGGCCCTTCAGGCCATCCCCGAGGAGTTCCGCATCGCGGTCTATCTCGCGGACGTCGAGGGCTTTGCCTACAAGGAGATCGCGGACATCATGGGTACACCCATCGGTACGGTGATGTCCCGACTGCACCGTGGGCGCCGCCAGCTGCGCGATCTGCTGGAGGACTACGCCCGTGGGCGCGGGCTGGTCCCCGCGGGCGCGGCCGCCGGGGCGGACGAGTCGCACGATCGGAAAGGCGCGGACTCATGAGCTGCGGAGAGCCGCATGAGACGGACTGCTCCGAGGTTCTCGATCACCTCTACGAGTTCCTCGATCACGAGATGCCGGACGGCGACTGCGCCAAGTTCGAGGTGCATTTCGACGAGTGCTCTCCGTGCCTGGAGAAGTACGGCCTCGAGAAGGCCGTGAAGAAGCTCGTGGCGCGGTGCTGCGGCCAGGACGACGTGCCCAGCGACCTCCGCTCGAAGGTCATGGGGCGGATCGAGCTGATCCGCTCCGGGCAGATGGTGCCCGAGCGTGAGGTCACCGCGGAGACGAACGCTCCTACCACCGCCCAGGAGTGACCCCCGGCCTCGTGCGCCGGTGGATCGTCGCTCGATGACCGTTCGTCGATCGGGTGCGTTGAACGACTGCCCGTCGACCGTCCTTCGATTGACCGTCCGCTGATCTTCTATCGGCCGGGTGATCCTCAACGAGCCGGGCGGGTTCCCGGCCCCACCTTCGGTGATCAGATCATCACTCGAAGGGGTGTAATCGGACAGTCCCTCCGATCTCATCCGCCCCAGTCCGGCCTAAGCTCCCCAACCACCTGACCCGCCTCGTCCATGAGGGGCGGCGCCAACGGACGTGGATGGGGAGGAGGACACCGTGCGGGCACTTCCCCACGGGGCGCGCGCCTATGTCCTGTGCGCCGTGCTCGCCGGGGGGCTCTGCGCCGCCCCGGCCGTACGGCCCGGAGCGGCCGTCCCCTGGGCCACGGCCGCCCTGCTCGCCGTGGTGCACGCGGTGGGCTCCAGGGTCCGCGCCCGCTGGCCCGAATGGTGCAGCCCCGTCCTTCTGGCCGGGGCTTTTCTGCTGCCGCCCGCCGCCGCGGCGCTGGTCGCCGTGCCCGGTGCGCTGCTCGCCCGCGTCGAGCGGCCCCCGGCCGGGGCGCGGCGGGCCTGGCGCGCCGCACGGCTCTCGCTGGCCGTCTGGGCCGCCTCGTGCGCCTTCGCGGCTCTGGGCGGCCCTCGGGCCCTCGGCGCCCTGTGGGCGCTCGGCGGCGGCGCTCAGGACCCCGCTGCACAGGTCCCCGCCGCCCAGGCACCCGGTACGCCCGGCTTCGCGTACGCCCTGGCGGCCGCCGTGGCCGCCGCGCTCGTCCTGGGGCTGACCGCCACCGCCCTGGAGGGCGGGGTGCTGGTGACCGCCGAGCGCCACTCCCTGCGCGCCGCCTGGTGCGGCCGGCTGCCCGGCGCGCTCGCCCCGTATCTGGTGCACGGGCCCGCCGCGCTCGCCATGGCGGTGCTCTGGCGCAGCCCTTACGGACCGGCGGCCGCCCTCCTGGTGCTGCTGCCGATGTACGTCTGCGCCTGCGGGTTCGTGCTCTACCGCCGCGAGAGCGCCGCCCATCAGGCCACCATCCGGGCCCTGGTCCAGGCGGTCGACATCAAGGACCGCTACACCCGGGGCCACAGCGAGCGCGTCGGCCGGGCCTCCGCGATGATCGCCCGCGAGCTGGGCATGAGCGGCGACCGGCTGGAGGCGGTGCGGATCGCGGGCATCCTCCACGACGTGGGCAAGCTCGGCGTGCCCACCCGGCTGCTGCGGAAGAACGGTCCGCTCACCCCCGATGAGCGCCGGGTGATCGAACTCCACCCCGAGTACGGCGACGAGATGGTGCGCGGCATCGGCTTCCTGGGCGAGGCGCGGGCCGCGATCCTCCACCACCATGAGCGGCTGGACGGCAGCGGCTATCCGTACGGGCTCGCCGGGGCGCAGATCCCCGAGTTCGCCCGGGTGGTCGCGGTGGCGGACGCCTTCGACGCGATGACCTCGACGCGTACGTACCGCAGGGCCCGGCCGGTGGACACGGCCGTGGAGGAGCTGAAGCGGTGTGCGGGATCGCAGTTCGACCCCCGGATGGTGCGGGCCCTCAGCACCGCCCTGGACCGCCACGGCTGGCATGCGGCGGTCACCGCGGACGCCCCCGAGAAGCGCGGAAACGTCCCGCCAGACCCCCTGAGCCCGCCGCTGGAGCTGCCGCCGCTGGTACGCGCGGCGGCCTCCGGCCCGGCGGACGCCTCCGAGCCCCGCCCCGGCCGCGGCGGCCCTGGCGGTGCGCCATGAGCCCCACCCAGGACCCGCCCACCGAGCCCGGCCCGGACGGCCCGGACCGGGACCCCCGGCCCGCCCGGCGCCCGCGCCGCACCGCTCCGGACGGCCCCGCCTCCGGGGCGGCCCCGGCACGGGCCGGGGGAGCGCTCGTGCCGCCGGCTACGCCGGACGCGGCGGATGCCCCGGGTGCGCTGGATGCCCCGGGTGTGCCGGGTGTGCCGGATGCGCCGGGTGCCCAGGGTGCGCTGGACGCGGCGGGTGCCCCGGGTGCCCCGGGCGCGTTGGACGCCTCGGGTGTCCCGGACGTCCCGGGACCGGGACCCTCGGACGGAGGCGAGGCCCGCGGCACGACCCGCCCCGGGCCGCGCGACCGGGACGAGAGCGCGGCCCAGTGGCCGTCCAGGGCGGCCTGCCCCGCCCCGGCACCGGCCGCACCCCGCCTCCCGAACGCCCTCCGCGGCAGCCTCGACCGGCTCGCGGAACGACACGACCGAGCCCTCCACCGCGCCCGCCGACAGCAAGGCGAGACCGCCCCCGCCCGTGAGGAGGCCCGGCCCACGGCCGCCGACGACGGCGGTGGTCCGGCCGCGGACCGCGAGGAGGGCCGCGGTACGGGCGTCCCCAAGGAGGGCCGCGGTACGGGCGTTCCCAAGGGGGGCCGGGACGAGAACGTCCACAAGGAGGGCCGGGGCGAGAAGGTCCGCCGGCAGGGCCAGGGTGCGGGCGTCCCCGAGGGAGACCAGGGCGCAGGCGCCCGCCGGGCGAGCCGTGACGCAGGCGTTCGCGGGGAGGGCCGCGGCGTAGGCGTCCCCGAGGGAGGCGGGGGCGCGGGCGGTCCCGAGGAAGGCCGTGGCGCGGCCGTCCGTAAGGGAGACCAGGGCGCAGGCGTCCGCGAAGAGGGCCGGAGCGCGGGTGTCCGTAGGGGCGGCGTGGGCGTCGTCCGTAAGGGCGGTGCGGGCGTCCGCCGGGTGGGCCGCGGCGTGGGTGTCCGTAAGGGCGGCGTGGGCGTCCGCCGGGTGGGCCGCGGCGCGGGTGTCCGTAAGCGAAGCCGGGGTGCGGGCTCCCGCGAACGGGGCGTGGGCGCCCGGGGCCGAGGGCGGCAGCGCATATCGGGGGGCCGTCACGCCGGCCTTACCGTCGTCGCCGTCTACGGCGCGGCCGGGGCGCTTGCCGTGGTTGCGCTGGTGTGGACCGAGTGGCACGGGGTGCGGCAGCCGGAGGCGGCGCTCGCCTTCGGGGCGCTCATCGCCGTAGGGGAGGCGATCCGGTGCGTGGAGGCACCGCCCGCGCTTCCGGGGGGCAGCGGGGTGCCCGATCCGCGTGGTGAGCCCGCGCCCGTCGCCGCCGCGGGCGCGCTCGCCTACGCCCTGCTCGGGCGGCTCGGCGGGGAGCCCACCACACACGGTGTCCTCCAGGTGGTCACCGTCGTCGTGGCCGGCTCCCTGGCCGGGCTGGTGGCGCCGCTGGCGCTCGGCTGCCCGGTGGACCCCGGCCACACCGCCCGCCGGGTGCTGACCGTCGCGTTCGCCGCCGTCTGCTTCCAACCGCTGCACCGGACCGGCCTCTTGGCCTCCTGGTTCGGCCACAGCCCGTATCTCGTCGGCTATTTGCTCGCCCTGCTGGCCCTGACCGCCCTGTGCGACGCCGTCCTGGCCGCCGCACTCGCCCGCGCCCGTACCGGCTGGCCTTACGGACCGCTGCTCCGCGACGAGCTGCGGTCGCTGCCCGGCGTGGCGGCGGCGGTCTGCGCGACCGCGGTGGTGATGCCGCTCACCGTGGCCGTCGCCGGGCTGTGGCCGGTGCCGGTGCTGGCGGTGCCGCTGCTGCTGATCCAGTACTCCTACCGCCGCTACGCGGGGATACGGGCCACCTACCGCCAGACCATCGCCTCCCTGGCCCGGTCGACCGAGATAGCCGGATACACCCCGACGGGCCACGCCCGTGAGGTAGCCGCGCTCAGCCGGGCGGTCGGCCGTGAGCTGGGGCTCTCCGAGCCCCGGCTGACCGTGCTGGAATACGCGGCACTGATGCACGACATCGGCCAGCTGTCGCTGCTGGACCCGGTGCCCGCCGGGGCCACCGAGCCGCTGCCCGCCGCCGAGCAGCGCAAAATCGCGCTGCTCGGCGGCGCTGTGGTCCGCCAGACCGGGGTACCCGCCGAGGTGGCACAGGTCGTGGAGCGCCAGGCGGACCCGTACCGCGAGCAGCCGCTCGCCGCGCGTATCGTGCGCGCGGTGAACGCGTATACCGAGCTGGTCAGCGGGCCCGGGGCCGAAGGGGCGGCCGGGGCGGCCGCCCTGCGCGCCCTGGAGCGGCTGCGGCTGGCCACGGCGCGCGACTTCGATCCCGTAGTGGTCGAGACGCTCGCCGCGGTGCTGTCGCGCCAGGTGTACGGCCGGCCCCGGTGAGAACTCGCCGGTAATAAGCGGGGCTCCCGAGGGGCATGGTTGGATGCGAGGAGAGGGGTGCCAGGCCGAATGGCCGGTGGCAAGGAGGTGTGGAGGGCTTCGCATCCCGGCCGGAGGGTGAGGGGCCGGGCTGAGATGTCCGCGAATGTGTGGCAGGTTGTCTTCGAGGGAGGGCGACGCCGTCCGCGAAGGCATCTGGTACGGGACGACTTCGATACCGGCAGGCGGGAATCGTGAAGATCTTCGGCAAGGTACGGCACCGGCCGTCCGCCTCATGGCGGCAGGCCACGGACCGTGCGTTCACGCTCATCGGCGACGGCCGGTACGAGGACGCGGGAGCGCTGCTGACCCGCGCCGCCGACCTGGAGCCGTGGCTGTCGGAGTCCTGGTTCAACCTGGCGCTGCTGCACAAGTTCCGGCACGACTGGGAGCAGGCGCGGGCCGCGGGGCTGCGGGCGGTCGCGCTGCTGGACCGTGAGACGGGCGCTCCGGACTGGTGGAACGTGGGAATCGCGGCCACCGCGCTGCAGGACTGGCCGCTGGCCCGCCGCGCCTGGCAGGCGTACGGGCTGAAGGTGCCCGGAGAGGCGTCCGCGTCCGGGGAGCCGCTCGGCATGGAGCTGGGCAGCGCGGCGGTGCGGCTGTCCCCGGAGGGCGAGGCCGAGGTCGTCTGGGGCCGCCGGCTGGACCCGGCCCGGATCGAGGTGCTGTCCATCCCGCTGCCGTCCTCCGGGCGGCGCTGGGGCGAGGTGGTGCTCCACGACGGCGTACCGCACGGTGAGCGCGTGACCTCCGCGGGCCCTTCGTACCCGGTCTTCGACGAGATCGAGCTGTGGGCGCCGTCCCCGGTGCCGACCTGGGTGGTGCTGCTGGAGGCGGCCACCGAGGCCGACCGGGACGCCCTGGAGCGGCTCGCGGCCGACGCGGGCTTCGCGGCCGAGGACTGGTCGTCGTCGGTGCGGCTGCTGTGCCGCTCCTGCTCGGAGAGCCGGATGCCCAGCGACGAGGGCGAGGGCGAGCATCTGGACCCGCACGACCACAGCGAACCGGGCCACCCCGGGCCGCTGGGCCACCGTATGGCGGGCTCGGGCTCGCTGTGGGTCCCCGAGCGCGAATGCGGGATCGCGGCGCCCGGCGGGCTGGTGCGGGGGCTGCTGGACGGCTGGGTCGCCGACAGTCCGGACACCCGCGAGTGGCGGGACTTGGAAGAGGTCTGCTGACCGCCTGGCGGATCGTGCCGCCTGCGGCGGACTGTTCCCCTCCCCGCCCCTTCCCGCAACTGGGGCTCCGCCCCAGGCCCCGGGGCGGGCGGGCCGGTGTCCGGTCGTCCACCGTGCTGGCGTGCCGACCGCGATCAGTCTGCTGGTGCGGGCAGTCGCGGTGACGACGGCCGGTTCCCTGCCTCCCGGGAGCCGGGGGCGAAGTGAAACCGGTGCTGCGCTCCAGACCCCGGAAGGGGCTGTTCCCCTCCCGCCCCTTCCCGCAACTGGGGCTCCGCCCCAGGCCCCGGGCCGGGTGGGCCGGTGTCCGGTCGTCCACCGTGCTGGCGTGCCGACCGCGATCAGTCTGCTGGTGCGGGCAGTCGCGGCGACGACGGCCGGTTCCCCGCCCCCGGGAGCCGGGGGCGAAGTGAAACCGGTGCTCCGCCCCAGACCCCGGTCGGACGACCCGGACGTGCGCGGGTGGTGCCGACCGCGATCAGCCCGCCGGTGCGGGTGTTCACGGCGGCGACGGTCGGCTCATCGCCCCCCAGGGGGCCAGGGGCGAAGCCCTTGGCAGCGGGAAGGGGCGGGAAGGGGGGAGACCCCACCGGACGCCCCCTGGCCGGCCTGTACGCCCCACCAGGGCCCGTGGAAGCCCGCTCACAGCGGGTAACCACACCGCGCCCCGCCGCGTCGTGCCCGTACCCTGTAGGGCGACGCATCACGGTTGAGGGAAGGCACACGGCGGACGATGTCGCAGCAAGGGACGAAACAGCAGGTGGTCGACGATTTCATCGTGGACACGGAGGACTGCGAGGAGCGTGAGCGGGCCTTCCGCGAGCGCGGCACCGCCCGCCCGATCACCGTTTACGGCAACCCGGTCCTGCACAAGGAGTGCCGGGACGTGACCGTGTTCGACGAGGAGCTGGCGCGGCTCGTCGACGACATGTTCGCCAGCCAGCGGGCGGCGGAAGGCGTGGGCCTGGCCGCCAACCAGATCGGTGTCGACCTCAAGGTCTTCGTCTACGACTGCATGGACGACGAGGGCGTTCGCCATGTGGGCGTGGTGTGCAACCCGGTGCTGGAGGAGCTGCCCGCCGACCGCCGGGTGCTGGACGACTCCAATGAGGGCTGTCTGTCGGTCCCCACGGCCTACATGGAGCTGGCCCGCCCCGACTACGCGGTGGTGCGCGGCCAGGATCTCGACGGCGAGCCGATCGCGGTGCGCGGCACCGGCTACTTCGCGCGCTGTCTGCAGCACGAGACCGACCACCTGTACGGCTACCTGTACATCGACCGGCTCTCCAAGCGCGACCGTAAGGATGTGCTGAAGCAGATGGCCGAGGGCACCGCCCGCTATGAGACGGTGCCCAACGACTGAGTGTGCCGTACCTCACCGGGCGGGGGGGGGCCCCCCCGGGGGGGGCCCCCCCCCGGGGGGGGGGGCCCCCGGGGGGGGGGGGGCGCGGCGCCCCCCCCCCCCGGGGGGGGGGGGGGGGGGGGGGCGGAGTCTGGTGTTGGGAGGA